>URBP01000087.1 GCA_900546105.1 uncultured Collinsella sp.
TCATCTGCCCCTCGTGCAGCCGCGTCATCGACGTACCGCTCCCCTTCGATGCCCAGATCGACGCCAAGGCGTCCGAGCAAATCGGCTGGCACGTCACGTCGCACTACACCATCTTCGAGGGTCTCTGCCCCGACTGCCGGTAAATGTTTGGAACATGCCTTAAATCCACCTTTTCGCACTTTGCAGCAAAAAATAGATTTCTAGGTATGTCCCGAAAACCTACTCGGCGAGCAGACGGCGCAGCTCCTCTTCGACCGTGCGCACGTAGCGGACGTGGTCGTTGATGCCGCGCATAGAGGGATTGCAGCTCTCCATTAGATAAGGATGGCCCACTACGTTGAGCATGTCGCGGTCGTTTTCGTTATCGCCAAACGCCATCATCTCATCGGGCGAAATACCCAGGGCACGACCGTAATCGGCAAGCGCGGAGCCCTTGCCCGAACCGAAACCGATAAAGTCCGTCCATTCGGTTCCCGACGTCATCACGTCAACACGGTCGCTAAAGAGGCGCTCGAAATACTCCAGGGCCGCCGGCTGATCCACCTCGGGCATCTGGAAGGCAATCTTAATGACGTCCTCGTCGATGTCCTCGGGACGGCCGACCACCGCCACATCGCAGTGGACCTCATAGCGCAAATGGTCGACGAACGCATCGTTGCCGCTTATGGTGTAGAGGTGCCCCTCGCAGGAAAGGGTAACGTCGGCATGGGGGTAGGCGACCACGGCATTCGCGATATCCATCGCCAGGTCACGCTCCATAGAGCGCTTGACAACGGCACGCCCCTCGCTCATCACCAGGGCTCCGTTTTCGCATACATAGGCGAGCTCATCGGCCACCGGGGCAAACAGGTAGCGCAAGCTCGCATATTGACGGCCGCTCGCCGGCATAAACACGATACCGCGACGATGCAGTTCATCGATGAGTTCAAAGGCCTCGGAACGCGGCTCGCGCTCCCCCGGATGCAGCAACGTGCCGTCCAAATCGCATGCAATCAGCTTGATTCCCTCAAGACCCATATGCTTCCCCAAAGCCTCCTATCAACAGCAAGACGGACCTTGATTGGTCGCCCCTCAAAGCCCGCCTTGCGTATATACGCGCTTAGCCGCGCGTCTTTTTTACGATGGTAAAGTCGGGAGCCATGCTCACGACGGCCTCCGCCGCACTCGATGCAAAGCGCCGGTCCGCATCGAGTTCACGGGTAACCACCGAGAGCCGAACACCCTCGACGCCCCGGAGCATGCGGCCCAAAACAGGCTGCACCGGCGTATACATGCGCACGGTATGCTCGTCCGAATCGCCTCGGAAAAGCGGCGCGTGCATATTGCCGATCTCCCAGCACGCATGCGCGAGCGCAATCGGATCCATGCGGTCGACTTCGACCAAATAAACCTCGGCGCTGCGCAGGCGCACGACAACCGCCACGGGCACCATGCCCGAACGGTCGATGGCGAGCACGTCGCCATCGGCAAGACGACCGCCGTCGGCAGCATCCAGCCGAACATCGATCGTGCGCCCCAGCTCCGTCACGTCCGCAAACGCGCATACATCAGCCCGGTCCCAATCGAACAGTAGCTCGTCAACTTCAAAGACGCCGCCCAACTTCCGGCGAAGCAGGAGTTCATAGGACGGATCGTTGAGATTTCCCAAGCATGTCGTCGAAACCAAGCGTTCAGGCATACTCTAACCCTCGACCTCAACGAGCTCGATATCAAAGTTGAGGTCCTTGCCGGCCAGCTCGTGGTTGGCGTCGAGCGTCACAGCCTCGGGCGTTACGTCGATGACCACGGCGGGAACGGGCATACCGCTCGGCGTGGACAGGAAAAGCTTCATGCCCTTCTCGATCTGCTCGATGTTGGGAACCTGTTCGGCCGGGAAGGTCAGAACCATCTCGGGATTGTGCTCGCCGTAGGCATCGGCAGCAGGAATGTGCACGGTCTTCTTCTCGCCCACCTGCATGTCGACAACAGCGGCGTCGAAGCCCTTGATCATCTGACCGGCGCCGCAGGTGAACTCCAGCGGCTCGCCGCGATCGTAGGAGCTATCGAACTGCGTGCCGTCATCGAGCGTGCCGCGATAATGGGTCTTGACCTTCTTGCCCTGGTTGGACATGGTAACCTCCGTGATAAGGGCGGCGCACAACGCGGGCCGCCGTGAACATATGGCGCTAACTATACCCTAGTCATACAATTCAATGACAGTTTGCAAAGAAACGCTGCAACCGGAGGAACCATGGCATATCCCGTATTTGACCTACACTGCGACACTGCCGACCGAATCGGCTGGGCCACGCTCGATCTCGACCTGCGCTTTACCGCCGGCACCGACGGTTATTTCCCCGGCGACGAAACGCATCCGCAAGATTTCGACCTCATCGAGGGTAACGCCTGTGCCATCTCGCTCGCAAAGATCGGCAACACGCCGTGGGCACAGTGCTTCGCCACGTTTGTCCCCGACGAGATTCCCACCGCCCACGCCGCGCGCTTCCAGGCGCAGATCATGGCGCATATGAGCGGCCAGGCAATGCTCAACCACGACCGTATGGTCAACGTGCGCAGCGCCGCAGACATTCGCCCCGCGCTCAAGGACGGCAAGGTCGCTTGCATCCACACCATCGAAAACGCCACGTTCTTTGCCGAGGACCCCGCGCTGATCGAGGTGCTCAAGAGCCTGGGCGTGCTTATGTCGTCACTCAGCTGGAACGCGCAGGGACCGCTCGCGAGCGGCCACGACACCCACGCCGGCCTCACCGCCGCCGGCATCGAGGCGCTTACGCAGATGGAGCACGCCGGCATGGTGCTCGACGTCTCCCACCTCAACGATGAGTGCTTTGACGAGGCCGCCGCCCGCGCCACGCGTCCCTTCGTCGCCAGCCACTCCAACTCCCGTGCGGTTTGCGGCGCCAAACGCAACCTTACCGACGACCAGTTCCGCACCATTCGCGACATGGGTGGCATCGTCGGCCTCAACTACTGCAGTGAGTTCCTTTCCAACGACGCAACCGACAAGACCGCCGCAGACGTCACCTTCGACCAGCTGGCGGCGCATATCGAGCACTGGCTCGACCTGGGCGGCGAGGACGTCATCGCGCTCGGCGGCGACTGGGACGGCGCCACGGTGCCCGCTTTCCTCTCCGATGCCAGCAAGATGCCCGAGTTCCAGAACATGCTTTCCAAGCATTTTGGCAAGACCGTGATGCAAAAGCTCTGCAGCGACAACGCGCTTGCCTTCTTCGAGCGTTATTAATTTCACATCCCTTGAGCGGGCCGGCATGCCGTCCCCGATCTGAAGGACCGCTTTTGACGCAGCAGTTTACGATTTCCGCATCCCGACCGGATGGGACGACCATCCCCGTCGTCGTTACCAAAAAGCGCGTCAAGAACTTCAACCTACGCGTCACATCGAGCGGCGAGGTCCACGCCAGCGCACCGATCGGCGCCAGCCGCGAGCGTATCGAAGCGTTTGTGAAGCGCAACAGCGCCTGGATTATCAGCCGACTTGCCCAGCGCGAGCAACGTCAGGCGACGGCACGAGAGCCGCTCAGCCCCTCGTCCATCATTGCACTTTGGGGCAAGCCCATCACGGTACAGGATGCACTCGATCACAACTTTGCATCACCCGCACCGCGACCCAAACAGGCCACCTTCGCAAGTTTTATGGGTACCGATGAATCGGACGAAGGCCCACAGGCCAAGCGGCACGCAATCCTCGACGGCCTAACGTCCGATGAGCTCCAAGCCCGTATCGACCAGCTCTATGCAACCGAGGTCACCACGGCACTGTACGATATGGTGCACGCGTACGAAATCGCAATGGGCGTCACCGTGGCCCGCGTCTCCGTGCGCAGCATGAAAACGCGCTGGGGATCATGCACGCCCAAGACCGGCGCCATTCGCATCGCGCGCGAGCTCGCCGCCTACCCTGTCGAATGCCTCGACATGGTTGTCGCCCACGAGCTCGTCCATCTGCTCGAGCCGAGCCACAATCAGCGCTTTCACGCCCTGCTCGACACGTACTGTCCCAACAATAGAGCACTGTCTCAGCGGCTCAAGCAGCCACCCCTCAACAAGCTCTAGCGCCGACTAGCGCACGCGCTCGATCTCGACGCCGCAGCTTGCCAGGGGCAGGCCAACAGGAGCCCACGGCTTATCGAGCTTTATGCGCACACCAAGCAGCGAGGGATAACGGCGCAGCAGCATCTGGGCTGTCCCCTCGGCTGCCGCCTCGATGAGCTTAAACGTATGCTCGCGCAGATAGCCATCGACATCGTGGCACACCGAGCCGTAGTCAATCGAGGCATCCAGGTTATCGTGCTCCCCCGCCGCGCGCAGGTCGGCATAGAGCACCAGAGAAACGATGAACTTCTGACCCAGCGCGTTCTCCTCGGGATACACGCCATGGTTGGCAAAAACCTCAAGGCCGTCAATGACAATACGATCGGCATGGCGCAGATCGTCATAGCTCACGTGAGGCACCGCCGTTGCGGTGGATATTTCGCCCCTTCCACGGCGGGCGAGCTCAGCACCTTCAGTCTTGGTTGCATTCTCGGGCAGTTTTTTGTTACTCAACGCGATCGTCTCCTTCGTTTAGAACCCCGACCGCGCAAACTAACTACACGCGAATCGACAGGTTCTTTTTATCATCGCTCCAGTTGCAAGCATTGCGCGCGGGGCATGCAAAGCAGGCGCGCGACGCTTTGTCGGCTGCATAGAGCAGACGCTCAAGCGGTTGGCTGTTCACGCGCAGCTTTCGATGGCCCAGAATGGCCGTCTTAATGGCTGCGGCATCGGCCGGCTCAAACGCCACGTCATCGGGCATGCCGCCGAGAATCGCATCAGCGACGCGTTCGCTTGCAACATCATGGGATATACCCGATTCATACTGTTCATCTTTGCCGATATCGTGAAGAAGTGCCGTGGCGTAGATGACCTCGCGGTCAAATTCGAGCTGTTCCTCGAGATTCTTGATCCACATAATGCGAGCGACATCGAGCAGATGGTCAATACCGTGGCGGCAGAAGATGCGCCCCGATTCCAACTGTACGATGTTGCCCAGGTGCCGCCGGAACAGCCCGTTGGCACAAATGTAATCAATGCGAGGCATGGCACCAAAGGGGGCCAGGCCCGAAGCCATAAAGCCGCGACGCGACGTCCCCTCATCGGTCTTCGATGTAAAGTCGTTGACGACTCTCATGGTTAGCGGCCCAGCATCCTAAAGAAACGCTCCTCGAGCGCGGGATCGGTCTCAAAGACGCCGCGGCGAGCAAGCGTCACGGTCTTGGTGCCGGGCTTTTGCACGCCACGCATCGTCATGCACATATGCTCGGCCTCCATCAACACAATCGCTCCCTGGGGAGCGAGATAATCCATGAGGGCATCGGCAACCTGTGCGCACAGTTGCTCCTGCAGCTGAAGACGGCGGGCATAAACCTCAACCGTGCGGGCGAGCTTGGAAAGCCCAGCCACCCGACCGTTAGGGATATAACCAATGGCGGCCTTGCCATAAAACGGCAGCAGATGATGTTCGCACAGCGAGTAGAACGTGATGTCGCGCTCGATAACCAAATCGTTCGAAGCGACGGCAAAGGTTTTGGACAGGTGTTCCTCGGCACTCTGGTCCATACCGCCGGCAATCTCACCATACATACGGGCAACGCGCGCCGGGGTCTCCAGCAGGCCCTCACGAGCTGGATCCTCGCCTATGCCCTCAAGCAACAGCTCAATGGCGGCCTCGACTTTTTCCTGATCGACCATCTGGGCCTCACTTTTCCGATTTCACGTTCGCGCTATGGTACCACGCCCTTCGGCATCGACCACAAGCTACATAGTATGGGTCGAATAGACCGGATCATCACGCCAAAGTTCAACCGCATCACAAAGCGCAACGCCCTCACGCTCAGCACGGGCGCGCGTAGCGTTCATATCGATCACGCGCTGGTTACTCGAGCCCCTAAAACGCAATGAGATATCATACAGATCCTGAACAAACGGGCCATCCACCAACATGTCGAGACAGGCAAGGATACGGTCCGTGACCTCGGTATGGTGGCGGCCTCCCGGCATAAGCTCCTCGAGCACATCGCCGGTGAAGCACCAAATAGTCTTCCCCGACCCCGCTGGATAGGCCGCGCGAACACGCTCGACAAAATCAACGAGTCCCGCCTGATTCTCGGGCTCCATAGGCTCGCCGCCCAGAATCGTCAGGCCGTCAATAAAGGGATGATCGAGGCTCTCGATAATCTTGTCCTCGACGGCACGATCAAACGGCTCGCCCGCGGCAAAGTCCCACGCGACGGAGTTAAAGCAATTCTTGCAGCCACGACGGCACCCGCTCACAAACAGAGAAGTGCGGACGCCTTCTCCATCAGCAATGTCGAAATACTTAATGTTCGCGTAGTTCATAAGTAACCTTCCTGGGGGTCTGGAGTATATCATTCCGTCCTCAAACATTCTCGGCCTTTGGCCTGCGAAACTGCGGGCGGAACGATATACTCCAGACCCCTCGCGAGCGATACTCGGTGAACGAAGCGAACATCGAGCATAGGGTTCGAGGTCTGATAAATACTGAGTTGCAGCTCAACCGTTGCTGCAAGCAAATCGCTGCTGCAGCTCAACTCATTTCCGCTAAGAACTTCGAGGAGTGAGTAGGCTGCGCGCCGCATCTCAGCTACGTCAACTTGGCTGAGCCGAGAGGGCCGCTTGGGCTTTTGCTCGATATGAGTTCCGCACGCAAAGAAGGCCACTTAATGTGGCCTTCGTCTTGCGCAGGACTGTCCGAAATAGCGAGCAAATGCCCAAGCGGCCCTCCCGGCTCAGCCCCGGAGCGGTATTAGAGATGCAGCACGCGGTCGCGGATCTCCTCGGTTCGGCCCTGGTTCCAGAACTGGGTACCGATGTAGCCGCACGTACGACGAGCGACGTTCATCTTCTCCTGGTCACGATTGCCGCAATTGGGGCACTCCCACACCAGCTTGCCGTCATCCTCGACAATCTTAATCTCGCCGTCGTAGCCGCACACCTGGCAATAATCGCTCTTGGTGTTGAGCTCGGCGTACATGATGTTGTCGTAGATGTACTGCATCACGCGAATGACAGCCTTGAGGTTGTCCTGCATGTTGGGAACCTCAACGTAGGAGATAGCACCGCCCGGCGAAAGCTGCTGGAACATGCCCTCAAACTTAAGCTTGTCGAAAGCATCAATCTCCTCGGACACGTGGACGTGATAGCTGTTGGTAATGTAGCCCTTGTCCGTCACGCCCGGAATAATGCCAAAACGACGCTGCAGGCACTTGGCGAACTTGTAGGTCGTCGACTCCAACGGCGTACCGTACAGCGAGAAATCGATATCGCTTTCGGCCTTCCACTCGGCGCACTTGTCGTTCATGCGCTGCATGACGGCCATGGCAAACGGCGTGCCTTCCTTCTCGGTGTGGCTGTGGCCCGTCATGTACTTGACGCACTCATACAGGCCAGCATAGCCCAGGCTGATGGTAGAGTATCCGCCCACGAGCAGTTTGTCGATCGTCTCGCCCTTCTTCAGACGAGCGAGGGCGCCGTACTGCCACAAAATCGGTGCGGCATCCGAAAGCGTACCCATCAGGCGCTCATGACGGCACAGCAGGGCACGGTGGCACAGCTCAAGGCGCTCGTCGAAGATCTTCCAGAACTTGTCCATGTCCTGATGCGAGCTCAGCGCGACATCGGGCAGGTTGATGGTCACAACACCCTGGTTAAAGCGGCCATAGTACTTAGGTTTGGTCGGGTCATAGTTCAGCGCGTTGGCGACATTGTTAAAGCCGTTGCCCGAGCGGTCGGGCGTCAAGAAGCTGCGGCAACCCATGCAGGTGTAGCAATCGCCGTTGCCGGCGGTCTCGCCCTTAGACAGCTTGAGCTCGCGCATCTTCTTCTCGGAGATGTAGTCGGGCACCATGCG
>URBP01000088.1 GCA_900546105.1 uncultured Collinsella sp.
GAGGAGCGCCGTTCGCTGCACGAGATGTTTAGACCTCAGGACTGCGGCAAGCCGGTTCACCCGAGCGACACGACGCAGTTCTTTAAGCAGAAACCGTCGATTTGGTCGGCCGTGTACCGTCGCGATTTTCTTGAGCGCAACGGCATTACGTTCCTGCCGACTCCGGGGGCATCCTTTCAGGACACGTCATTCGCCTTTAAGGTGATCGCGTGCGCCGATAAGGCTATTTACCTGCATGATGCCGTGTTGTCGTATCGCCAGGACAACGAGAATTCCTCGGTCAATTCTTCGGCTAAGGTCTTTTGCGTCAATACCGAGTATGCCGAGATTGAGCGTTGGATTCGAGAGGATTATGCTCGCGACCACGCAAGCGGCGATGTCGCGCGCATGCTCAAGTTCAATCAGCTCATTAAGTACGATTCGTATATGTGGAACTACGTGCGCCTGGCGCCTAAGTTCTATAAGGAGTTCCTGGTTCAGATGGCTAAGGAATTTCAGGCGGCCTTGGACGCGGGGGAGTTTTCGCTTGACGACCTCAAGCCGTGGAAGCGCGCGAATCTCGCTGCCATCCTCAAAGATCCTGAGGGCTGGGTTGACGAGCATCCGAGTTTTGCGACGGATGGTGCCTTGGGGCGCGCTAAGTATTACGCCTCGGTTGGAGGCCCAGGCGTGGTCGCTGCCTTCCTCATCGAATCGCTGAGGGGGTAGGTCGGCATGGGAGAGGCCTCGTGTCCTAAAGCTACCATTGTCGTCCCCGTTTACAACTCTGCGCGCTCCATTCAGCGATGCCTCGATTCGCTGTTGGCCCAGTCCGAGCGCTCGATTCAGGTTGTCTGCGTCAACGACGGTTCGACTGATGATTCGTTGAACGTGTTGCGCCAGATCGCACAGGCCGACGATCGCGTACTGGTGATTGACCAGGAAAACGCGGGCGTCTCGTGTGCCCGAAATGCCGGTATCGATACCGCCGAGGGCGAGACCGTCTTTTTTGTGGACGCCGACGATTACATCGATGCGCAGACGGTTGAGCGCGTGCTGCATGCCATTGAGTCTGCGGATGCCGAGGCCGCCGTTTTTGGCGGCGTCTGTGAACCTGCCGATGCTGCCCCCAAACGCGTCCAGCAACTCATGAGCCCCAAAGCTGGTACCTTCGGCGCCCGTGATCCCCAACTGCTGTTCCATTCGAATGCGCAGCCCTATGCCTGCCGTGCGGCTTTTTCGCGCGAGCTGCTCAATCGCGAAGGCATTCGCTTCGCCCCCGGTTTGGCTTTGGGCGAGGACGTCGTCTTCCAATTTGCGGCTTATGCGCTTGCCCGCAGGACCGTCGTCATGCCGGACAAGTTCTACCACTACGTGATGGAGAGCGAATCGGCGACGCACGAGTTCAACAGTGCCGAGGCTCGTGCCAAAAAGCTTGACGCCCACATGAGGATGCTCGAGGAGGTCTTGGAGGACTGGGCGGCCTACGGTCTTTTGGACCTGTGTCCCGGCGAGCTGATAACTTGGTTTTTGGGCCTAATTGTGTTCGACCTGGCGCGCTTGGATGCCGATGACTTCCATCGCGTGGCGGCTCGCGTCAACATGGACCTCGCGACGTTTTTGGGAACGGACTGGGCAGATATGCCTGCCAAGGGCGCCGTTTGCCGTGTTGCCCACAAGCTCGTTGCGGCGACCTCGGGCGTTTCGATGGCAGACGCCACGCAGTTCTATCTTTCGACTCGCGGTCTCAAAGCCTGCCTGGAGCGCTTTATCTAATTCCAAGCGCTGCCGCCCGCCGCAACTCGGCTGCTAAAATAACCCTGTTACACGCTATTCAACAGGAGGTTCTCTTGCAGAACTCTGATACCCCTAAAGTTTCGCTGCTTGTCCCCATTTGCAATGTCGAGCGCTATCTGCGCGAGTGCCTCGATTCCGCCGTGGCGCAGACGCTCAAGGACATCGAGATCCTCTGTATCAACGACGGCTCCACCGATAGCTCGCCGGATATCATCCGCGAGTACATGGAGCGCGACCCCCGTGTAAAGATGATCGATAAAGCCAACAGCGGCTACGGCGACTCGATGAACCGCGGCCTGGAGATGGCTCGCGGCGAGTACGTGGGCATCCTTGAGTCCGACGACTTTATGTTTGAGGACTCGCTCCAAAAGCTGGTCGCCAAGGCCGATGCTGAACATGCCGATGTGGTAAAGGGCGACTTTTACCTGTATTGGTCCACGCCCAGCGAACGCCGTGAGCTGTTTGGGATCATCGACGAGCATATGACGGGCGCCGCTTATCGCCCCGTCGATCGCCCGGGCATTTTCTACCGCAAACCTTCCATTTGGTCGGCTATCTATCGGCGCGAGTTCCTCAACGACAATCAGATTCGGTTCCTTCCCACGCCGGGTGCTTCGTATCAGGATGCGGGTTTTAACTTTAAGGTCTGGGCATGCGCCGAGCGTGCCGCGTTTATTGCGGACCCCATTTTGTGCTATCGCCAAGACAACGAGAAGAGCTCAGTTAATTCGCCCAACAAGGTGTTTTGCGTGTGCGACGAATATGCTGAGATGCAACGTTTTTTGGACGAGCGTCCCGAGCTCAAGGCTCAGCTTCAGGGCATTTTAATGCGCATGAAGGTCGATACGTACCGTTGGAATGATGAGCGCCTGGTCGATGAGTTGCGCGAGCAGTTTTGGGAGAAGGCCTCTCCCGAGCTCAAGTCCGATTGGGATGCCGGTCGCTTTGACCTGTCGCTGTTCGATCCGCGTGGCGAGACCGACTTGCGCCTGATGGTCAAGTCGCCCCGCGCCTATATCGATTCGCGCTTTGATTTTAAGAAGCCGGGCAAGCTCAATACGTTTAAACACTACTTTAAGATCGGCGGCCTGCCGCTGGTCTGGCGCGTGCTGACGTATCAGCGCGCCTACGGCGACAACCCGCACCCCGATGACGTTCCGGTCGCACGGTAGGAGCACTTGACTATGGCTACCCCCAAGATTTCCGTTGTCGTTCCTATCTATAACGTGGAGGAGTGCCTGGCCTGGTGCCTGGACTCCCTGCTTGCGCAGGACATGCCCGATTGGGAAGGCGTGCTGGTCAACGATGGCTCGCCGGACGGTTCGCGCGATATTGCGGCTGCCTATTGCGAAAAGGACGCGCGCTTTACGCTGGTCGATAAGCCCAACGGCGGCCTGTCGAGCGCCCGCAATGCGGGTATCGCTGCGTCCACGGCGCCTATTGTTGCTTTTTTGGATTCCGACGACCGCTTTACGCCCGATGCATGCCGCGTGATCGTCGATGCCTTTGAACGCGAGGATTGCGACGTGTTGACCTTTGGCGCGAATCCGTATCCGCTGGAGGCGGGGTATCCGTGGCTTAACTATGTGCTGAGCCCGCGCGATGTGTCGTTTGAAAGCCATAGCTCTGACCTGCTGTTTAAGGAAGCGTCTCGCCCCTTTGCATGGCGCACCGCCTGCAAGCGTGAGTTTTTGCTGGGCAACGGGATCGTGTTTGACGAAACCGTTAAGTATGGCGAGGACCAGGTCTTCGATTTTGCCGTGTACGGTCGTTCGCGTAAGACCGCGCTTATCTCGAACAAGCTGTATGACTACCGCGTGGCGCGCAAGGGCTCGCTTATGGACACCATGCGCTATGACGACGAGACACGACTGCTGGAGCACGTGAAGATTTACTCCGCGGTGCTGGCTGACTGGCAACGCGACGGTCTCGATGTCCAGTATGCCGATGACCTGGCGTACTTCCTATGCGATCTGGTGCTGTACGATGCGCTCAGGTTGCTGGGTTCGGACTGCGGCAAGGTGTTTGCCGCCGTTGCCGCGGCGCTTGCCGGTTCTGCCGTGGGCAGCGATGCTGCGCTCGCACAATGCGCTCCTTCTGTTGCCGCTATGGTGCGTGCGGCGCTTACCAGCAAGGTCCCCAATGCCCGTGAGTGCAAAAAGCTCATGTTCGATTACGACGTCTTGAGGTTTGGACGCCTGGGTGCCTGCAAACGTATGGCAGCGAACGCCCTGGGAAAGCGAGAAGTGTAGATGAGTATCAAGCGTTTGGCACTTTGCCGCAGTCAGGGCCGTCTGTTTGTGCTGCTTCGTTTTGCCGGTCAGGATGTCGCCGCGCTTATTGAACGGGAGGGTTCTCAAGCGTTTGCCCATGCGACGACGAGCGGTTCTTGTGTGCCGTCGCTGGTGCTCCCGGTCGATCATGGCCGTGTGCTGGCGCTTTGCCCTTCCGTTTCCGATTACGAGCGCGAGCTCGCCGTCTTGGTGCTTCCCTTTTTGGACGGCTCTACGATTGACGTCGCATTTGCGTCCGATGGCCAAAAGCTTGGCTCCATTCGCCCCGATAGCCGCGTGGCCAAGCTGGAATCCAAGGTTAACTACAAAGCAAAGCCTGCGCTGTGCGCGCTTATCCGCGATGCGCAGCGTGGCGAATGCTGCGGTCGCTACGAGATCGATGCCATTCGCTATTTGCCGGCAGACGCCGGCGCGGTGTGGCGCTATGAGGTTACCTGGGCGGGAGACCCCCAGTGCACCCCTGAGTTCCAGATCTTCGATACACATATGAACGCCATCGATGTTACCGTGCATGTTTTTGAATCGCAGGTTGACGTGCCGCAGCAGAACGGATGCCGCGTCAATAAAACGTATCTGAGCGTAGAGATGCCTCAGGATATACGGGATTTTGTCGCGATTGCGGCTGATCCCACGGGCCTAATCCAGAGCGGGTTTTGCGCCATGGATGGTCGCCTGTACAACGGCATGGTCGACGACAGCTGGAACCGCATGAAGGACGCGCGTGCAGACGATGCAGCTTATCGACGTTGGTTTGAACAGCATCGCGCAAAGCCGGGCGATTTGGTGTGCCAGCGTGTCGCTTCGGCGGCCTTTGCCTATAGGCCGCTCGTGAGCATTGTGGTGCCGTGCTACAAGACTGATCGGGTCTACCTGCGCGAGCTGCTGGACTCGGTGCTAGCCCAGAGCTATGACAACTGGGAATTGCTGCTCATGGATGCCTCGCCCGAATGGGACGCGGTGGCCACTCTTGCGGCAGACGCCAACGACGAGCGCGTTCGCCGCATCGAGCTTTCCGGCAACGGCGGCATTGTGCTCAACACCAACGCAGGTATCGAGCAAGCGACAGGCGACTACATCGCGTTCTTGGACCACGATGACATCCTGGAACCGGACGCATTATTCCACTATGTTTCTGCGCTGAACAAGGCTGCCGAGGGAGAGCGTCCCCAGGTCCTGTTCTGCGACGAGGACATGTTCCAGAAAACGGGGGAGTGGGGCCAGCCGGTCTTTAAGACGCGACTCAACGTCGACCTGCTCTATAGCCATAACTGCGTGACGCATTTCCTGATGGTGGAGAAGGCGCTCATCGATTGCATTGGCATGTCGCCGGAAGACGTCGCGGGCGCCCAGGATTACGACCTGACGCTCCGCTGCCTTGCGGCGGGCGCGCGCTTTGAGCATATTGCGCACGTGTTGTATCACTGGCGCGTGCATCCGGGGTCGACCGCCGACGGATCCGCCGACAGCAAACCGTATGCCATCGAGGCCGGACGCCTGGCCCTGCAGCGTCACTTTGGCTCGCTGGGCGTTCATGGAGCGGTCGAGGAGTCCGAAACTCCGTTTGTCTACCGTATGCGCTATGCGCTGCCAGAGCCTGCACCGCTGGTGAGCATTGTGATTCCCACCAAGGATCACGTCGAGACGCTCGACGCCTGCGTGATGTCGATCGCTCAGAAGGCCACGTATGCCAACTACGAGATCGTTTTGGTGGAGAACAACAGCGAAGTCCCAGAGACGTTTGCGTATTACGAAACCCTGCCGGAGCGCGTAACCGCTGCATCTGGTGGCAAGGGCAGCGCGCGCGTTGTGTACTGGCCGGGCGAGTTCAATTACTCCCAGATCATCAACTTTGGCGTTGAGCATGCTAAGGGCGACTATCTACTGCTGCTCAACAACGATACCGAGGTCATAAGCCCGGACTTTATCGAAGAGATGATGGGTTATCTGCAGCGTCCCGATGCGGGCGTGGTGGGTGCCAAACTCTATTTTACCGATCATCTGGTGCAGCATGCCGGCATTTTGGTTGGCGTGCGTGGTGCGCTTGCCCATGCTAACCAGGACTTCTCGGCAAAGCGTGAGGGCTATCTTGCCCGCGCTGTGCGTCCGGGCAACTTTAGTGCCGTAACGGGCGCCTGCCAGATGGTCCGACGCGAGGTGTTTGAGCAGGTTGAAGGTTACGACGAGGAGTTCGCCGTTGGCTTTAACGATGCAGATTTTTGCCTGCGCGCATGGGAGGCGGGCTACCGCACCATCTTTACGCCTTATGCCGAGCTGTACCACTACGAGTTCACTTCGCGCGGCAGGGAAGAGGCCAGCGAGGAGAAGCTGCGCCGTTGGAAGCGCGAGCAGGCACTGTTTATGCAGCGCTGGCCGGAGTTTTTCTTGACGGGTAATCCGTGGTTGGGGCCTAACTTATCTGCCGAGAGTGAGTATTTCTCGCTTTAGACAATGGTTTAACTGCTGTCGAGAACCGCTAAGACCACTAAGGGCTATGCCTATCTGGTGCAAATGGTCGGTTACTCCATTTGGCAGCGCGCCAACTTGCATCGTGCCAAAAGTGCCATTGTGAGCGAACAC
This sequence comes from uncultured Collinsella sp., assembly GCA_900546105.1. Lineage (GTDB taxonomy): Bacteria > Actinomycetota > Coriobacteriia > Coriobacteriales > Coriobacteriaceae > Collinsella. The sequence continues at coordinate 6,648 of URBP01000088.1, forward strand.
GATGTCACCGAAGGCATTGCGCTGGCAGAGGCTCGTTTTCACGATGTTGTTCACGAGCCCGCGATTTCTGGACTGGGACTTAACGATATCAAATACCTTTTGGCGATGTGCGAGGATAAACAACAGTCCAAATCAGCCGAGATTGCTAAGCGCATGGGTAAAAAGACCAATGAGATCAGCTCTATTAGGGCCAAATTGCTACAAAGAGAGGTTATTCAGGCACCACAGAGGGGCTACGTGCAGTTTGCCGTGCCGGACCTAGATATCTATCTGCGAGAGAATGCTGCGGAGATTCTCGAGCGGTTCTAAATCGAGGCATGAATAGCTGCCGGTTAACTGCCTTTGTCGACTTGGCTCGCGTCCCCCCAATCTAGTAGACTTTAAACCGTTGCTAGATTAGGGGGATTTTCAATGAAACGCTCCATGAAACTGGTTTCTGCGAGGACCTCGTGCTGGTGGGGGACGTCAGCACCGGCAAGACGCACATGGCCTCGGCGCTGTGCATGCTGGCGTGCGAGCGGAGGATGGAGGCCCGCTTCTTCACCGCGTCATCGCTCGTCATGCGGCTGCGGCTCGCCCGCGACGAGGGGCGCCTTGACCGTGAGGCCGCGCTCATCGGCTGCGCTAGGCTGCTCGTCATCGACGAGCTCGGCTTCCTGCCGCTGGATCCCGACGGCGCGCGCGCTCTTCTAGGTGTTCGCCGACGCCTACGAGCGGCAGTCGGTGGTCATCACCACGAACCTGGAGTTCAGCCGGTGGGGCGCGGTGTTCGGCGACGACCAGATGGCGGCGGCCGTGCGCATCGCCAGGGCCACGGCCATGTGGGTCTTGCCCCTGCCGGTCTTGCCGAAGAACACGAGGTCCTCGCGGGCGCCGACGAAGCCCAGCGAAAGCATGTCGTCGCGGCCCCAGCCCTCGGAGAACCGCACGTGCGACCAGTCGAACCCCTCGGCCGACTTGTGCACGGGGAGCCTCGCCTGCCTGAGCAGCCGTGCCCTCTTTGTCGCGTCCCTGTGCGCGAGCTCGGCCTCGAGCATGGCCCTGCAGCCCGCCACCTGCGTCCTCTATCTTGTCCACGTCGATCATTCCCTCCTGCCTTTGCTCGTTGCCGATACGACGCACCGACAACGTTAAGGCATGCGGTCTGGTCGGCGTGGCCGTGCTCAAAACCGAAAAACTATCGTGATCAATTCTGAAAATCGGATGTGACCAAACCCGCAATCACGACGTTAACAAACACAAATAGGCCGGCGCCAACGACAGGCTC
>URBP01000089.1 GCA_900546105.1 uncultured Collinsella sp.
GTATTAAAAGATGAAGTTCACCGTCAGCCAGAGCTCGCTTACACAAGCCATCGGCGTCGTTATGAAGGGTGTCGCTTCGGCATCCACCCTTCCCATCCTGTCGGGCGTGCTCGTTAAGGCCCAAGACGGCATCTTGGAATTCCAGACCTCTAACTACACCATCTCGATCCGTCATCGCATCGCGGCGCATGTCGAAGAAGAGGGCGAGATGGTTATCCCCTGTAAGATGCTCTCCAATATCACCAAGACCCTCCCCGATGCCCCGGTCACCTTTGAGCTGTCCGAGCGCCAGGTGCTGATTAGTTGCGAGAAGAGCTCTTTCCGCCTGAACACGCTCGACGCCAATGACTTCCCCGAGTTTCCGGCCTATGCCATCGAGAGTGCCGTGGAGCTGCCGACCGATATCTTGTCCGAAATGGTCGGCCGCGTGTGGCGCGTCACCTCGACCGACAAGGCCCGCCCCATCCTGGGTGGTGTGCACATGAAGGTCGAGAACAACACCGTGCGCCTGGTGGCGACCGATTCCTTCCGCTTGGCCGTGTGCGATACGCAGGTCGAGACCTCAACCCTCGAGGGCTCCTTTGAGCTCAACGTTCCGGCCGACGCCTTTAACGACGCGCTGAACATCATGGCCAGCCAGGCGACCATCATGATCGGGGCTACCGACACCCAGGTCGTCTTCGAGGCCGGCAACACCACCTACGTGTCGCGCCGCATCGAGGGCGTGTACCCCAACTACAAGCAGCTCATCCCCGATTCGTGCGTGACGAGCGTCAAGATCGACGTCGCCGCCTTCAACGCCGCCCTCAAGCGCGTGGCCGTTATCGCGAGCGCCAACCCCGCCGTCAAGTTCGAGATCGATGTCGAGAACGGGCAGATGGGCCTGTCCTCCATTTCCAATGACCAGGACCTTGCGCAGGAGACGATCGATGTCGAGGCCGAGGGCGAGTCGGGTACCATCGCCTTCAACTACCACTACATCTTCGGCTGCCTCAATGCCCTGTCCAAAGAGAAGGAGATTACGCTGGAGCTCAAGAGCTACTCGCAGGCGGGCATCTTCAAGTCCTACGACAAGATCAACTACCTGTACCTGGTCATGCCGGTCCGCATCTAGCACTGCGCCATGACCATGTTCGCCCGCGATCTTTCCGTCGCGCACTACCGCAGCTTCGATAGCTATCGCCTTGCCCTGGACGAGGGCGTGACGATACTTGCGGGACCCAACGCGGCGGGAAAGACCAATCTCATAGAGGCGCTGCAGCTGCTGACGAGCGGCGCCTCGTTTAGGCATCCGACCGCAGCCGAGCTCGTCCATGACGGCGTGGGCTCGTGCAAGGTCGAGCTGAGGCTCGAGGGCGACGGCCGCGTGCTTGATATGGGATTGAGCGCGGGGGACGGTAAGCGCTCGTTTAGCCGCAACGGCAAGAGATGCTCCGCCGCCGGTGTGCGCGGGGTTCTGCCGAGCGTGCTGTTTTGTCCCGACCATCTGGACATGGTTAAGCGAGGCGCCAGTGTGCGCCGCGCCGCCCTCGATGACTTTGGCATGCAACTGAGCGCACGCTATGCCGATCTTGCGAGCACCTATGGGCGCTGTGTGACCCAGCGTAACGCCTTGCTCAAGGAGACCTGGTGCTGCCGCGAGATGCTCGGCGCGTGGAACGATTCGATTGCCCGCGCGGGCTCGGCTCTGCTTGTGCACCGGTTGGCCCTGCTCGACCGGCTGGCGGGCCATGTGCACACTGCCTACGGGCAAGTGGCATCCGGCGAGGCTGCCAACGTGACCTATACGTCCACGCTGGGGGATTTGCCCCAGGTCGAGGATCGCGAAGAACTGAAGGGCTGGGCGTACGAGCGCATGCTGGCTGCCCTTGATGAGCACGCCGACGAGGAAATTCGCCGCGGCGTGACGTTGGTGGGACCGCATCGCGATGAGATTGAGTTTGCCGTGGCGGGCCGCTCCGCCCGTTCATTTGCCAGCCAAGGTCAGCAGCGAACGTTGGTTCTGGCCTGGAAGGTGGCGGAGGTGGCCGTGGCTCGCGATGTCCTGGGCACCGCCCCATTGCTGCTTTTGGACGACGTGATGAGCGAGCTCGACGGCGAGCGCCGCGGTGCTTTTCTGCGGCTGATCGGCGATGATATCCAGACGGTCATAACCACGACCAACCTGGGGTACTTTACCGATGACCTGCTTGATCGAGCCAAGGTGGTGAGTATGGGTGAGACGTGCTAATTACGAGCGCGAGAGCGAAACGGTCGCCTTCAGTGGGTTTTTGAACGCAGAGCGCCAACGCATCCTGGCGGCTGCGACCCCTGAGCGCCGTGCGCAGATGGAGGCTGCCGAGGAGTCGCGCGCGGTCTATCGCGCCTGGAATGCGGTGTGCTCGGGCACGCGCGAGGGGCGGCATGTGACGGGGCTGCGTTACCTGCCCGAGTCCAATGAACTGCTGGTGTATCTCGACTCGCCCTCGTGGACGCAGGAAATGACGCTGTTGCGCGAGATCATCCGCGCGCGCATGGAGCGCGCCGGTGCGCATGTGGACGGCCTGGTGTTCAAAACCACCGCGCCCGGTCACACGCCGCCCGCCGCCAAGGAGCGCCTGCGCCTGGCGACGACCGAACGCCCGCCGGCCCCGCACGCCGATCTAAGTGAGGTCGAGCGCACCGAGATTGAGCGCCAGGTGGCGCCCATCGAAGACCAAAAACTGCGCGAGGCCCTCGAGAATGCCATGAGAGCCAGTGCCGAGTGGGCCAAGGGCGTGCAAAGCAAAAAAGAGCCTTAAATCGCATCTGGTGGCCTTGTAGAGCCAAATACCCTCGTTCCCGAGGGTATTTTTTTACGATAAACTAGTAAGGCTGTACACATTTTCTTGACTGAAGGAGGACGTGTGGCAAACGAAAACGATTACGATGGCGGCGAGATTAAGATTCTCGAAGGTCTCGAGGCCGTTCGTAAGCGCCCGGGCATGTATATCGGCTCGACGAGCGCCAGCGGTCTGCATCACCTGGTGTGGGAGATCGTTGACAACTCCGTCGACGAAGCCATGGCCGGTTTCTGCACCGAGATCCAGGTGACGGTCCACGCCGACAACTCCATCACGGTCGTCGACAACGGGCGCGGCATCCCCGTCGACGAGCACCCTGTTAAAAAGATCCCGACGCTCGAGGTCGTCATGACGATCTTGCACGCCGGCGGTAAGTTCGATAACTCGGCCTATAAGGTCTCGGGCGGCCTGCACGGCGTGGGCATCTCCGTCGTCAACGCACTGTCCAAGCGCGTGGTCGTTCAGGTTCGTCGCGATGGCAACACCTACGAGATGGAGTTCTCGCGCGGCAAGACCGTCAAGAAGATGGAGGTCGTGGGCACCTCGGATTCGACGGGCACCACCGTCACCTTCTGGCCCGACGATGAGATCTTCGAGACCTGCATCTACGATTTCGATACGCTGCACAACCGTCTGCAGGAGACGGCGTTCCTCAATAAGAACCTCAAAATCGTGCTGACCGACGAGCGCGAGGCGACTCCCCACGTGGAGGAGTTTTGCTACGAGGGCGGCATCATCGACTTCGTCAAGTTCCTCAACGAGGGCAAGGACGTTCCCGAGGCCTTTAAGGAGCCCATCTACATCGAGGGCAAATCGGACCCGGACGCGCCTGTGGCCAAGATGGGCGAGGTCGAGGTTTCCCTGCAGTGGAATAGCGGCTACGGCGAGAACGTCATGTCGTTTGCCAACGACATCTACACCCCCGAGGGCGGCATGCACCTTGAGGGCTTCCGTACCGCGCTCACCCGCGTAATCAACGATTACGCGCGCAAGCAGAACCTGCTCAAGGAAAAAGATGCCAACCTGACCGGCGACGATGTGCGCGAGGGCCTTTCGGCCGTTATCTCGGTCAAGCTGCCCGATCCGCAGTTTGAGGGCCAGACCAAGGCCAAACTCGGCAGCTCCTATATGCGCACGCTCACGCTCAAGATCGTGACCGACGGCCTTGCCGATTACTTGGAGGAGCACCCTAAGCCCGCCCGCGAGATCGTCAAGAAGGCGCAGCAGGCCTGCAAGGCGCGCAACGCCGCCCGCAAGGCGCGCGAGGCGACCCGCCGCAAGAGCCTGCTCGAGACGGCGTCCCTGCCCGGTAAGCTCGCCGACTGCTCGGTGCGCGATGCCGAGCTGACCGAGCTCTTCATCGTAGAGGGCGACTCGGCAGGCGGTTCGGCCAAGGACGGCCGTCGCCGAGACATCCAGGCGATTCTGCCCCTGCGCGGCAAGATTTTGAACGTCGAACGCGTTGGTGACCATCGCGCGTTCTCGAGTGACACCATCCAGTCGCTGATTACCGCGATCGGCTGCGGCGTCACGACGAGTGCCGGCGACGGCGGCGACTTCGATATCACCAAGGCGCGCTACCACAAGATCATCATCATGACCGATGCAGACGTCGACGGTGCGCATATCCGCATCCTGCTGCTGACGTTCTTCTACAAGTACATGCGTCCGCTGATCGATGCCGGCTACGTCTATGTTGCCTGCCCGCCCATCTTTGGCATTAAGGTGCGCAACAAGATCCACTACGTGTATCCCAACGGCCGCCAGCCCGAAGACGAGATCCTGCGCGACACCATCCAGAGTCTGGGCCTGAATCCCGACGACAACGACGAGGACGGCAAGGCCAAGGATGGCAAGATCACCAAGAAGCGCAAGGGCTATACCGTCCAGCGCTACAAGGGCCTGGGCGAGATGGACCCCAAGCAGCTCGCCTCGACGACGATGGACCCCAAGACCCGCATTCTGCAGCGCGTGTCGATCGAGGACGCCGTGGTGGCAGACCGCGCCGTGCGCGAGCTGATGGGTTCCGAGGTCGGCTATCGCCGCGAGTACATTGAAAAACACGCGCACGACGCGCGCTTCTTAGACGCCTAACCTGTTCGGCTTTCCCAGCCACCGCACCTTCGCCCTCAATCGTCGGTCGCGTACCCAAGTACGCTTCCCTCCTCTTTCGAGCGAATCTGCGGCACCTGGAAAAGCCGTCTCCGTGGCAGGATGATTAATGGACCACGCAAACCATGAGGAGGTAACGTGGAAGACGATATCAACAATAACGAGGGTATGGACGAGGCCGGCGACGCCGGTATGCCCGATGATCTGAAGCGCCTGCTTGCCCGTGCTGAGCAGGGCGAGGACGGCGACCCGGACGCCTATAACCCCGATGCCGATGATGATGAGGAAGAAGACGACGCCGAGCTCGAGGAGAGCTTTGGCGAAGTCGACCGTGGCGCCTCGGCCGGCGAGGATATCAACGGCGGTCAGCTCCAGATTTCGGAGTTCGGTCGCGAGATGAAGCAGTCGTTCATCGAGTATTCGATGTCGGTTATCACGGCGCGCGCCCTGCCGGACGTGCGCGACGGCTTAAAGCCGGTGCACCGCCGCATCCTGTATGCGATGAACGAGAGCGGCATCTACCCCAACCGCCCGCACAAGAAGTCGGCCTGGACGGTCGGCGAAGTTATCGGTAAGTACCACCCGCATGGCGACTTCGCGGTCTATGAGGCCATGGTCCGCCTGGCGCAGTGGTTTTCCATGCGCACGCCGCTCATCGACGGTCACGGCAACTTCGGCAACATCGACGGCGACGGCGCGGCAGCCATGCGTTACACCGAGAGCCGCCTGGCCAAGCCCGCCATGGAACTGCTGCGTGACTTGCAGAAGGATACCGTCGACTGGCAGCCCAACTACGACGAATCGCTCGCCGAGCCCGTGGCACTGCCTGCGCGCTTCCCCAACCTGCTGGTCAACGGCAGCCAGGGCATCGCCGTCGGCATGGCCACCAACATCGCCCCGCATAACCTCACCGAGGCGATCGAGGCCACCTGCTACCTGATCGACAACCCCGACGCCACCGTCGACGAGCTCATGCAGATCATGCCCGGTCCGGACTTCCCCACCGGCGCCATCATCATGGGCAGCGCCGGCATTAAGCAGAGCTACGAGACCGGCCGTGGCTCCATTACCGTGCGTGCCAAGGCACATGTGGAGTCCACCAAGACCGGCCGCAGCCGCCTGGTCTTTACCGAGATTCCCTACATGGTCAACAAGGGCACCCTGCAGGAGAAGATCGCCCAGCTCGTCAACGACAAGCGCATCGAGGGCATCTCGGATATGCGCGATGAGTCCAACCAGAAGGGTATCCGTCTGGTCATCGAGCTCAAGAAGGGCGTCATTCCGCAGGTCGTGCTCAACAACCTGTATAAGTACACCTCGCTGCAGACGACCTTTGGCGCCAACAACCTGGCGCTTGTCAACGGCGTTCCCAAATGCCTGAGCCTGCGCGAGATGCTGCAGCACTACATCGACCACCAGGTCGACGTCGTCACTCGCCGCACCCGCTTCGACCTTAAAAAGGCCCAGGCCCGCGCGCATATCCTTGAGGGCTATTTGATGGCCCTCGACCATATCGACGAGGTCATTAGCATCATCCGCTCCTCGCAGACCGACTCCGAGGCCAGCAGCCGCTTGATCGAGCGCTTTGGCTTTACGCCCGAGCAGACCACGGCCATCCTCGAGATGAAGCTGCGCCGCCTGACCGGCCTGGAGCGCGACAAGATCCAAGAAGAGTTGGACGGCCTGCGCCGCGCCATCGCCTACTACGAGGACCTGCTGGCGCATGAGGAGAAAATCCTGGGCGTCATCAAGGAAGAGATGCGCGAGATCTCGAAGAAGTTTGGCGACAAGCGCCGCACCGAGATCAGCCAGGTTGAGAAGGACCTGGATGTCGAGGACCTCATCGCCGACGAGGATATGGTCGTGACCATCACCCACACCGGCTACGTTAAGCGTATCCCGGTTGCCGCCTACCGCGCCCAAAAGCGCGGCGGCAAGGGCGTGTCGGGCGTCAACCTCAAAGAGGACGATGTCATCGATGAGATGTTCATCGCGTCCACGCACGAGTACGTGCTGTTCTTCTCGAGCAAGGGCAAGGTCTATCGCCTGAAGGTGCACGAGCTGCCGGTGGGTACGCGCCAGGCGCGCGGTACCGCGATCGTCAACCTGCTGCCCTTCGAGGAGGGCGAGAAGATCGCGAGCGTCATCAGCTGCCGCGAGTTCCCTGCCGACGAGTACCTGATGTTTGCCACCAAGAGCGGCATGGTCAAGAAGACCGTGATGAGCGCATATGACCGCAGCCGCCGTGATGGCCTGATCGCTATCAACCTGCGTGACGACGACGCGCTGCTGAACGTGCGCCGCGTGCGCGAGGGCGACAAGATTATCCTGGCCACCACCGCGGGCAAGGCGATCATGTTCTCCGAGGAGCAGGTGCGCGCCACCGGCCGCGACACCAGCGGCGTCCGCGGTATCGGCATGAAGGACGGCGTGAGCGTTCTGGGCATGGAAGTCACTAACGGCAACGGCGATCTGTTCGTCATCACCGAGCGCGGCTACGGCAAGCGCACGCCGGTCGCGGACTACCCGGAGCAGAATCGCGGTGGCCAGGGCGTCTACACCATCCAAATGACCGAGCGTAAGGGTAACCTTGCGGCCATGAAGACGGTGGGCCCACAGCACGAGCTGTTCATCGTGACGGAGGGCGCGACGGTCATTCGCGTCAAGACCGATGAGATCAGCCAGACTGGCCGCGCCACCCAGGGAGTCAAGATGATGACCGTCGACGACAACGACCGCATATGCGCCGTGGCCCGCATGACAGCCGCCAAAGAGAAGCCCGAGGGCGAAGGTGCCGAGGCCGCAGCCGACACCGAAGAAGCCCCTGTCGATCTAGGCGACGGCAACGACATGCCAGAAGATCTCCTCGACGAGTAAGAGGGCCTAGCTGGTAAAAAATAT
>URBP01000090.1 GCA_900546105.1 uncultured Collinsella sp.
TGTTGCCGGCGGGCGCCGTTGTCTTGAAGACGAAATAGTCCGTTTTCCTCCGTCTCCAAGGGATCATTACAGTGAGTCGATAAAGCGCTGTTGGGCGGCGCGGCCGGCTTCGTCCCACTTAAAGACGCCGGCGTTGTCGAGCACGTGGCCAAACACCACGCCGACCTCCTCGTGCAGGATGTCGATGGCGTTGTCCGCCGTAAGCTCGTCGGCGCGGCGGGCATAGACGTCCTCGGCCCACGCGGCATGGCTGCGGCAAAGGTCGTCGCCCTCGAGCGCACTGGCAAGGTCGTAGCTGGTATCGGCTTTGGCTGCCAGCAGGTGCTCGCGGACAGCGCCGAGCTCGGGAACCAGGCGCGGCGGAAGAATAGCCAGGCCCATAACCTCGATCAGGCCGATGTTCTCCTTCTTAATATGGTGATACTCGGCATGCGGGTGGAAAACGCCCAGCGGATGCTCGTCGGTCGTGATATTGCAGCGAAGCGCCAGGTAGGCCTCGTAAATCTCGCCGCCGGCGTTGCCGCGGGAGTCGACGCGGCGAATGACGGGCGTCACGGTGTTGTGCGCCACGCCATCGGCTGTGTGCGCGATGACGCCAACAGACTCATCGCTCCACTCGCGCCAGGCGAGGATAATCTTCTCGGCGGCATCGAGCAGCTGAGCGCGGTCATGCGAGCGCAGACGCAGCACCGAGAGCGGCCACTGCAGCACAGTGCCGGTGACCTGGTCAAAACCGGGCACGCTAAACTGCGAGACCTCGGCGGCATGCATCATGGGGAACTCGTGCGCGCCGCCCTGGAAGTGGTCGTGCGACAGAATCGAGCCGCCCACGATGGGCAGGTCGGCGTTGGAGCCGATGAAGTAATGCGGGAACAGGTCCACAAAGTCGAGCAGGCAGGTCAGGCCCTTGCGGTCGACGTGCATCGGACGATGCTCGGAGCTCATGGCAATGCAGTGCTCGTTAAAGTACGCGTACGGGCTGTACTGGAAGCCCCAGCGCTCGCCGTCGAGCTGGATGGGGATAACGCGCAGATTCTGGCGGGCGGGGTGAGCTCCGCCGTCGGCTGCGGCGGAGCGTCCGGGATAGCCCTCGTTTTCGATGCAGAGCTGGCAGGCGGGATACTTCTCGCCCGTGTTCTTAGCTGCACCTGCCGCGGCGATATCGCGCGGGTCCTTCTCGGGCTTGGACAGGTTGATGGTGATCTCAAGATCGCCCCAGTTGGTGGGGGTGCTCCATTTGATGTTGCGCGCGATGGCGGCACGGCGCACGTAGCCGGCGTCGCAGCACAGGCCGTAGAACCAGTCGGTCGCGGCGCGGGGCTCGTTGACGCCCATACGTCCGTTGAACTCCTCGTTTACAACCGAAGGCCTCGGCATGAGTACGCCCATGATGTGCATGGCGATGCGGTCGCGGCCCGACGCCGTGTCCTCGGCGGCACCGTTGGTAACGGCGGCCTCGGAAAGCGCGGCAAGCGTGCCCTCCAGGTCAAAGTCGGGGAGCGTATCGGGGTGCAAGAGCGAAATCTTCTCGGTCTTGAGCGCCCAAGCCATGTCGAGCGCGGGGCCCGTGGCGCCGATGCACTCCAAAATAGTGTTGTATGCCCAGATGCGATCGTCCTGTCCGATCATCGATCGGTGGATGGCATATTCGATGAGGCTCTGTGCAGCCTCGCGCACGTCGGTCATTACAGCCATGCCGCGTAAGCCCCCTTGTCAGAGATGGCGTAGTGACGGGCAGAGCCCTCGCCCAGCCAGCCGTTCATCTTGGCAATGAAGGTGTCGACCAGATCGAGCGGCACGAAGGCCTGGATGGTGCCACCAAAGCCGCCACCGTGAATGCGAACGGCGCCGCGGCCGTCGAGCACGTGCTCGGCCAGCGCCAAGGCATACATGGAAGGCTGTTCAGGTCCCAGCTTGGCAACGACATTCTGCAGGTACATGGCAGAGCTGGCGCCGGACTCGCGCGTCAGGACCAGGAACTGGTCAATGTCGCCGGCGTTCAGGGCTGCCCAGCGCTTGTCGACCAGGCCGTTCTCGTACCAGTAGTGAACGGCGCGCAGGCAGGCGCGGTCGCCCAGCTTGGCGCGCAGCTCGGGGAGCTTGGCGTCAAAGTCGGCAATGTTTACCTCGCACAGGCGTGCCTTGCCAAACTCGGCGGCGACGTCTTGCATCTCGCGCGGAACGGCGGCGTAGTCGTCGGTAGCCGCCACATGGTCGGCGCCAACCTTAACGAGCACGAGCGAATAGCCGTGATCCTCAAAGTTGAGCTCGAGCTTCTGGGTTTTAGGCTGAGCCTGGTCCTCAAAGTCCATGTAGGCGAGGCCGCCCAGGCACACGGCGGCTTGGTCCATCAGACCGCAGGGCTTGCCGTAGTAGTTGTTCTCGGTGCGCTGGCTCATCTGGGCGAGCGCGACGGGCTCAATGGCGGGCGCGCCCCAGAGCGTCTCCATGGCGCGGCCGTACGCGGCCTCGACGGCGGCAGAGCTGGAAAGGCCGCCGCCCGAGGGGACGGAGCAGGTGAAGGCGAAGTCGAAGCCCTGGGGCTCAACGCCCAGAGCAGCGATTTCGTGGGCCATGCCGCGGACGAGGCTCGCGGACGTGCCCTTCTCGGACTCCTGAACGTCTAGCGTGTCGAGCGCGATCTCAAACGTGGGATAGCCCTCGTCGGCAACGCGGACCTTGTTGGAATCGGTTGCCACGGCAATGCCGTCAACGGCGACATCGAGCGAGCCGGCGATAACGTGGCCGCCCTCGTGGTCGGTGTGGTTGCCGCTGATCTCGGAGCGGCCGGGCGCGTGCACATAGAGCACCTGGCGATCGCCGATGGGGCCAAACTCCTCCTCAAACAGCTTGGTGAGCGTGGCGAGTGTCTTTTCGTCGGGGGTGGTCATGAGGGTCCTTTCTTTAGCGCATACTGACGAGTTTTCCGTCGTAGTGAGTACGTTAACAATCTGAAGCGGCATAAACTCAGCATCTACGATGCCGCACGTTACGGGCTATGTTAACGTACTCATAACACAACACTTATCACTATTTGAGAATCTGGTAATCGGTAGAAATTCAGCCGTGAACGGTACTGCCGTATGGACTTATAAAGCAGAAGAGATGCAGATAGAAAAAGTAGAGTACGTTAACATGCGTCCGACGATAGCGGGCCTCGGCGCGGGATGTATTTCTGCCCGGGCCGGCATTCACGCTATTCAGATCTCTCAAGGGTGAAGGTGATCCTGTGGCAAGGCGCCCGTCCAACGATACAGGCACGCGTCCGGTCTCCATGGCCGACGTCGCCCGCGCTGCTGGCGTTTCGCAGCAGACGGTTTCGCGCGTCGCCAACGGCTTGCCCAACGTTAACGAACAGACGCGCCAGCGCGTGCAGGCCGCTATGCAAGAGCTTGGCTTTCGTCCGAGTTATGCCGGTCGCTCGCTGCGCGACGGCCGTTACCATTCGGTCGGGCTGTGCGTCAACGATGTCACCAAGTTTGGGAACCTCTCAATGATCGACGGCATCGCCAGCGCAGCTCGCGAGCATAACTGCGCCATCACGCTGGTCGAGATGTCCAAGACCGAGGAGTTTTCGCTTGCCGAGGCCACGCGTCGTATGGCCGCGCTGCCCGTGGACGGTATCATCATCGGCATGAGTCGCATGGCGCCCGATTTTGAGACGTTCGATCCGTTGCCGGGCATTGGAACGGTCATCGTTACCATGTACGCGCATCCGCGCGTGACCACGGTCGATTCCGACCATTACGGCTGCTCGCTATTGCTTATGGATCACCTGTTTGAGCTGGGGCACGAGCAGATTCGCTATATTGGCGGCCCGTCGTTCTCGGTCGACGAGCAATTTCGTCGCGCCGGTTGGCAAGATACACTCGAGCGTAAACACATCGAGACGGTAGAGCCACTCGAGGGCGACTGGTCTGCCAACAGCGGCTACGAGGCCGCTCGGTACTTGGCTGAGCACGACCGCACCATGACGGCGATTTACGCGGCAAACGACCAGATGGCAAACGGCGCCATTGCCGCGCTGCGCGATAGCGGCTTGCGCGTGCCCGAGGACGTGAGCGTGGTGGGCGTCGATGACTCGCTCGACGACTTTGTCGCACATAACGAGCTCACGACCGTTCGATTCGATCTGCATCAGCGCGGGCGCGAGGTGTTCGAGCGCGCAGTTCCCAAGGCGGGGGCATCGGACAAAACCGTCGCCATTCGTATTCCCGGTCAGCTCATCGTTCGACACACCACGGCAGCGCCGCGCGCATAGTTTTCGCAGGTCAACGGCTCGGCGTTGCATATCAATAACAATCGGTAAGGATGCCGGCAGATAGCCGTGACTATGAAGGCGAGTGCTATGATAGACGGGTTCATTTGTCTATCTAGGAGGCTTTGCCTGATGGAGATCACCAAGGATATCCGCTACATTGGCGTTGACGATCATGACATCGACCTGTTCGAGGGCCAGTACGACGTGTCCGAGAACGGTATGGCATACAACAGCTACGTTATCTTGGGCGAGAAGATCGCTGTCGCCGATTCGGTCGATGGCGGATTTGTCGACGAGTGGCTCGGCAACCTCGAGACCGTACTCGACGGCCGCACGCCCGACTACCTGGTCATCCATCACATGGAGCCCGATCACTCCGCCGGCATCGCCGCCTTTATGGAGCGCTATCCCCAGGCGCAGATTGTGGCAAGCATGGGCGCCTTCCGCATGATGGTCAACTACTTTGGCACCGACTTCCCCGAGCGCAAGATGGTTGTCAAAGAGGGCGACGTGCTTGATCTGGGTGGCCACAGCCTGACCTTTGTCGGCGCCCCCAACGTTCACTGGCCCGAGGTACTCTTCTCCTACGAGGCTACCGACAAGGTGCTCTTTAGTGCCGACGGCTTTGGCAAGTTTGGCGCCAACGACATCGAGGATCCGGAAGGGTGGGCCTGCGAGGCGCGCCGTTACTACTTTGGCATCGTGGGCAAGTTCGGCAAGTTTGTGCAGGCCGTGCTCAAGAAGGCCGCCGATTTGGACATCCAGATCATCTGCCCGCTTCATGGCCCCGTGCTGACCGAGAACCTGGGCTACTACCTCGACACCTACAACACCTGGTCGAGCTATCAGCCCGAGGACGAGGGCATCACCATTGCCTACGCGAGCGTCTACGGCCATCTGAAGGCTGCCGTTGAGGAGCTTGCATCTGCGCTCGAGGCTCGCGGCCAGAAGGTTTCCGTCTTTGACTTGGCTCGCGACGACATGGCCGAGGCCGTTGAGGATGCGTTCCGCTATGACCGTCTGGTACTCGCTTCCATCACCTATCAGGGCGAGATCTTCCCATTCATGAGCACCTTTATCCATACGCTTGCCGAGCATGCCTACCAGAACCGTACGGTGGCGCTCGTCGAGGGCGGCTCCTGGGCGCCCGCAGCTGCCAAGATTATGACCAAGGAGCTCGAGGGTATGAAGGACATCACCCTGACGCAGAACAAGGTGACCGTCCTGGGTTCGCTCAACGACGCCTCGCGCGCTCAGATCGAGGTTCTCGCCGACGAGCTTTCCAAGTAGCGATATTTCGCTTTTAACGAACAAAACCACCACAAAGGCATCTTTGTGGTGGTTTTTATTTTAGCTGGTGGCGATGATGAGGGCCGGACGCGCGCTGCCGGTGGTCTCGGCGATTGAGGTGGCGACGGCATGATCGGGGTCGCGGTCCATCACGATGGTGTTGACATCGGTCAGTTCGGCAAAGCGGTACATGCCTCGTCCGTTAACCTTGCTGTTGTCCATGAGGGCGACGCTTTGACGGGCGGCACCGACCATAGCCGCTTTGGTCTCGGCCATCTGCGGAAAGTCGGTCGTAAAGCCGCAGCCGGGAACAAAAGCGCCAGGGCACATGACGGCAAGATCGGCGTGGACCATTTGGAGCGCCTGCATGGTAAGTGGACCGTACAGATAGCGATGACCTTTGCGCAGCGCCCCGCCCAGCATGACGACATCGACCGAGGGCATGCTCTCGTCGATGTAATCGGCAATGGTAATGTCGGCCGTGATAACGGTGATACCGTCGCGCTGATCGAGGAGCCGGACAAACTCGAGCGCGGTGGTGCCTGAGTCGACGAGCAGCGTGTCGCCGTCGTTGACGAGCTCGATGGCGCTTTGTGCGATGGCCTGCTTGGCGGCGACGTTGACGTTGATGCGGCGATCCTGCGTGGAGACGGTTAGGCGTTTGTGGAGCGATACGGCGCCGCCATGCGTGCGGCGTAGCTTGCCTGCTTCGGCGAGCGCGTCCAGGTCGGCGCGGGCGGTGACGGAGGACACGCCAAAGGTCTGGGCGATTTCTGCCACCTGCACCGAGGCGTTATGCTCGAGCATCTCCATGATGGCGGCACGACGCTCATCGGCGAAGGCTCGGGTTGTCGCATGGGCCATAGCTGCTCCATTCTCACATTAATTTGCAGGAATTGTGTTGAATCTATTTTCGTTCATTTTCTTTTTAAGTAAGAAAACGCCTTTCGATTACTTATCTTTTCTATAAAAGAAAGACGCTCAAGGCTCAAAACTCAATATCGAACACGCCCACTCAGTTCCAATTCCTTCCGTTTACTTTTCAAAAACGACTGTATTGACCTGCATGGGCTCAATATCTCGCACATGCAGAGCCGTTGAATTTCATACAATGAGCGAAGCAAAACGCAAGGTAAAACGCCTTGCGGACACGTACGCCCGATGTCCAGATGCGGGCGAGGGAGAGGAGCAAACGCTCATGGCACTTGTTACCACCGAAAAGATGCTCAAGGACGCTCAGGCCGGCCACTACGCCGTTGGTGCGTTCAACGTTGAGAACCTCGAGTTTGTTATGGCCGTTCTGGCTGCTGCCGAGGAGACCAAGTCCCCCGTCATCATGCAGACCACCCCGGGCACCATCAAGACCGCTGGTCTGGACTACTTCTACGGCATGGTCAAGGCTGCCGCCGAGCGCGCTTCCGTGCCCGTCGCCCTGCACCTCGATCACGGCGATGGCTATGACCGCTGCATGCAGGCTTTCCGCACCGGCTACACCTCTGTCATGATTGACGGCTCGCACGAGTCCTTCGAGGACAACATTGCCCTGACCAAGTCCGTCGCCGACGCTGGCCGCGCCATGGGCGTGCCCGTCGAGGCTGAGCTCGGTAAGGTTGGCGGCAAGGAGGACGACGGTCCCGCGGTTGAGGGCGAGAGCCCCTACACCGATCCGGCCGAGGCCAAGGAGTTCGTCGAGCGCACAGGCTGCACCTCGCTGGCGATTGGCGTTGGTACCAGCCACGGCGTGTACACGAGCGATCCGCACATCGAGCAGTCGGTGGTCAAGGCCATCCGCGACGCCGTCGACGTGCCGCTGGTTCTGCACGGCACTTCCGGTGTGCCCGATGAGCAGGTTGCCGAGGCTGTGAAGAACGGCATCTGCAAGGTTAACTACGCAACCGAGCTGCGTCAGGCCTACACCAAGGGCTTCATGGCCTACATGGCCGAGAACCCTGCCTGCTTCGATCCTAAGAAGCCGGCCAAGGAGGGCATGCGTGAGATCACCGAGCTGGTTAAGATCCGCATGACCAACCTCAACTCTGTGGGCAAAGCAGAGTAACAGCAAGGGTACTCCGACTCGCTACATATCCCGGGGAGGGACGAGGGCTTAGTTCCCCAATCGTCCTCGGGCATGCAAAAAGCCTCGCTGCGCACTTCGCGCGGCGAGG
>URBP01000091.1 GCA_900546105.1 uncultured Collinsella sp.
CACCGTGATGGCGCCGTGCTTGTGCTTTTTACTGGAGCGGGCAACGGGACTCGAACCCGCGAGTGTCAGCTTGGGAAGCTGATGCCTTACCACTTGGCGATGCCCGCTTGTGTGTTGGCTAGTATAACGCGGTTGTCTTGTTCGATACAAGGGTGTCGATGCTTGTTTTAGCTGTGGAGAATCGTTTGAAAACTACGCCAATTGTGGAGATGAGGACCTTTGTCTTTCTTTCCTTACTATCTTTTACCTGCGCCTTTATCTGATTGTTGTATTTGAGCCCGGTTTGTCAGAAATCGGGCAAGCTTTTGGTCAGCTTCTGGTACTTACCCGCATGAACCATGGCGGTAGCCTCATCCCAAGCGCCGCGGCCTCCCCGTGCGGCGCACGAGGGATAAGGAGCAGCCATGTCCAACGCACCCACGCACTCTGTCCACAGCGCAATCGCAACAGGTCCGCTGCTCCTGCTTTTTTCTGATCGGCTGCCTGGCACCAGGGGCCGCACTCGCCGTCGATGGGAGTGACTCCCTTAATTTCCGCACCATAAGCGACGGTTGCGGCCCCTTCGGTGTCGGTAAATACGAGGCACAGGACACTTCGATTTCGTACTGCATGAATCAAGACTGCCCCGGCCCCAGCAAGCCGGGAGGGCCATGGCGCACCTACAACCAGGGCTGGACATGGCTCGATGACGAATTTGCCGCCATCGTCTGTCACGGATATCCTTCCAGCACCTCCTTTGGCGGCCACAATCTGTCGCCCGATCTCGCCCGTGCCGCCACCCAGATTGCCGTGTGGATGCTCAACGGAACCACGCGCCCCGACGGCGCCTATTCGTATACAAACAGCAAGGGAATTGCCAGGAGCGGTAGGTTTTACGAAAACGCCGAGGCCGTAGCGGCTGCACGTTGGCTCTACGACAGCGCTAAGTCCGGATCCATTAAGGCAGCCCCACATCGAGCCAGGCGTTATCACGGCCCGGTCTCGGGCGAGGGTCGACACCAGGACATGCTCTATGTTCTGCCCGCCGTCTCCGTATCTTTCCAAAAACAATCGTCCCAGGCTGACATCACCGCCGGTAACGACACCTACAGACTCGGTGGCGCAACCTTCGATATCTTTGAAAGTGCGGGCGATGCACGTGTCGGCACTATCCAGACGGACGAAAACGGGCGTACACAAGCAACGCTTTTGCCCAATACGGCATATTACCTGGTCGAAACCAAAGCCCCGACAGGCTATATCCCTCGAGGCGACCGAATAGCCTTCACCACACAAAACAGCGGCGAACATGTCACTATCAACGAGCAGCCCGGCACCATCACCTTGCGTATTGCAAAAATCGATGCGGCCACGATATCCGGCGCCCAGGTTGGGGCGTCGCTTGCGAGCGCTGAATTCACCTGCGTCTCGCAATCCACTCCCGGCTGGACTCGCACCCTTACGACCGACGAAAACGGACGGGCGATCCTCAATGACGTTCCTCTGGGCACCTTTACCATCTATGAATCGAAAGCACCCGAGGGCTACCTGATTTCAAACGATTGTTGGAGCTACACCGTCGGTGCCGAACAGCTCGGAGATACGGGCATCGTTGAGCTCGAAAGCCGTATTCCCAACACCCCCATCGCCTTTGACCTTGAAATCTCGAAGTTTAAGGACCATGGCGATAACGATGAGTCCGGCCTTGAGCAGCCGGCGGGAGGCGTCGTTTTTGAGGTTGTCAGCAATAGCTCCCAACAAGTCGTCGGCACGTTGACCACAAACGTTTACGGCTTTGCCTCCACCAAAGACCAGTCCGAAGCATGGTTTGGCGCAGGCAAGCGACCAGCCGGCGCTCACGGTGCCATTCCCTACGACCGCGCGGGCTACACCGTTCGCGAGGTTGCAGAAACGGTCCCTGAAGGATTTAAGCAAGCAGGGGAATGGACCATCACAGCAGAGCAGACCGCAGACGGCGCCGAGCTTCAGTACATCATTGACAACCATGCCCTATCGACACACCTTCAAATCGTAAAGTGCGATGCTCAGACCGGCGGCACCGTACCACTTGCCGGCTTTACGTTCCAGCTGCTCGATAGCCACCACGAGCCCGTCTCGCAAACATGTTGGTATCCGGCCCACAATGTAATGAATACCTTCACAACCGATACAACCGGCGCCGTCACGCTGCCCGAATCACTTAATCCCGGAACATACTACGTGCACGAGACATCGGCCAAGGAACCGTATCTGCGCGGAGAAGACCTGGAGATAACGATTCCCGCCGACAGAAATCTGACACCGGTCGCCGTCGCCTCGTTCTATGATGACGCCGCAACCGGAAGCATCGAAATCATTAAGACGGATGCTGTAGATGGGCACGCCCTCGCTGGAGCCACGTTTGACATCCGCGCTAGCGGCGACATCGTGCGAACCGACGATAGCATCGTCGCCCTGGATGGCGAAACCGTCGCCACCGTTACAACCGACGAACGGGGGCATGCGCGAGTCGACCATCTTTCGCTGGGATGCGGTACCGCCACCTACGAGGTCGTCGAGACACAAGCGCCCGAAGGCTATCTGCTCAACCCAACCCCACACACTGTGAAGTTGTCGTACGCTGACCAGCAAACGCCCGTGATCGAAATGCACCTTGACGTTTCCAACGACTACACCAAGATCGATGTCTCCAAAGTCGACGCGTGCGGAGGCCAGGAAGTGACAGGCGCCGAGCTTGTCCTCTGCGACTCCAATGGCAACGAAATCGATTCTTGGACTTCATTCGGCAAACCGCACCGCATTGAGCACCTTTCACCCGGCACCTACACCCTGCGCGAAACGATGTCTCCGCGTACCTACGACCTTGCCGAAGAGATAACGTTTGAAGTAAAGGCCACGGGAGAAGTTCAAACCATGGCAATGAAGGATACCCCCATCGAGATCAGGGGAAGCGTCGATAAGCGCCAAGAGATCGCACAGCCAGTCGTAAGCAAACTCGTTGCCAACGGCGACGGTAAAAACCGAGCCAAAGCACGGGCCAATACGCAAGGCACCTTCTGCTATACCATCGACGCCAAAAATGAGTCGAGCACCTGGGTCGACGAGTTGACCATCACCGACGACCTCGAGTGCGCCAAAGATGGCGCAGCGAAACTTGTTGCCGTTGAAACCCCTATTGCGGTCGGCGATCTAAACGGGCTGTGCAACGTGTGGTATCGAACGTCTCCGGCAGGAACAAGCGATACGGGCAAGCAGGTCAATGCAACGCTTGACGACGGGCACAGCAATCCTTGGCTCGAAACGGAAGAGGTTACAAAGCTGCTGGGCGACGATGCGCGTCTCGTCGATTACGACGGGTGGCACCTATGGAAAGCGGATATCCCGACGGACAAGTCCGTCACGCTCGATACGAAAGATATCGATCTTACAGACGACGCCGTCATCACGGGCATCCGTTTTGAATACGGTGCGGTAGCCGCCGACTTTACGACCAGAACCGAGGCGGGCTCTTGGACCCGGGATGACCTTAAAGACGAGCACGACGATCTTGACGATGCCAAGGCGGCCCTTAACTCGGATGCCCGAGGCGCAGTCGTGCATATGCAGGCAACGTCGTCCTATACGCCCCAAACCGCACTTGCCAACAGTGCGCGCGTCGATCTTTGCCGTAACGGCGGTGGCGATAAACTCGAAGCGCATGATGAGGACCGCGTCATCCAACGATGCGCCCTGCCTCAGAACCTGCCGGCAACGGGATCTGCTACCATCGCCGCATGCATCACCGCGCTCCTGACATCGGGCACTGCAGCCATATGGTTCGCTCGCCTTAGGTCAGCCACAAGGAAGCGCTAGCACGATAAAAAAGCCTTGGGCATAAACGATGAATCGGCTATTCAGCAGATGACGAACCGCCATCGATGGCTGCCTGATCGGACTCGGAAATACCGTCGGCACCCAAACTTTGCTCTTGCTCAACCTCTTCGTTCATTGTTGTCTCGGGCGTCGAGCCCTTAACGCCAACGACATACGCGGCCCCAAAGCCCAATGCGATTGCGATCAGGGTCAAGATCAGATAGATGGGCCAATGGCGCTTGATGTACGAAAACACGCTGACTCCTTAGCGGATCTGTCTACGAACGACGAATGACCTCGGTCACGACCTCGGACACCGTAGCGATATTGGTCGGATTGACGTTGTACGGCAGGTCATCCTCGGTGCGAGCGCAGGCAAGGCGCGGGCCATCCACACCGGCGATCGTAAGGGCGCGACGGCTCGCCTCGAGCGCTGCGGATGCATCGGTTTTTGCATAGGGCATCTCGAACGTACCGCAATCGACGTGGAACGACTTGCACACCTTGCTGACAAGATTCATGATGCGGCGATCGCCCTTAAAGAGCTGCTGCTCGCCCTCGACCGTTACCACCGAAAGCCTGCCGGCACCGATAGACTCGAGGTTGATGAAGAACACACCGCGGAGCTTGTCACGATGCGAGGCCAAAAAGGCCCTCATGCCGGCGCCGTCGCAATCTGACGCGCCCGTTGCGACGAACCAGATATCGTGGCCGAGTAGCTCATCGTCACCCATGGAGGCAACGGCCGAGAGCATATCCTCGGCAGAAGCACCATCGGAGGAGGTGGCGCCACCCTTCCAACCGTCGTCGTCATCCTCGAAGTTATCCCACGAGCCAATGCCGCGGCCAGACTTCTTGGCATCGTAATCGTCCTCGACGCCCAGCCAGTCGCTCATGCTGCCCTGCTCGTTCTTCTTTTTGCGACCGAACAAGCCACCCAGGCCACGCTTCTGCGGCTTGGCGCCCGTCGAAACAGGAGCCGAGATGGTCTCGAGCGGTTGTGCGCCCGAGGAAATGGGCATGGGGGTCACGACCGGTGCCGATGTGGGCTCGGGGCCCTGCGCCGTCGCAAAGGGATCATTTGTCTGCGTCGAAGGATCGGGAAGATCGAACAGCGACGTGCGGGACGCGACGTTGGCCTGTTGCATCGAAGGCAGCGACGGATCGGGGACCGAGGCCAGCGGCGACGAAGAGGGTGCAGGCGCGGAGGCCGGATCGGGAATATTCATCTGCTGGCGCGGAGGCACCTGAGACGAAATCTGCGCCATGAGGGAGTCAACCGTCTCGTCCTGCGTGGGAGCGACATTGGCCACCGTGGCGCCGGGATCGCTCGGCGCGGGCATGGTAAAGATCTGCGTAGAATAAGGCCTGGACACATCCGTCTTGGGAGCCTCGTCAACCGCAGGGGACTCCTGCTCCATCGCAGGAGCCTCGACCTGCTCGGGCGCGCTAGCCTCAACGGAATCGGCCTCGTCGATAACCGAATCATCGGCGGCGTCCTGGGCATCATCGGAGATGGGAAGGGGCTCGGCAATTGCGGTGCCCTGCTTCTCAAATGTCATCGTGGCATCAAATGACATGGTGTTATCGACCGGCTGCCGCGCATCAAAGGACGTCGTGGCGTCGGCGACATCGACAGGCTCCGGCTGCTCGGCCTCGCTCTGCTCGAACTCCTGTGCCGCACGCTCACGCTCAGCCTCGGCGGCCTGCTGCTGGGCGATGGCCTCCCGCTCGGCGGACTCGCGGGCAGCGGCGCGCTTTTCCTCAAAGTCATCGACGAACTTCTTGCCCTTCGCAAAGGCACCCTTAAAGAAGCTAGAAGCGCTGGCACCAATCGAGGAGAACGCGGAAGCGATATCGGCATGGGGCGTTGTCGAGGGAAGCTCGGCCGAGAAATCGGTGTCACTCTCATAGGACACGCGCTGCGGATACTCGTCATAGTCTTCGTCGGCAGTCTCGTCTTCAACCTGTGCCGGAGCGGCAGGCGCCAGAATATCCAGACCGGCTGCAGAATCGAGCGCGGGCTTTGCGTCAGACTCCGCGGCAGCAACAGGGGCAGCGGCTACAGGAGCAGCAGCGGTGCTTCCGCCAACTTCTTCAACTGCAACGTCATAAGCTTTTCCGTTTACTGTAATATTATATCTTTTCATCTTAAAAAACCACCAATCTATTTAATTTGATATGTTTATCACAACTGAATATTGCTGTGTTTCTTAGGCAGTCTGGAAATTCTCTTTCCAGCCATTACCTCGATAGAGTCCATAAGTGTCTGTCTGATCTCGTTCTTAGCGATTATGCCGTCAACGCAGCCATTCTTTGCAGCAACAGCAGCAGAGGCATTCTCCTTAGCGAACTTATCAGCAAGAGTGTTTCTTGCAGCAGTAAGATCAGCAGCACCCTTAAGCTCGTCATGCTGAAGGAACTCAACAGCAGTTACAGGAGCAAGTGCAGAGATAACAGCTGTATCAAGTGCAAATGAAAGGTCAGCATTTGAACCCTTGCCGGCAAGTGCAATAAATGCAGGACCATAAGCCTTACCTGTAACAACAGCAAGTTTAATAGTAGTAGCCTCAGCATAAGCGTGGCAAAGCTTTGCCATATCCTTAACAGCGCCGTAAGCTTCTGTTTCATCATCAGCTTTGAAGCCCTCAGTATCAACAAAAGTTACAACAGGGATAGCGTAAGCGTCGCAAGTTCTTACAAATCTTGCGATCTTTGAGCAATCAGCAGATGTAAGCTTGTCGCCTGTCTTGTTAGTAGCAACAACGCCGACTGTAGCACCGCCAAGTGTTGCAAGTGCTGTATAAGAAGCCCTGCCATACTCAGCATTAAGCTCAGTCACACTGTCACCATCGCAAACAGCCTTTGCAATGCCATCAGCGTCATCACCAACAGCCTCAGTTGGATCAGCAAATTCATACATTGGTACTGGTGAAAGGTTGTTCTGTGGAAGTTTTGTAAGTATATTCTTTGCAGCCTCAACAGCAGCCTTATCGTCCTCACAAACAACAGCAGCAGTGCCGTTTTCAGCAGCATTTTCAGCAGAGTTCTTTATGTTTGCATTTGGTGCAACATAAAGCTCAGCATCCTTTGCGATAACAGTGAAGTCAGCAGACTCAGCGAGCATTGCTGCACAGCCTGCACAAGTGCCAGCGACAACAGCTATCTGAGGAACAACACCTGAAAGGTTAGAAGTCCACATAAGCAGTTCGCCGTAAGCATTGAGAGCCTTTGAACCATCGCTTACGTCAGCACCATAAGAATCGAATATTCCGACAACAGGAACTCCTGTCTTAGCAGCAAGGTCATAAACCTTTGCTATCTTCTTTGCCTGTGCCTCTGTCAAAGCACCGTCCTTAACAGTCACGTCCTGAGAAAAAGCATATACAGGATTACCCTCAACATAGCCAAAAGCAGTAATAACTCCAGCAAGGGAGTCACCCGCAGCAGCATAAGCGTCAAGCTCTGTAAATTTTCCTTCGTCAAACAAATATGTCAGCCTGTTTCTTGCAGCAGTAGGAGTCTGCGACGCAGCTTTAAGCTCAGCAAGAGTAGAAATTGAATCAGACATACAGTTTCCTCCATTCAAATAATTTTTGTGATAAAATAACGCAAAACTACTGGATTTTATCATATTTATACAC
>URBP01000092.1 GCA_900546105.1 uncultured Collinsella sp.
TGGACGGAGATCTTGACCGTTTTTGTTCAGATGTTTGTGGGATGCGTTACGGCAAGCGATTTGCCGCGGTATCGCATCTCGTTCTACTGGGTGCCGCATCGCCTTTTGAGGTTGAGACGTATTTGTTGCTTGGATTGCCACGATCATTGGGAGGCGAAGGTTTTTGCGGCATAGAGCTCAATGTCGAAGTGGCGCTAAGCGCAAGTGCTCGGGCGATTGTAGGCAAGTCCCACGTATACATTGACCTACTTCTGTCTTCGCCGGACGGAGAGCGACAGGTGGCCATTGAATGCCAAGGAAAGGGCTCACACGGGCGAGCCGGGGATGGCTTGCGTGACGCCGCTTCAGGCCATGGGCTACGATGTATTTCTTCTGACACACGGACAGATATCCGATGAGGATAGATTCCGCGCGATTGTTAAGGCCGTATGCAGGTTGCTCGATGTTGAATATCGCAATAAAAGCTTGGAGGAGCAAGGGGCCGAGGCATTACTTCGGTCTGAGCTATTCGTTGACTGGTCAAAACTGGGAGAAATCGACAAAAAGATGCCCGTTAGACACAAAAAGGCCCGATCATGGACGGTTGCAAATCTAAGTGAGTAGACTTTTAGCGTGATGGCGACCAGATTGTTTTGCGGCAAGCTATCTACCTGCGGTTTTTATAAAGCAATATGGATGGTCTGCTCGGCAAGTTCCAAAAAGTCTACTCACTTAGTTTTTGACGAGAGACCGATGCCGAAGATAGCTCTATTTCAGGGCGTTAACGAGTCCTCGAGACACAAAAAGGCCCGAACCAATACGGTCCGGGCCTCATTGAGCTAGAGGTTATGTCTCAAGCGGTTGGCTTAGCCGAAGTAGCGCTTGAGCAGGCCGGCGAAGGCCTTGCCATGACGGGCCTCGTCGCGAGCCATCTCGTGCACGGTGTCGTGGATGGCATCGAGGCCAGCGGCCTTGGCGCGCTTGGCAAGATCGGTCTTGCCGGCGGTGGCGCCGTTCTCGGCCTCAACGCGCATCTCGAGGTTCTTCTTGGTGGAGTCGGTCACGACCTCGCCCAGGAGCTCAGCGAACTTGGCGGCGTGCTCGGCCTCCTCGTGGGCAGCCTTCTCCCAGTACAGGCCGATCTCGGGATAGCCCTCGCGATGAGCGACGCGAGCCATGGCCAGGTACATACCGACCTCAGAGCACTCGCCCTCAAAGTTGGCACGCAGGTCGGCAACGATGTCCTCGGAGACGCCCTCCATCTTGGCGACGCCCACGACGTGCTCGGCAGCCCACTCGAGCTGGCCCTCCTCCTGCTTCAGGAAACGAGAACCGGGAACACCGCACTGGGGGCACTTGAAGTCCTCGGGCAGCTGGTCGCCGTCGAACTCTTCCACATAACCGCAAACGGGGCAAACAAACTTCATGATTCGATCCTTTCGATCGATGGCGATTGTGCGCTCGTCCGGTCCCGTAAGGGCCCTCTCCGGACGTGCGTCTTGACGAGTTCTATTATCCATAAATGCAACCAAATGTGAAGCCTATTAGGAATGATTTTTAATAAAACAATTTTGAGATATGAAGATGTTGATTGATTAACGATTGGCAGGCCGCCTTTGACCGCCGCTGAGTACAATCGGGCGAGCAAATGTTGACCTATCAACAAATGAAGGAGTTTCCTTTATGCATCTAGCCCGTCGTGCCTGGTGCCGAACATATCAGACGGTTTTTCGCATTGCATTGCCGATCCTGCCCTATACCGAGCCACGCATTTTGGAGCATGCCGAGGATGTGCCCACAGTGCTTCAAAAGCGTTCAATCCAGAAGGTCCTTATCGTGACGGACCCTGGTATTGCACGTTTGGGGCTCACGGCATCACTCGAGCGTGCGCTTACGGCTCAGGGGATTGGCGTTACGGTCTATGCCGAAACGCGTATGAACCCCACGGTCTCGAATGTGGAGGAAGCGGCGTCCCTGTATCGAGAGAGCGCCTGCCAGGCTATTATCGGCTTTGGCGGAGGATCAGCCATGGACTGCGCCAAGGGCGTGGGCGCACGCATTGCGCAGCCAAACAAGCCCATCAACAAGATGCGCGGCCTGCTGCGGATTCATCGTCGCCTGCCGCTGCTCATCGCCGTCCCCACCACGGCAGGCACGGGAAGCGAAGTCACGCTCGCGGCGGTAATTACCGATGACGAGACGCACTACAAGTACCCCATTAACGACTTTGTGCTTATCCCGCGCTTTGCGGTGCACGACCCCGAGTTTACGCGCGGCCTGCCCGCCTCCATTACGGGGCAGACGGGTATGGATGCCCTGACGCATGCCGTCGAGGCCTTTATCGGGCGAAGCACTACACCCTATACGCGCAAGATGGCGCGACAGGCGGTGCAGCTCATCCATGACAATTTGCTCGAGGCCTATGAGCATGGTGACGACATGCGCGCCCGTCGCAATATGCTTTCGGCGGCGTATAAGGCGGGCGTTGCGTTTACCCGCTCCTATGTCGGATATGTGCATGCCATCGCGCACAGTCTGGGCGGCCGATACGGAATTCCGCACGGTTTGGCCAACGCGATCATCCTGCCGCACATGCTTCGCGCTTATGGTGACGCCGCCGCCCCCAAGCTTGCCGATCTTGCTCGCATGGCGGGCATTGCGCCGGCTACCGCGCAGGACAGTCTTGCGGCCGAGGCCTTTATCGATTGGGTCGACCGCATGAACGCCGCCTTGGGCATTTCCAAATATGTGACGGGCATTCGCCGCTCCGACATTCCCGAAATGGCGGCGCATGCCGACGCCGAGGCCAATCCGCTATACCCCGTTCCACTTTTGATGGACCGTTTGGAGCTCGAGCATATGTACGAAGTCATTGCAGGTGGTATGTTTGAGGGCGAGAACTAGGAGGGCACATGAACACCGAGGAAATCGCGCGCGTCGTCGGCGAGCAGCGCGCCTACTTTAAGACGCACGCCACGTTTGACGTTGGCGGTCGCCGCCGCGCACTGGTGCGCCTGCGTGATGCGGTACGGGCCCACGAGGGCGATATCGCCCATGCGCTCAAGACCGATTTGGGAAAGTCGCATGACGAGGCGTATATGTGCGAAATCGGTACGTCGCTTTCCGAGATTCGACATCAGATTGCGCATGTGGCTCGATGGAGTCGCCCGCGCCTGCGTCCGTGTGACCTCGCCAACGCCGTGAGTGTGTGCAAGACGCAGGCCGTGCCCTATGGCGTCACACTCATCATGGCTCCGTGGAACTACCCGTTTTTGCTGACGCTCGAGCCGCTCGCCGGCGCCCTTGCCGCGGGCAATACTGTGGTCATCAAGCCGAGTGCCTATGCTCCGGCATCGAGCGCGGTGCTCAAGCAAATCTGTGAAGAGGCATTTGATCCGCGCCTGGTGACGGTTGTCGAGGGCGGGCGCGCCGAAAACGAAGCGCTGCTCGACGAGTGCTGGGACAAGATCTTCTTTACCGGTAGCGTTCCGGTCGGCAAGCTCGTCATGGAGCGCGCGAGCAAAAACCTCACGCCCGTGACGCTTGAGCTGGGCGGAAAGAGTCCCTGCATCGTGGATGCGACGGCAAACTTGAAGGTCGCGGCACGACGTATCGCCTTTGGTAAATGGCTCAACGTGGGGCAGACCTGCGTGGCGCCCGACTACCTGCTGGTCGATACGCGCGTGCACGATGAGCTGTTGGGCCTCATCAAGGAGGAGGTCCGTCGCATGTTTGGCGAGCACCCGCTCGACAACGAGGACTACGGTCATATTGTCAACACCAAGCATTTCGCGCGCGTACGCGGGCTGATCGACCCCGATAAGGTTGTGCTGGGAGGAACGGCGCGCGAGTCGTCGCTCAAGATTGAGCCGACGATCCTAGACGGCGTGGCGCCTGAGGACGCCGTGATGCAGGAGGAGATTTTCGGCCCCATCTTGCCGGTGCTGACGTTTGAGAGCCTAGACGAGGCCGAGACGTTTATTACGGATCGTCCGACGCCGCTGGCCCTGTATATCTTTAGTCAGGATCGTGCGGTTCAGCAGCGCTTTGTGCGCTACGTGCCCTTTGGCGGCGGCTGCGTTAACGACACCATTATGCATTTGGCCACGAGCCATATGGGCTTTGGCGGCATGGGGGCGAGCGGTATGGGACAGTACCATGGACGTGAGAGCTTCGATACGTTTAGCCACAAGAAGAGCATCGTGAACAAGGCAACGTGGTTGGACGTGCCATTCCGCTATGCCCCTTATGCAAGCTGGAAGCACAAGTTCGTGCGCATGTTTGTGCATTAGAATCAGATGGTGTAGCGACAAACGGTCGAAAAGGCGCGGGTGGGGCGAATTTGTGTCCGCACGGGCCCGTAAGCTTCTCAGTACGGTTAAGCGCCGATTTATCCGGCTGTTAGAGGAGCTGCTATGTACGAGCCTTCACGTGTTCTTCTGTCATTTCACATTGCAGGATTTCAGTATGCTGATGGCGCCTTGGTCCTGGGCGATCTTAAAGCGGGCGATAAACTGACACTGTGTGCTGAGCGCGATAATCCCCATGACCCCGAGGCAGTTGCGATCTACTATGGCAAGACCAAACTTGGCTACGTTCCAGGAAACGAGGTCGGCCCGCTGTCCTTGATGATGTATTACGGCCACGAGGATGTGTTTGAGGCCCGCGTACAACAGGTTGCCCCCGAGCGCAGTCCGTGGCATCAGGTGCGCGTTGGCCTCTATGTGGTGGATGCTCGCTAGTCGGCAATGGAGGCTGCCATGTTTGATGACGATGATCTGTTCGATCTGACGGATGACCCGTTTGAGTGGGATATGCTACTCGATGACGATGAGTTGGAGCAGGACCGTAGGAAACGGCAGGACAAGAAAACTCAGGGTGACGCTTCGAAAAAGCAAGGCAAGCGCCGCCGAGGTCTGTTCGGCGGGCTCTTTGGATAACCGCCGCATCGCTGCGTCTGTATACTTAGCACGAGTTGAACGCGTTGCGAAATGAGGGCATAGACGATGATGTGGTTTACCGCCGACCTGCACCTGGGCGATACGAATATCTTGCACGACATGGACCGGCCGTTTGGCTCGGTCGAGGAGATGAATCGCAAGGTCATCGATGTTATCAATGAGTGCGTGGCTGCGAATGACCGCCTCTATATATTGGGAGACTTTACGTATCGCTTGCCCATGGCGGAGGCGGTGCGCCTGCGCGAGCGTATCGAATGCAAGAATGTGACACTCATCCGCGGTAACCATGACGGCGACTGGGAAGATCCAGACGCCCCGCAAATTTGGGAAGACGTGCGCGATTACCTGGAGATTGCTCCCGGCTATGCCAAGGGCCATCGTCTGGTTATGAGCCACTACCCCATGCTCAGCTGGAATGGTAAGGCGCGTGGCGCCATCATGCTACACGGGCATATCCACAGCAGAGGAGACCGCACCAACGCGCGCAACCGCGATCGCGAGCGCCCCATTTACCGCTACGATGTGGGCCTCGACGCCAACAACTACAAGCCCGTAAGCCGAGACCAGATCCTGAATTTCTTTGGACTGTAGCTCGCAAACCGCCACGAAGGGGACAGGCACCTTTGTGGTGGTTCTGGCGCCGTAGTCATTCTAGCAGCGGCGCCTTTTTTGTCCGTGCGGCGCGGTAGAGTGTAGGCGGTTGAAATATGCGTCCATCGAGGAGCTGCTATGAACGAGATCAAGTGCCCGCATTGCGGCGAAGTTTTTAAGGTCGATGCGTCCGGCTATGCGGATATCGTCAAGCAAGTGCGCAATGCCGAGTTTTCGCGCGACCTGGACGAGCGTGTGAAGGCAGTCCAGCGCGAGGGCGAGCAGGCGCTGGAGCTTGAGCGCTCGCGTTCGACGGCTGCTTTGCAGGAGGCAGAGTCCCAGCGCAACGCTCAGCTTGTCGAGCAGAAGAACGCCGCGGAGCAGAAGCTGGCACAAGAGGTTGCCAAGCGCGATGCTGAGCTTGCCGAGCTGCGCGCTAAGCTCGAGGGCGCTGCCGCAGAGCGCGAGAGTGCAAGCCAGCGCGCGGCGGTTGAGGCTCGCGCCGACGCTCAAAAGGAGAATGCCGAGCTTCAGCGCGAGATCGACAATTTGCGTGCGCAGCTGGGACGCAAGGATGACGAAGCCAAGCTTGCCGAGGCTTCGGCGCGCAATGCCGTTCAAAATGATTTAGCCACACGCGATGCGCAGATTGCCGAATTGCAGGCAAAGCTCTCCGCAGCGGACAAGGCCCAGGAGATGGCGCTTTCCGCCGCCGCGGCCGAGTCGCAGCGTGAGCTTGATGCCGCTCGCAGCGAGGCCGAGCGCACACTTGCTGACTACCGCGCGACGGTACAGGAGAAGCTTTCCGCCGCAAAGGCACAGTCTGAGCAAGAGGCCGAGGGCCTGCGTGCCCAACTGCGCGAGCAGGAACTGATGGCAAAAATGAACCTTTCGGAGGCGGTCGCCGCGGCGGAGCGTGAGCGTGATGAGGCACGTGCCAAACTGACGAGCGAGCTGGCGGTGCGCGATTCTCGCGAGGAGCAGGCCAAGGCGGCACATGAGCTCGAGCTTGCGCAGGCCAAGCGCGTGAGCGACGAGTTGATCCGCTACAAGGATGAAGAGATTGAGCGCCTTAAGGACATGAAGGTCCGCCTGTCCACCAAGATGGTGGGCGAGTCGCTCGAGCAGCACTGCGAGACCGAGTTTAACCGTCTGCGCATGACGGCGTTTCCCAACGCGTACTTCGAGAAGGATAACGATGCGTCCGAGGGCACCAAGGGCGACTTTATCTTCCGCGAGTGCGACGCGAGCGGCAACGAGGTCATTTCGATTATGTTCGAGATGAAAAACGAGAACGACGAGACCGCGACCAAGCATAAAAACGAGGACTTCTTTAAGAAACTCGATCACGATCGTCGCCAGAAAGGCTGTGAGTACGCGGTGCTCTGCACGCTGCTCGAGCCCGAGAGCGAGCTCTATAACGCCGGCATCGTGGACGTGAGCTATCGCTACGAGAAGATGTACGTGATTCGTCCGCAGTTTTTCATTCCCATGATTACACTTCTTCGCAACGCCGCCATGGGTTCGCTGCGCTATAAGCAGGAGCTGGCGGAGTACAAACAGCAGAATATCGACGTCACGAACTTCGAAGCCAAGATGGAAAAGTTCAAGAATGATTTCGGCCGCAACTACGAGATCGCGAGCCGCAAGTTCCAAACGGCGATCGATGAGATTGACAAGACGATTAGCCATCTGCAGAAAACCAAGGAAGCGTTGCTGTCCTCCGAGAACAATCTGCGCCTAGCCAACAAGAAAGCCGACGATCTTACCATTCGCAAGCTCACGTGGGGTAACAAGACCATGAAGGCGGCCTTTGACGAGGCACGCGGGGCTGCGCCAGAGACAAACGATGAGCCCGCCGAGGCGGATTCGTATGAGGTTGAGGATGCCGAGTAAGGCATAGCGTATAGTGCAAAAGCGGGG
>URBP01000093.1 GCA_900546105.1 uncultured Collinsella sp.
ATTGGAGGAAGCATGAGCTACACGCAGAAAGTTCTCGACGAGCTCAAGGCCCGCTATCCCGAGCAGCCTGAGTTCATCCAGGCCGCGACCGAGATCCTCGGCACCATCCAGCCGGCGCTCGACGCCCATCCCGAGTACGAGGAGGCCGCCCTGCTTGAGCGCCTCGTCGAGCCCGAGCGCATCGTTATGTTCCGTGTCCCCTGGGTCGATGACCAGGGCAAGGTCCAGGTCAACCGCGGCTATCGTGTCGAGTTCAACTCTGCCATTGGACCCTACAAGGGCGGTCTGCGCTTTAACCCGACGGTCACCCTGGGTATGCTCAAGTTCCTGGGCTTGGAGCAGATCCTCAAGAACAGCCTGACCACCCTTCCCATGGGCGGCGGCAAGGGCGGCTCCGACTTTGACCCCAAGGGCAAGTCCAACAACGAGATCATGCACTTCTGCCAGTCCTTCATGACCGAGCTCTATCGCCATATTGGCCCCAATACCGACGTTCCCGCCGGCGACCTGGGCGTTGGCGGCCGCGAGGTTGCCTACATGTTCGGTCAGTACAAGCGCCTGACCAACGAGTGGACCGGCGTCCTTACCGGCAAGGGCCTCTCCTTTGGCGGCTCGCTCGCCCGTACCGAGGCCACCGGCTACGGTCTGGTCTACTTTGTGGACGAGTACCTCAAGAGCCGCGGCGAGTCCTTCGAGGGCAAGAACGTCGTCGTTCACGGCTCCGGTAACGTCGCCATCTACGCGGTCCAGAAGGTCGCCCAGCTCGGCGGCAAGGTGCTGGCCTGCTCCGACACCCACGGCTGGGTCGAGGACCCCGACGGCATCGACTACACCGTGCTCGAGCATGTCTATAACAAGAAGCGCTCTGGCCACGACAAGGGCGTCACGCTCGCTATGTACGTCGACGAGAAGCCCAATGCCACGTGGCACGAGGGCGACGGCCGTGGCGTGTGGCAGCTTCCCTGCGACATCGCGCTGCCCTGCGCTCGCGAGAACACGCTGCTGCTCGAGGACGCCCAGGCGCTCGTCGCCAACGGCTGCAAGGTGGTCGGCGAGGGCGCGAACATGCCCACGACCATCGAGGCCACGACCTACTTCCAGGAGAACGGCGTCGCCTTTATGCCCGGCAAGGCTGCCAACGCCGGTGGCGTGCTCGTGTCCGGCCTGGAGATGAGCCAGAACGCCGAGCACCTGTCCTGGACCTTCGAGGAGGTCGACGGCAAGCTCGAGCAGCTCATGCGCGGCATGTTCCACAACGTGGACGACACCGCCAAGGAGTATGGCCAGGAGGGCAACTTCGTCATGGGCGCCAACATCGCCGGCTTCCTGAAGGTCGCCGACGCCATGCTCGCCCAGGGCGTCTGCTAAATCTTCGCTCGACATAGCATCGCAGAAGGCTCCCAGTCATCTTGGCTGGGAGCCTTTTTTGATCCGCATGCGACGGAGGAAAACGGTTCATTTTGTCCCGACACGAGCTGTGCCCCCTCGTTTGGTACACTTAAAGGTACTGGACAAGTGAAGAGATGGGGGAGAACGTGCTCAAGTTCGGTACCTACGTCCGTGTTGGAAACGCGGCCGAAGCCTATGAGCTCTTGCAGAAGAACCGCAACAACAAGATTGTGGGCGGCGGCATCTGGATGCGCCTGGGTTCGCGTCGCGTGGCGACGGCGATTGACCTTTCGGCCTGCGGACTCGATCAGATCGAGGAGACCGAGACCGAGTTTCGCATCGGTGCCATGTGCACCCTGCGCCAGCTCGAGCGTCATGCCGGGCTCAACGCGCTTGTCAATAATGTCTTTGAGTTCGCCGTCCACGACATCGTGGGCGTGCAGCTGCGCAACACCGCCACGGTGGGCGGCAGCATCTACGGCCGCTTTGGCTTCTCGGACGTTCTCTCCGCCTTTCTCGCGCTCGATTCCTATGTTGAGCTGACGGGCGCCGGTCGCGTGCCGCTCGCGGAGTTCGTGGATATGGGCTATGTGCGCGACGTGATCGAGCACGTCGTGGTCGTCAAGCATGATTACCGCGCGAGCTACGAGGCCGTGCGCAAGGCCGCGACCGACTTCCCCTCGCTGAACGTCACCGCCGCCTGGTGGGACGGCTCCTGGCACGTCACCGTGGGTGCCCGCCCGCTGCGCGCGACCCTGCTGCGGGGCGAGGCATGCGGCCTGGTGAACGAGCAGCCTTCCGAGGACGAGCTGTGCGCCCTTGCCGCATCCGTGCGTACCCTGAGCTACGGCACCAACATGTGGGGCTCGGCTGACTACCGCCGCCGCATCTCGGCCCCGCTCGCCGTCCAGGCCGTGCGCCGCGCCGCCGGCATCGAGCTTTCGGCCGCGCTTGCCCGCGAGCTCGAGACCGTTCAGGTCCCCAAGTTCGCCACGGACGAGTATTCCTGCCGCCGCGTGCCCGGCGTCGATTCTAGCGAGGTGCGCTAATGGCTGCCAAACTCATCGATCTTTCCTTTACGCTCAACGGTCGCAAGGTCAAGGTTCAGATTGCCCCCGATACCATGCTCTTTTCGCTTTTGCGTGAGCAGGGTTGCGCGTCGGTGCGCTGCGCCTGCGAGACCACCAACTGCGGCCTTTGCACGGTGTGGCTCGACGGCGACCCGGTGCTGAGCTGCTCGGTTCCCGCCGCGCGCGTCGAGGGCCATACCATCACCACGCTCGAGGGTCTCAAGGCTGAGTCCGAGGCGCTTGCCCGCGCGATGGCTGCCGAAGGCGCCGAGCAGTGCGGTTTTTGCGCCCCCGGCCTTATCATGAACGTGCTGGCGCTTGCCCGCGCCGCCAAGGAGGACCCGAGCCTCGTCGCCACGCGCGAGGAGCTGTCGCGCCAGCTCGCCGGCAACCTCTGCCGTTGCAGCGGCTACGAGAGCCAGCTGCGCGCCATTGTCCGCTTCCTCAACGAGTCCGGCGTGCAGGTGGGCTTTGAGCTGCCCGAGCTGCCGGTCAACGACACCAGCTGCGACGGTGTCTCGTACAAGCAGATCACCCATAAGCAGCCCAAGAAGGACTCGAAGGCGCTGCTCGAGGGCCGTCCCGTCTACACGGGCGATATGGTGCCCGCCGGCGCCCTGATCGTCAAACTCAAGCGCAGCCCCTATGCCCGCGCCAAGATCCGCTCCATCGATACGTCGCGCGCCCTGAAGGTGCCCGGCGTCGTGGGCGTTTACACTTACGAGGACGTGCCCAAGCGCCGCTTTACTATCGCCGGTCAGAGCTATCCGCAGCCGAGTCCCTACGACCGCCTGATTCTCGAGAACCTCGTGCGCTACCAAAACGAGGAGGTGGCGATCGTTGCCGCCGAAACCGAGGAGGCCGCCGACAAGGCACTCAAGCTCATCAAGGTCGACTACGAGGTGCTCGAGCCGCTGCTCGACTTTACCAAGGCACTCGATAACGACATCGTGGTCCACCCCGAGGGCGACGTGACCTTTATGTTCCCGCAGGGCGGCGACGTTCCGCGCAACCTGGTGTGCAGCGGCACGAGCGACTTTGGCGACCTTGACGAGGCCTTCGCCCAGAGCGACATCGTCTTTGAGCGCACTTACACCAGCCAGGCCACGCAGACCGCGCCCATGGAGACCTTCCGTGCCTTCGCGACGACTGACGCATTCGGACGCATCTCGGTGACCACCTCTACGCAGGTGCCCTTCCACGTGCGCCGCATGGTCGCGCAGTCGCTCGACATTCCGCAGTCGCAGGTGCAGGTCATTAAGCCGCGCATCGGCGGTGGCTTTGGCTCCAAGCAGACGGGCTGCTGCGAGATCTTCGTTGCGTTTGTGACGCAGCAGACCGGCCGTCCGAGCTATTGCTGCTACACCCGCGAGGAGACCATCACCGCGGGCAACTCGCGCCACCAGATGCAGATGACCGTTAAGCTGGGCGCCATGAACGACGGCACCATTACGGCCATCGATCTGCACACGCTGTCCAACGCCGGTGCGTACGGCGAGCACGCTACCACGACGATCGGCCTTTCGGGCCACAAGAGCCTGCCCATCTACAACCACGTGAAGGCGAGCCGCTTTAGCTGGGACGCCGTCTACACCAACACCAACCGCGGCGGCGCGTATCGTGGCTACGGTGCCACCCAGGGCCAGTTTGCCGTGGAGAGCGCCGTCAACGAGCTCGCCGACATGCTGCACATGGACCCCGCCGATCTGCGCCTTAAGAACATCGTGCGCGAGGGCGAGATCATGCCGCAGTACTACAACGAGAAGCTCAACGCCTGCGCGCTCGACCGCTGCCTGCTGCGCGCGATGGACATGATCGGTTGGCGCGACAAGCCGCTGGCCGTCGACCTGGGCGACCGTGTGCGTGCTCTGGGCTGTGCGCTCACCATGCAGGGCTCGGGCATCTCCAACGTGGACATCGCCGGCATCGACATGCGCCTGGAAGAGGATGGCTTTATCACGCTTTCGACCGGTGCCACCGATAACGGCATGGGCGTCGACACGATCCTGGCGCAGATTGCCGCCGAGGAGCTGGGCGTGGAGAGCTCGCTCATCGTGGTGCGCGGCGTGGATACCGACGTGTCGCCGTTCGACGCCGGCTCGTACGCGAGCTCGGGTACGTACGTGACGGGCATGGCCGCCAAGAACGCCGCGACCGAGCTGCGCGAGAAGATTTGCGCCAAGGCCGCCCAGATGTGGGACGTGGACGCCGCCGACGTGGTCTTCGACGGCCAGTACGTGCGTCTGTCCGATGAGCGTGCCGCGCGCGAGCAGAACCGCTACCTCACGCTGCGCGACTTTGCCAACCTGTGCGTCAAGAACATCGCGGGCGGCGACGCGCTCACCTCGCATTCCTCTGCCTGCCTGCCCGTTTCGCCTCCGCCGTTTATGGCCGGCATTGCCGAGGTCGAGGTCGACAAGGCCACCGGCAAGGTGACCGTGGTGGACTACGCGGCGGCTGTGGACTGCGGCACCGTGATCAACGAGGCGCTCGCGCGCGTCCAGGCCGAGGGCGGCATTGCCCAGGGCATCGGTCACGCACTCTACGAGATCGTCGAGCACGATGACCGCGGTCGTCTGCGCACCGGCAACTTTATGAGCTACAAGCTGCCCACGCGCTTGGATATCGTCAGCATTCGCGTGGCCTTTGAGCCGAGCTACGAGCCGACGGGCCCGTTTGGCGCCAAGTCGATTGGCGAGGTCGTCATCAACACGCCGCTCGCCGCTGTGGCATCGGCCGTGGCACACGCCACCGGCCATCAGGTCCGCTCGCTGCCGATCACGCCCGAGAAGGCCCTGCTGGGGGAGTAGGCGAGCTCGTCCGCTGTTGCCCTGCATCCCGCTTTTCGTCCGAATCGCGGGATGTAGGGCAGCTAATTTGGGACGGGGCTTTTTAGCTACCCTGGGCCATCGCAACTCGTGGTGAGGTCGTGAGCCTGTAAAACGTGTGCGTGCGCTTGTCGTTCGTATCTGCTATCATTCCTAGTCTGTGCGCTCATGCGGGCGTGGCGGAATTGGTAGACGCGCCAGATTTAGGTTCTGGTGGGATTCCCGTGAAGGTTCGAGTCCTTTCGCCCGCACCAACGCATCTGCGTCGGCTTCGGCCGTCGCGACTCTTTGTTGCATAAAGGTACCAGCACCTCAGATAAGCTGGGCAGTATGAGGAGGAACGTGTTGAACATCACCGCTTCTGACGTCAAGGACGCCAAGCTCACCGCTACGGTCACCATCCCGGCCGCCGACGTCGACGCCGCGATCAAGAAGGCCTACAAGGACACCGCCAAGAAGTACCGCTTCCCGGGCTTCCGTGCCGGCAAGGCTCCCCGTCCGGTCATCGATTCCGCTCTTGGCGCCGAGGCTACCCTCGCTCAGGCCACCAACGACCTGATCGCCGCCAACGAGCCCGCCGTCCTCAACGAGCTGGACATCGTCCCCACCAAGAGCGGTGACTACAAGGAGCTCGACCTCGCCAAGGATCACGAGGACTACACCTACACCGTCGAGTTCTCCCTGCGTCCCGCCGCTGAGCTCTCCTCCTTCGACGCTGTCGAGATCGAGATGCCCCCTGCGGAGGTCACCGAGTCCGAGATCAACAACCAGGTCGAGATGCTCCTCAACTACCGTGCCACCTTCGAGGACGTCGAGGGCCGCGCTGTCGAGGCTGACGACTATGTGACCGTCGATCTCAAGGCCGTCGAGAACGCCGACAACTTTGCCGCCGAGGGCCGCATGCTCATCGCCGGTAGCGACAGCAACCCCAAGGAGTTCAACGAGGCTCTGATCGGCGCCAACGTTGACGACGTCAAGTCCGTCACCTGGACCGACGAGGCCGAGGAGGGCGAGGAGGCCGAGACCCACACCGTCGAGGTCACCGTCAAGGGCATCAAGGTCCGCAACACCCCCGAGCTCACCGACGAGCTCGTCAAGTCTGACTTTGGCTTCGACAGCATCGACGCTATGCGCGACGCCATCAAGATCGAGATCGAGCAGGACAAGGCTTCCCGCCTCCCGGCCGAGAAGGAGAACCGTTGCGTCTCCGCTCTCGCCGAGCGCCTGCAGCTCGACGAGATGGACGCCGACTACGAGCAGTCCGTCTTTGAGGAGCTTGGCCAGAACTTCCTGTCCAACCTCGCTGCCCGCGGCATGACGCTGGACACCTGGCTGCCCGCTTCCGGCCTGACCATGGAGCAGTTCATCGGCGACCTGCACAAGCAGGCCAACGACGTTGCCCGTGAGTCCCTGGCGCTCGACGCTCTCGCCCGTGAGCTCAAGATTGAGGTCACCGAGGACGACATCAACGCCGAGTTCGAGAAGGCTGGCGTCAAGGACGTCGAGGCTTCCAAGGCCGAGTTCATCGCCGATGGCCGCATGCCTGCCGTCCGCGAGTCCATCCGTCGCTCCAAGGCCGTCGATCACCTGGTCGAGAACGCCAAGGTGACTGAGGTCGACGAGACCGCCAAGGACGCCGAGTAATTCTCGCCACCTTGCACGCGAGCGCATGTATGTGCCCGTGATGGGGTAAAGTTATAAGCCGGTTATCCGGTTGCTTCGTACGGTGCCAGCCAATGCATAGCATGCGGGCACCGTACGTTTGTCTAGAGCCACTATTGGTCCGTAAGAGAAATGGAGATGCGTATGATCGCTAAGTTCGATTCCGCCCTCGTGCCATACGTTATCGAGCAGACGCCGCGCGGCGAGCGCAGCTACGATATCTATTCGCGCCTGCTCAACGACCGCATCATCTTCTTGGGCGAGGAGATCAACTCCGTCAGCGCCAACCTGGTCGTTGCCCAGCTGCTGCATCTTGAGAGCCAGGATGCCGAGAAGGATATCTCGCTCTACATCAATTCGCCCGGTGGCGAGGTTTACTCTGGCCTGGCGATTCTTGACACCATGAACTTCATCAAGCCGCAGGTCTCCACCATCTGTGTGGGCATGGCCGCCAGCATGGGCGCGTTTTTGCTCTCCTCTGGTGCCAAGGG
>URBP01000094.1 GCA_900546105.1 uncultured Collinsella sp.
AACAGGAGGCCACTTAATGTGGCCTCCGTCGTGAGCAGGACTGTAGAGCAGGAAAGTTCATATGGGGCCGCCGGGCCGGTCAGGGCCGGGGACCGCACCCGTACGACTACAGCGTCATGTTTGGATCGGCGTCGACGTCGAACGACGAGATTTCACCTCGGTCGAATTTGCGGCGGGCGACCTCCGCGATCATGGCTGCGTTATCGGTACAGGCAGACAAGGGCGGCACCGTTACGCGGATCCCCTGACGCCCAAGCTTCTTGATCATCATCTCGCGCAGATGCGGGTTGGCCGAGACGCCGCCACCGATGCAGTATTCCTTGCATCCGGTAGCGTGCAGTGCGTTTTTGGCCTTCTTGTACTGCACGTCAAAGACAGCTGCCTCAAACGAAGCCGCCAGATCGGGCAGGTGAATCGTGCGCCCGGCCTTGGTCTCCTGCTCGATGTAGAGCGTCACCGCCGTCTTGAGACCCGAAAGCGAGAAACGATAGTCTCCCCTGCTGTTAAGCGCACGGGGGAAATCGATCGCCTTGGGGTTGCCCGTCTCGGCCAGCTTGGAAATGATGGGGCCACCGGGATAGCCCAGACCCAACGCCTTGGCTACCTTGTCGAAGGCCTCGCCCACAGCATCGTCGAGTGTCTCACCAAGCACCTCGTAGTCGCCCCATGCCTTCACGTGCACGAGCATGGTGTGCCCGCCCGAGACAAGCGTGAAGATGAACGGCGGCTTGAGGTCGGGCTGCGCCAGCAAGTTGGCAAACAGGTGCCCCTCCAGATGGTTGACGCATACGAGCGGCTTACCGGCAGCATAGGCAAAGCCTTTGGCAAAGGCAACGCCCACCACGAGGGCGCCCACCAGGCCCGGACCCTGTGTCACGCCCACGGCGGCAAGCTCGCTGGGAGCAATGGCTCCACCCTCAAGACCAAGCGATGCTGCGGCATCCTCGAGCGCCGCATCCACGACACTCACAATCACCTCAACGTGTTTGCGCGAGGCGATCTCGGGCACCACACCGCCAAAGCGGGCATGAAAATCAATCTGTGTCGACACCTGGTTGGCCAGCATATTGCCATCCGCATCGATAATCGCTACGGCCGTCTCGTCGCAGGAACTCTCGATAGCGAGCACTAGGCGGTGGCGTTCAATTTCGGCACGCTCCCCCTCGGAGCGCCCAGGCGCAGGCAGCGGCCATACGCGCTGCTCTGCCGCCGTCGGCTCGGGCGAAGCATTGTCGACCGGAAGCACCAGGGGCAGCGGAGCCGTCATGACGATGGCATCCTTGCCGGCACCATAGTAGCCGCGGCGCCGTCCTGCCTCGGTAAAGCCCAGAGCGTTATAAAGCGCGATCGCTCCCTCGTTGCCGTCCTCGACCTCGAGCGAAGCCGTGGTGCAGCCGAGCATCTGGGCATCATAGCTCACATGCGACAGCAGCTTGCGGGCAATGCCCTCACGGCGATGTGCCGGGTCGACGGCGACATCCAGAATCTGCACATCACCGTCCACGACCATACCGCCGGCAAGGCCCAGCAGCTTGCCGTCGTCGTGTGCTACCCACCAACTACGCGGCGCAGCGACGTCCTCGCCCAGTTCGGACAGGAACATGCCCGGCGTCCACGCCTCGTGTCCGGCACCTTCAAAGCAGGCAGCCTCCAGCGCGCTCGCGCCCTCGGCATCCGCCGCGCCCATGGGACGGAACTGCAGATGACGACCGGCGAGCTCATCGGCAACGCCCGTAATTTCGCTCTGCGCACTCTCGGCAAGACCAAGACGCTTGCGCTCGTTTTCCTCGGCATCCGAAAGGCGCGTGTAAATCGGCAGAACGCGGGCCGGATCGCCGTCACCCGCAGCGTGCGCGAGCAGCAAGCCCTCGCCCGAAGGCCACCACAGGTCGCGCTCCACGCAGCGGGCGGTCTCGTCCTCACCCAGCAGCTTGCCATAGCGCACGAGACCGTCACCGGTCAGCTGAACCTGGTCCCAGTCCGCTGCTCGGCGCCACTCATCGAGCGCCACGGCGGCCTTGACCACGTGTTCGCGCTCAAATTGACGCTCGGGACCCTCATCGACCAGCATATACAGCGCCGGATATACCTCACCGCGCATAGCATCGGCCAAGATACCAAGCTTGCCGCGCACGCCAGCCTTCCACGCCGTCCAAGCGCAAGCGTCGAGCGTCGACACGCCCAGCAGCGGAACATTGGCACCACGCGCGAGACCCTTGGCAGTGGAGATGCCGATGCGCACACCCGTAAAGGACCCCGGGCCGCGGCCGACCACATAGCAACCAACATCGCTGCGATCCAGACCGGCTTGAGCCAGCACGCCATCAACGGTATTCACGAGCTCAACGTTGGCGTGACGGCGACACATGTGGTCGCCACTCACGAGCTTCGTCTCGCCCGTCTGCCCATCAATCCAGCTTGCCGCGCAGGCAAGCATGTCGGTCGAGGTATCGAGCGCCACCACCAGCGCGTTGTCGTTATGCAAGCTCATCTTGTACAGCCTTATCAATCAAATGGGAAAGCTCCATTGCGCGGTCACCGTGCGCCTCAAGCGTTATCGTTCGCACATCGCTGTCGCCCTCATCACGCTTGAGCGTCACCGAAAGATACTCATCCGTCAGCTCGTCCTGGAATTGTTCGCCCCATTCCAGCAGGCAAGCACCCTCATAGCCCAGCACATCGAAAATGCCCGTATCCTCGAGCTCGTAGGCATGCTCCAGGCGGTATAGATCAAAGTGAAACAGCGGAATACGACCTTGATCGTGAACGGCCATGAGCGCAAACGTAGGACTCGTAACCATATGCCCATCGCCCAGCCCGCGCGAGACGCCCTTGGTAAAGTGAGTTTTGCCCACTCCCAGGCCACCGGTCAGGATGAGCACATCGCCGTCCTCAAGGCACGGTGCAATTAGCTCGCCAAAGTACTCCGTATCGGCAGCGCAAGTCGTTTTGTAAGTACCTACCCCCAAGCGCTCCAGGGACATATATGCTCCTTATTATTCCGAGGCATCCTCTGGCGCGGGATGTCGCTCCAGATAATCACCCAGCATCTTAAAGTCTTCCTCCAGCAGCTCCTGCCACGCCGGATTGCGCAACGCTGCTGCCGGATGAAAAGTGGGCATTACTACAAAATGCCCCATCTGGTGGAACCTGCCGCGCAGCTTAGTAATGCCAATCTCGGTCTTAAGCACAAAGTGCGTCGCGGGGTTGCCGAGCGTCACGATAATATCAGGCCAGATGCTTCGAATCTGCTCACGCAAAAACGGCGAGCAAGCCAGCACTTCCTCGGGACGCGGATTGCGGTTTCCCGGCGGGCGGCACTTAAGCACGTTGGCAATGTAGACGTCTTCGCGTTTGAGCCCCGCCAGCGACAAAATGCCGTTGAGGTCCTCGCCTGCCGCCCCCACAAAAGGCTCGCCCTGCAAATCCTCATTGCGGCCTGGCGCCTCACCAATAAACATCACGCGAGCGCGGGGGTTTCCCACGCCAAACACGATATTGTGACGCGACTGGTAGAGCTGGCAGAGGTGACAATCGCCCAGAACGGCCTCAATTTCCTCGAGTGCGACCTCACGTGGTGCCTGATGGGTATGGCCGGGGATGTGCATGACGCCCATAGCGGCTCCTACACGTAGACCTTGTCGAGACGCATGCCAAAGCCGCAGGCGACCTCGTAGTTAATCGTTCCGCGCAGTCGGGCCATCTCGTCCATAGTGATCTCGGCATCGCCATCGCGGCCGACAATGATCATCTCGTCACCATACTCGGCCTCGGGAATCTCGTGTGCCGGGTTGGACTGAATGGCGACCATAAACTGGTCCATGCAGATATTGCCAACCTGATGCACGCGCTCGCCGCGATACAGCACATCCATACGATTGGAAAGCGTACGCGATAGGCCATCGGCATAACCGATCGGCAGCGTGCAGATCTGAACGCGCGTACGCGGTACGCGGTAGGTAAAACCGTAGCCCACGCCTTCACCCATCGCAGGGTGTGCCACGCGCGTCACGCGCGCATGGACGCTCATAACGGGATCAAGCTGCATCACGCGGCCACTCAGCTCGCACGGCTGCATGCCATACAAGCCAACGCCGGCGCGAATCATATCAAAATGCATCGAGGGGTCGAGCATCGAGGACGGCGTGTTGGCGCAGTGCACGATACCGCACTCAAAACCCGCATCCTTAATGGCCTGAACGGCCTCGGTAAAGCGCTGACACTGCAGCTTGTAGTCCCAGCCCGAAGGTTCATCGGCCGTGGCGAAGTGCGTAAATACGCCGTCGCACTGAATACCGCGATGGAAATTTATACCGCGGACAAAGTCGAGCACCTGCGTGTAGTGAACGCCGATACGATTCATGCCCGTCTCGATGGCGAGATGATACTTGCCCACTTTGCCCGCCGCGACGGCACATTCGCCATACGCAAGAGCAAAGTCAGACGTATAGACCGAGGGCATGATATCAAACTCGAGCAACGTCGGAATGGCCTCGATAGGCGGCTCGCTTAGGATGAGGATAGGTTTCGTAATCCCGCCCTGTCGGAGCTCAACGCCCTCGTTAACCGTCGCCACGGCAAACATGTCGGCACCGGCCGAATACA
Organism: uncultured Collinsella sp.; assembly: GCA_900546105.1. Lineage (GTDB taxonomy): Bacteria > Actinomycetota > Coriobacteriia > Coriobacteriales > Coriobacteriaceae > Collinsella. The sequence continues at coordinate 4,606 of URBP01000094.1, forward strand.
TGATCTTGGCGCACTCAACAGCTCCATGACCATAAGCATCGGCCTTGACCACGCAGCACAGGCGCTGACGTGGATTCAGCAAGTTCTTATAGGCCCTCGTGTTGCGACGGAGCGCCCCGCGGTCGATCTCGACCCAGGACCAGCGCGTCAAATCGGCTTTATTCATGATTAGTCATCCGACCCTTCGTCCATGATTCCCAGATCTTCGAGCGCATCCTTTGCCGCCAGTTCCATGGCAGGACCGATCAAGTCGATAAGATCGGTCGCGATGACGCTCTTCTCACCATACTCCGTCGCCGCGGCAAAACCGGCGTAGCTATGAAGCGCGACGGCGTACGAATACAGCAACTCCCAACGATCCATCTCGTCGCGCATGGTGGCAAGCGTGCCGGCCAAAATACCCGCGAGAACATCACCCGAACCGGCAGTTGCCAGAGAAGCCGGACCCGAGAGCGGCAGCAGCACACGCTCAACGCCACAGATAGCCGTCGTCGGCCCCTTGGCAATGACCACCAGATTGTCGGAGCCTGCAGCCCAGACAACCTTCTGCGCGGCCGCAATCGCGGTACCAAGGTCGTTCACCTCGTCACCGGCAACCAGACGCGAAAGCTCACGATAGTGCGGCGTCATAACCAACGGCTGCTCGCGACGATACATCTCGGGATTACTATCAATACCGTCAATGGCAATCTTAGCAAGGCAGTTGAGTGCATCGGCGTCCAAAATAAGCGGTACATCAAGCTCGAGCAAGCCCGAAACCACCTGCATAGCGCCGGCAGATGTCGTCATACCGGGACCGCACAGTACACAGCTGTACTTCTTTGCAATCTCGCACACAGTCATGCGCGCAGCGGCGCCAAAGGTGCCGCGGGAATCAGACGGAATAGCAAAAACGGGAATCGAAGGAAGTGCCATGCGAATAAGATTGGCGCAGGCGTCAGGAGCCGCGACTGCCACGTAACCAGCACCCGCGCGAGCTGCAGATTTGGCCGCCATAATGGCAGCACCAGGATATTGCGCAGATCCGGCGACAATAAGCACAGAGCCACGGGAATACTTATCGATATTCGTAGGTAATGGAGCAAAGTAATCAACTAAGTCACCGGGCTCGACAATCTCGGCGGCGTGGTCGACATCATCGATGACCTCGTCAAGACGGTCGTAAAGATTGCCGCAGATCAAATCGCCAGCATACTCAGGACCATCAGCGCTATACAGACCAATCTTGGGCGCAATCATCGTCACCGTGCGCTCGGCACGAATGCAGTCGTCATCAACAACGCCCGTCTCTGCATTCAGGCCCGAGGGGACATCAATGGATACGACACAATCGGCGCATTCATTGACCGTAGGAATCCAAATGGAGAACGGCGCACGCAGATTCCCGTGGAAACCGGTACCAAAAATGGCATCGACAACAACATCGGCCTTATCGATCAAAACCTCGAGTTCATCACGCGAGGGGCCGACGCAAACGTGCACATCGCGGCCGGCAGTACGACGAGCAACATGACGTGCCAGAGCAGCAGGAATCTCATCCGGTTCAACCGGAGAAACGATATCCACGTCCACACCCTTATGGCTCAGGATATCGGCGGCAACCCAACCGTCGCCGCCATTATTACCAAAACCGACCAAAACGAGAACCCGATCGGGATTGAGCTTCAAGACCTCGTTAGCGGCAAACTCACCCGCTAGCTCCATAAGCTCGGCCTTCGAAGTCCCTTCGCGTTCGATAATATCCTCGAGGCGAACGACTTCCTCGGTACTCAAAACCGGTTTCATCTATGCTCCTAGCGTATCTTGCGAAGCATCGCCCAGGTGCTCCGTCAAAGCTGAATTCTGCAACTGCTCAAGCTCATCCAAGACAGAGCGAGCCTCTTTAAATGTTTGCGCAACACGTTCCTTGGTGCCCACCTTTTCGTCTTTTGGTTTCGGGCGGGCATCTTCGGTAATGGCGATGGCATTCGCAACAGCCAAGTCACCCGTTAGCGTGATGGAAAGAGCAACCTCAACGACACCAAGCTCTTGAGCTATCTCGAGTGCACGCCCCGAAAGCAGTGCCTTCGGCTTGCCGAGCTTATCGCGTGTTACCGAAACGTCTTTGCGGCCAACGCCCTGACTAAAACCAGTTCCGAGGGCTTTAAGAACCGCTTCGCGAGATGCAAAGCGACTCGCATAATGCGCCGCAGGACGCGATGAGGCATCGCAATATGCGCACTCTTCTTCGGTAAACACACGCCGAGCAAACGACGGTGTCTTTTCAAGGATTGATTTCATGCGGGAAATCTCGACGATATCAACGCCGATACCGGCTTCGGCCATGTTCACCTCCATATTGCACAGACTAAGTTATTGTAGCCCGTTAACGGAAGATGCGACAAACGAGGGCCATAAAACACAGCGAGTTTGTTAGATCTGGTATATAACGCAAAAGGGGGGAGGCCGCCAGGCCTCCCCCC
>URBP01000095.1 GCA_900546105.1 uncultured Collinsella sp.
CAGTCCTGCGCAAGACGAAGGCCACATTAAGTGGCCTTCTTTGCGTGCGGAACTCGCGATCAATCAAATATATTGCGGGCGGGCACGCGGCCCTCTCGGGTTCGGGGCGCTACGCACCGGATTGGTTGTCTGAATAAAAGAAAGTGAAGGCCCCTTTCGGGGCCTTCTTTTTTAGAGGAATTCGCCGACTCGGTGGACTTCGGGTTCGAGGTCTACGTCGAATTGGTCTTTGACGGTTGTTTGGATGTGGCGGATGAGTTCGTCGACATCGGCGGCGGTGGCGTGGTCGGCGTTGACGATGAAGCCGCAGTGCTTTTCGCTCACCTGCGCGCCGCCGATGGCGTGTCCTCGCAGGCCGGCGTCCATGATGAGCTTGCCGGCAAAGTAGCCCTCGGGGCGCTTGAAGGTGGAGCCGGCACTCGGCATGTCGAGCGGCTGCTTGTCCTCGCGGCGCTGGCGGTAGTCGTCCATGTCGGCCTTGATCATCGCGGCGTTGCCCGGGGCGAGATTGAAAGTGGCCGAAAGCACGACGAAACCGTCGTCGGCAATGCGGCTCTTGCGATAGCCCAGGTTGAGCTCATCGACATCGAACTCAATAATGCTGCCGCTACCGCGGGTGCCGTCGTCGAGCATGCGGGCGGGCTTGTAGACGCGCACGGACTCCAGCACATCGGCCATGCAAGCGCCGTATGCTCCGGCGTTCATGTAGCAGGCACCGCCGACCGATCCGGGAATGCCCGAGATGGGCTCCATGCCGGTAAGGCCGGCCTCGGCTGCCGCGGCTGCGACATCGGAAAGCAAGGCGCCGGCTGCCGCCGTGACGTGCGTGCCGTCGACCGTAATGTCGGAGAGGCCCTCGCCCAGCGCTACGACGACGCCGCGGATGCCCTTGTCGCCGACGAGCAAGTCGGAGCCGTTGCCCACGATGGTGAGTGGTAGATTGCAGCGATAGCAGGTATCGAGCGTGGCGACGAGGCCCTGCTCGGTATCGGGCGTGACAAAGACGTCGGCCGGACCGCCGATCTTAAACGTGGTGTGCTCGCGCATGGGCTCGCTCATCAGCACGTTGTCCTCGCCGGCAACGCCAGCGAGCGCGCACAGCAGGTCCTCGTTAAAAAAATCGTTCTCGTGCATACGAATATCCGCCTTTTGGTGGTCGTTGTCATCAATCGATTGCAATATACCCCACCCGGACGGATTTGGTGCGCTGGCGGCGATAAAACAGCCGTCCACCGGATTGGTAAAGTGTTTATCACCGAGGTAGAGGGGTAGTCGCTATACTTTCAAGAGATTGCGCGTAAACCCGGAAGGAGCGAGATGGCCAACAAAGTCACCCTCAAGCAGATCGCCCAGGAGGTGGGGCTTTCCCCCTCGTCGGTCTCGCTTGTTCTCAATAATCGGCCCTGTCGCATCTCGGAAGAAAACCGCAAGCTCATCAAAGAGGTCGCGGCGCGCAACCACTATGTTCCCAACCAGATTGCGCGCAGCCTGGTCATGCGCGAGTCGCGCACGCTGGGCCTTATCGTCCCTAACATCGAGAGCCGCTTTTTTGCCTCGCTCGCCGGTAGCCTGGAAAAGCGCTGCCGCGAGGACGGCTATGCGCTCTTCATTACCAGCTCGGGCGGAAGCGCCGATGACGATCTGGAGCTGCTGCGCCAGCTGGTGACGCGCGGCGTTGATGGCGTCTTCCTGGTGGTGGGTGACGAGTTCTCCGATGACCGCGCCCTGCGCGAAGAGGTCAGCCACCTGCCCATCCCGGCCGTAATGGTCGACCGTGCCATTGAGGGGCTCGAGTGCGACAAGGTGATGTTCGACCACGAGATGGGCGGCTATATGGCCACCCGCTATCTGATCGAGCAAGGCCACCGCCGTATTGCCTGCCTGGTTAATGCCCGCCGTTCCAATACGGGTCGCAAGCGACTTGCCGGCTATGAGCGCGCGCTGCGCGAGGTTGGCCTGCCGATCGACGCGCGTTTGGAGTTTGAGAGCGAGTACTACATTCCGAGCGCATACGAGGCCTCGGAGGCAGTGCTCGCAACTGACGCCACTGCCGTGTTCGCAAGCTCGGATAACATTGCCCTCGGTTTGCTCAAGCGCTTGCACGAGATGGGGAAGAGCATCCCGGGCGATATCTCGGTGGTGAGCTATGACAACTCGGCGGCCGACGTTCTCTTTGAGCCGGCACTGACCGCGATTGAGCAGGACCCTGGTGTCCTTGCGGAGCATGCTTTTGGCTGCATGTCCAAGCGTCTTGCCGGTAGGGGCGGCAGGCGTGCCGAAGAGGTCGTTCTGGAGCCGGAGCTTATCGTTAAGGACAGCGTGCTCGAGCTTACTAAACACAACTAAACACGTTTACCAATTTGCAGAGACCGAATGTGGAGCACCTGTGACAATCAACGCCGCAGGTGAATGTCGCGTTTTGCTAATCGATGGGATTGATAAGGGTGGTAAAACGTTTTTTCACCATGATAAAACGTTTTAGCAAATATACTGGTCCCAACGAAAGGTTGCCGTATTGGAGGGTGACCGCACAGCGAAGGGACATAAACAATGGCTAAAACACTGGGGACGCCGTGGCAAAAGCTGGGCCACGAGGTGCCGGCTTCCGAGCTCGAGGGCGTCGACCTGTATTGGCGCGCATCGAACTATCTGTCCGTCGGTCAGATCTACCTTCGCTCTAACCCGCTAATGCGCCCCGACTTTGTCGACGAGAAAACCGGTGAGGTGCGCGACTTCGGTCGTCCGGACGTTAAGCACCGCCTGGTTGGCCACTGGGGCACCACGCCCGGCATCAACTTCCTGTTCGGTCACGTCAATCGACTGATCGCCGACCACAACCAGAACGCCATTTTCTTGATGGGCCCGGGCCACGGTGGCCCTGCTGGCACCGCCCAGTCGCTGCTCGATGGCACCTACCGTGAGATCCGCCCCGACATCACCAATGACGAGGCCGGCCTGCAGAAGTTCTTCCGCCAGTTCTCCTATCCCGGCGGCATCCCGAGCCACTTTGCGCCCGAGACGCCCGGTTCCATCCACGAGGGCGGCGAGCTCGGCTACACGCTCAGCCACGCTTACGGTGCCGTCATGGACAACCCGAGCCTGTTGGCCGTGGCCGTGGTGGGCGACGGCGAGTCCGAGACCGGCCCGCTCGCGACCTCTTGGCAATCCAACAAGCTCGTGAACCCGGCAACCGACGGTATCGTTTTGCCGATCCTGCACCTCAACGGCTACAAGATCGCCAACCCCACCATCCTCGCCCGCGTGTCCGACGAAGAGCTCACCAAGTTCTTTGAGGGCATGGGCTATAAGCCGCACTTCTTTGTCGCCGGCTTTGACGACGAGAGCCACGCAAGCATTCATGCGCGTTTCGCTGCCCTGTTTGAGCAGGTCTTCGATGAGATCTGTGACATCAAGGCAACCGCGCAGGCCCAGGCCGCCGCAGGCGAGACCGTGGTCCGCCCGGCCTACCCCATGATTGTGTTCCGCACGCCCAAGGGCTGGACCTGCCCCAAGCAGATCGACGGCAAGAAGACCGAGGACTCCTGGCGCGCGCATCAGGTGCCGCTGGCGAGTGCCAAGGACACCCACGAGCACTTCCGCGTGCTGCGCGAGTGGCTGCGTTCCTACAAGCCCGAGGAGCTCTTTACGCCCGAGGGCCAGGTGCGCCCCGAGGTGACGGCCTTTATGCCGACCGGCGAGCTGCGCATCGGCGCCAACCCCAACGCGAATGGCGGTAAGGTGCGTCGCGAGCTCGAGCTGCCCGATATTCATGCCTACGAGGTCCCCGTCGACACTAATGGTCATGGCTGGGGCTCCACCGAGGCCGCCCGCGTCTTTGGTGAGTACACTGCCGACGTTCTGGCCAAGAACATGGATGACTTCCGCATCTTCGGTCCCGACGAGACCGCGTCCAACCGCCTGCAGGCTGCCTACAAGGTGACCAAGAAGCAGTGGGACGCCGGCTTCTACGAGGACGAGGCCAACGACGAGCTGCTGGCAGGCTCCGGTAAGGTCGTCGAGCAGCTGTCCGAGCACCAGTGCGAGGGCTTCCTCGAGGCCTACGTGCTCACCGGCCGCTCCGGCGTGTGGAGCTCCTACGAGAGCTTTGTCCATGTGGTCGACTCCATGGTCAACCAGCACTGCAAGTGGCTCGAGGCTACCAAGCGCGAGATTCCGTGGCGTGCCCCCATCAGCGGCCTTAACATTTTGCTGTCGAGCCACGTCTGGCGTCAGGACCACAACGGCTTCTCGCACCAGGACCCCGGCTTTATCGACCTGCTGCTCAACAAGGCCAACGACACGCACATCGTGAATGCCTACTATCCGGCCGACGCCAACATGGCCCTTGCCGTTGCCGAGCGCGTCTACCAGTCCACCGACTGCGTCAACGCCATCTTCTGCGGCAAGCAGCCTGCTCCGACCTTCCAGACGGTCGACGAGGCCAAGGCGGAGCTCGCCGAGGGCGTTGCGACCTGGGAGTGGGCATCGACCGCCGATTCGCTCGCCGAGGCCGATGTCGTGGTCGCCACCTGCGGCGACGTGCCGACGCTCGAGGCTCTGGCTGCAACCGACATGCTGCGCGAGCTGGGCATCAAGGTATGGTTCGTCAACGTGGTCGATCTGCTCAAGATCCAGAACGTCTGCGAGAACGACCAGGCTCTCAGCGACGAGCGCTGGGCTGAGCTGTTCGGCTGCGGCGAGAAGCCCGTCCTCTTCGCGTTCCACGCCTATGCCGGCACGATTCGCCGCCTGATCTGGAACCGCCCCGGCCACGATGCCTTCCGCGTCCACGGCTACGAGGAGAAAGGCTCCACGACAACGCCGTTCGACATGCTGCGCCTGAACAACATGGACCGCTGGACACTGGCCGCCGACGTGCTGCGCATGGTCGACGCCGATAAGTTTGCCGAGCAGATTGATAAGTGGGAGGCATTCCGCACCGAGGCCTTTGAGTTCGCGTGCGATGGTGAAGGTTGGCGAGACGATGGGTTCACTGATGTTGAGTCCTGCGCCGAAGCCTTGTGCGAAGGTGGTTTTTCCTGCGCCGAGTGGCCCTGAGAGGAGTATGACGTCTCCGCCGTGGGTGAGGTGTGCGACTTGTTTGCCGAGTTCGCGCATGGCTTCGCCGGTTGTCGCTTCGACGGTGACGGTTTTGGCAGTGCCTTCGCTGGTGTTTTCGTTGGCGTCAGTAATGGTTGCCTCGCTCATGTTAGTTAGTTCGTCCTTTGCTGCTGATCAGTTCGATGGATCGTTCCAGCGCGTAGACAGGGTCCGATCCGTTGGTTTTGCTTTGTTCGTCGGCCCATGCGAGCATTTGGATGCATCGTCTCATGCCGTCGGAGGTCCATCCGGAGAGCTGTCTGGTGGCGTTTTTCAGCACCCATGAATTGGTTTTCGCTTCCGCTTCGCTGATGGTGCCGGAGCGTACGGCTGAGGCTTTGGCCATGGTGCGTAGTTTCATGGCGAGCGCTCCGATGAGTGCGATTGGCGCGGTGCCTTGTTCTATTGAGGCGCGCATGGCGATGATGGCGTCGGCGGCACGTCCGGAGAGTGCGAGGTCGGCGACACGGAAGCCGTCTACTTGGGGATTTGCTGTGAGGTATTGGTTGACGCGTTCCAATGTTATGGGATTGTCGTCGAAGTCGAAGCAGAGTTGTCCTGCCATGGCTGCGAGTTCGCCGGTTTTGTCGCCGAGTACGGCCACGAGTTGTTGTGCGGCCATGGGTTCGATGCGTCGGTTGCGTCGTTCGAAGCATTGTATGGTGAAGTTGAGTTTCGCTTCGGCTTTTTTGAGGTCGGCTACGGTTTCTTTGACGGCTCCGGCTTTGGTGAGTTGGTCGATGAGTCGTTTGCCTTTGATGCCGCCTTCGTGTTGGCAGATGACGATGCTGGCTTCGGCTGGATTGTTGACGGCTTGCTTGCAGTAGGCGACCATGGTTTCGCCGAGTTTGTCGTCGGCGTTTTGCAGGTTGGATACGATGACGATTGATCGTTCGGAGAGCAGTGATGGGCTTACCGCTTCGTCGAAGGCGTAATGATCGGCGTTGGTTGCGTCGAGTTCGATGGTTTCCGCGTCGGGGTGTTTGCGTTGCGCTTGGTGGCGCAGGTCGCGTACGGTCTGCTCGTTGAGGTACGGGTCGCCTCCGTAGATGAGGTGGAAGGGCGTTGTTGCGGATGGTTTCGGCATAGTATTCAATCTCGCTGTATCGGTGGACAAGATTCATTCGTTCCATTTCATGGTTTTGAGCGCGTTGTGGGTTCGTTCGCCCCATGCCTTCGCCCGTTCGATCGGATTGTGTATGAGGCGTCGGCCCGGCAGGTTTGGTTCCGTTGTGGTGATGCGGCGAATCGTGCGGTCGTGTATCCGATGATTTCGACGAGGATGATCAGTAGCGCGCCGCCTGCGTCTCCGGTCCATGGAATGGTGGCGTGGTCTCCTGATCCGAGGTTGAGGGCCATGAATTCCATGATGGCGGTGCCCCATGAGGCGAGGCTGGCGAATATGAACCCGAGGCTTGGCAGTATCCATGAGATGGCGAGACTGGCGAGTCCGGCAAGTGTGGAGAATCCCACGAAGGGTGCGACGACCAGATTGGCTGGAATGGAGTAGACCGGCAGTTCTGGTTCGATAAGCACTTGGATCGGCAGGGTGAAGAGTTGCGCGGCGATGGTCATGGCCATGGTTTGCGCGATGAATGCCGGCATGATCGGTGTGAGCCATGCGCCTAACGGTCCTGCGAACAGTACGATGCCAAGTACGGCGGCGCATGACAATGCGAATCCGAAACTGCGTGACATGTGCGGATTGACCATGAGCATGCCCAACGTGGTCCAGCTGAGGGTTGACAGGGCTTCCGTTCTTCGGCCGAGGAACAGGAAGACCGCTCCCGCCAAACCC
>URBP01000096.1 GCA_900546105.1 uncultured Collinsella sp.
CACGGCACCTTGGCTCATCAGAGGCGTTTTCGCTGACTATCCTCAACCTATACTGTTTTATTTTTCTATGAATGGCGGTTCTAAAAATGCCTAAGCGTTCCGGCTTGTATACCGTTCCTTTTGAGTTTGATTTGCTTTCGTTTGATGAGGCTGTTGGGCTGGCTGCTGATACGGGGCGGATTTCCGGGGATGCTGGTCCTTTGCTCGAGACGGTTGTCGATATGCTCGATGAGCTGGGACGTCCGGACGAGTACTTTGATTGCATTCAGGTTGCCGGCACCAATGGCAAGACTTCGACTACGCGTTTTTCGGCTGCCATTCTTCGTGGTGAGGGGCTCAAGACCGCGCTGTATACGTCGCCACAGCTGGTACGCTATCCCGAGCGCATGGAAGTCGATGGATGTGTCGTGAGCGATGAGGCATTCGCCCGTGGCGTTTCTGCCGCCGTCGAGGCGGGGCATCGCGTGAATGCCCGTCGTGTGACGGCGGGGGAGCGCGCCTATACCATCACGCCGTTTGATCTGCTGACGGCTGCTGCTCTTGTGGTGTTTGCCGAGGCTCGCGTGGATGTTGCCGTGCTCGAGGTTGGCATGGGCGGCCGTTGGGACGCCACGAGTGCGACCGATCCCGTCGCCGTTGCCATTACGGGCATTGGGCTCGATCACACGCGTATTTTGGGCGACACGCTCGAGGCCATTGCGGGGGAGAAGGCCGCGGTCATCAAACCCGGGCGCCTGGTTGTGCTGGGCGAGGGCACGCATGAGCCGAGCGTTCAGCGTGTGATGGATGCCCGTTGCCGAGAGTGCGGCGCTGTGCCGCTCGTGGTGAGCCATACGACGACCAAACTTCCGGCACACGTGGGCGATACGGTGGAGTTTAGCTGCACCACGCCGCGTGCGATTTATACGTCGAGCATGGTTAAGCCGGCCTATCAGCCGCAGAATGCTGCGTGCGCGATTATGCTGTGCGAGGGGTATTTGGGTCGCGAGCTCGACCATGAGGCGCTCGACGCTTCGCTTATGGGCTGCCCCACGCCGGGCCGATTTGACGTGCTGGGGACCGATCCGCTCAAGCTGATTGATGCCTGTCATAACCCCCAGAGCTGCGAGAACTTTGTGAGCGCACTGGACGAGATCGATCCGTGCGTGGAGAACCGCCCCACGCTGCTGTGCGCCGCGCTGGCCGACAAGGACGTGGCGGGCATCGTCGACGTGTTGATCCCGGCTTTCCCGCGCGTGGTTGTGACTCAGACCGATTCCGACCGCGCGCTGCCGGCGGAGGAGCTCGCTGCCCTGGTGGACGCCGATAAGCTCGCGGGTGTGTATCCCAGCGTATCCGAGGCCCTCGCAGCCCTCGATGCCGCGGGCGAGCCTTTCGTAGCAGCCGGCACCATCACCCTGGCCGGCGAAGTAGCGGGCCTGCTCCGCTAACCCATTCCCTCATCAGTTGCGGTGAAATAGTTCCTGTTTTTGGGTTCTAGCAGCCCATCCAGGAACTATTCCACCGCAACTTAGTTTGGGGGCTTGGGGACCAGGCTAGTCTAGGCTGACTGGGTCGTGGGGGTAGGCGTTGAGGATCTCGACGCCGGACTCGGTAACCAGGCACAGGTCCTCGATGCGGACGCCGGTGCGGCCGGGGAGGTAGATGCCCGGCTCGATAGAGAACGTCATGCCCGGCTCTACGACCTGCTCGTTGACAAGGGAAACGTCGCCCGGCTCGTGGTCCTGCAGGCCGATCGAGTGGCCCAGGCGATGCGTGAAGTACTTGCCGTAGCCAGCGTCCTCAATCACGTCGCGCGCGGCACGGTCCAGATCGCACATGCGCACGCCCGGCGCGATGAGCGCCTCGGCGGCCTCGTTGGCGCGGCGCACGATATCGTAGATGCGCTCCGTCTCCTCGTCCGGCTCGCCCCAAAAGAATGTACGCGTCATGTCCGAGCAGTAGTTGCAGCGGCGTCCGCCAATGTCGAACAGCACCACGTCGCCACGCTTGAGTACGGTGTCGTCGGGCTCGTGATGCGGATCGCCGGCGTTGGCGCCAAAGCTCACGATGGGCGGAAAGCTAAAGCCCTCGCAGTCGTGCTTGCGGTACAGGCCGAGCATCTGGTCGGCAATTTCGCGCTCCGTTACGCCCTCGTGAACGAGCTTGATGGCGTCGACCATCACGGCGTCGTTGGCGGCCGAGGACATGCGCATGAGCTCCTGCTCGGCGGCATCCTTGTGGGTGCGTGAAGCGGTGACGGCAAAATCGCCTAGGAAAAACTCGCTCGCGGTATGGCGCTCCATAAGGGGCATCAAAAAGCCGGAACGCATGACGGTGTCGATGCCAAGCGGCTTGGTCGGATCGACCTCGCGAGCGATAGCGTCTGTCACGACTTCGGTGTCGGTGTGATAGGCGACGCGGGCATTGTCGTACTCCGGCAACTGATGCAGCGCGTTGACCAAGATCACGGGCTCGTCATCGCGCGCGAGCAGCACACCGCAAAAACGCTCGAACATATCGGCATAAAAGCCGGTCAGATAGTAAATCGACCACGGGTCGTTTACGAGCAGCTGCGCACCGGGGTGCTGAGCCTCGAGCGCATCGAGCACGCGCGCCACACGCTGGTCATCGACATGTGCCATACATCGTCCTTTCGCTAGGTTGCCACCATGGTATCCCCAATGCCGGCGTAGTCAATTTGGGACGGGGCTATTTTAGCTGCATCAAACATGCGGAATGATAGGTAAAAGTAGTCATTAGAGGCCCGTCCCGAATTAGATGCTTTCAAAACTATGGCGGATTACGGGGCTGGACCTGTATTACTTGACCATGGGAAAAATCGCGAAATTAAAACCGCAGGTAGACGGCTTATCAAAAATCGAAAAATGCCGGTATGGATGGGGGTCTCCGAATCAGCCCCGTAATCCGGCATAGTTTTGAAATGGTGCAAATCCGATAGCAGCCAAGAGAGCGCTTTTGCAACCGAAAGGAAGGGAACGGGGTAGCTAAAAAGAGCCCCGTCCCAAATTAGCTGCTTAGGCGGGGTCGATGTCCATGCTGGCGATGAGGTCGATGTTGGTGTTGAGGAGGTTCTCCAGCACGACGTCGCCCATGCGGATGGGGGCGTTGACGACTAGACCTCGGATGAGGTCCATGGCTTGGGCGTGGAGTGCCAGCGGGATGGCTTCGGCCGTGCGCACGGGCAGCAGCGCCTCATCGCCGCCGGATACCGCCACGGTGGTGGTGAGCACGCGCATGGGGCAGGTGAGTTCCTGATGCGCGAATTTATCACCGCGTGGGCAGCTGTTGCCGGTCACGGAGCGCACCTCTGCCACGGCGCCGTTGGCATCGCGCTCCACCTCTACGGTCAGGAGGCACTCGGATGGGCAGGTGGTGCAGTTGAACTGCAGCGTTTCGATCACGTTATCGCTCATAGTTTATGCCTCCTCGATGGGGTCGACGGATAGGACAATCTCGCTGGCACCCAGGTCGAACGCCTGCTTGATGACCTTTGCCGGCAGCGGGAAGCTTTCCATGACGCTCGGTTTAAACGGGCGGACTTTGCCCGCAAACAGTTCTTCGCCGTTGGCTAAGATGCGCACGCGGGCGGCGTCGACCGGTCGGCGCACGCGGAAGTTGAGCTTGGTGAGTGCCACAGCCGTAATGCGTCCCGGCAGCGCGTAGCCCGCAATGCCGGCAGGGGAGACGGTGAGCTCGCAGTCCGTGCCCGTAGCGTCCGCGGCGGCGTCGCCGCCCAGCGCCCACGCCGCTGCAGCTGTGCCAGCCCTCTCGGACTCGGATGTCACGTTGTCGGCCAGGTCGTGCACGTGCAGAACGTTGCCGCAGGCAAAGATGCCCGGCACGCCCGTCTGTAGGCTCTGGTCCACCACGGCGCCGCGCGTGCGCGGGTCAAGCTCCACGCCCGCGGCAACCGAAAGCTCGTTCTCGGGAATCAGGCCCACCGAAAGCAGCAACGTGTCGCACGGAACAACGCGCTCGGTCCCCGGAATGGGCGCCAGGTGCTCGTCGACCTGACTCACCTCGACGGCCTCCAAGCGGTCGTGCCCGATCACGCGTGTGACGGTGGTGGACAGGTGCAGCGGAATACCAAAGTCGTCCAAGCAGTTCTTGACGTTGCGGCGCAGACCGTTGGCGTACGGCATGAGCTCGTACACGCCCTCGACGGAAATCCCCTCAAGCGTGCAGCGGCGCGCCATGATAAGCCCGATGTCGCCCGAGCCCAAAATGACGGCGCGCGAGCCGGGCTTGAGGTTTTCGATATTGATATATCGCTGCGCCAAGCCCGCCGTAAACACGCCGGCAGGTCGGCTGCCGGGAATCTTGATCTCGCTGCGGGTGCGCTCGCGGCAGCCCATGGCAAGTACGACCGCGCGCCCGGTGAGCTGCAGCATACCGGAGGGATTCATGAGCGTGACGGTGTGGAGTGTGGCGTCTTCCGTGGACTCGCCTGAATCAATCCCAAGCACCATGCTGTCCAAGAAAAGCGCGATGTCGGTCGCGCGCACCTGGTCGATAAAGCGCTGCGCGTACTCGGGACCTGTGAGCTCCTGCTTAAAGTGCGAAAGGCCAAAGCCGGGGTGGATGCACTGGCGGAGGATGCCGCCCAGGTGCTGCTCACGCTCTACGATGGCCACGCGCGCTCCGGCCTTATGCGCGGCCAGCGCGGCGGCCATGCCGGCGGGGCCGCCTCCGATGACGACCACATCGAAGGCCTGCGTTGCTACCGACGCTACGGCTCCGGCCTCCGCGCGTTCGTCGCGCATATCAAGCGTCGCCATCCTAGCGCACCCCCTTCAGCGGTCCCTCAACCAACCAAGATCCGGCGTCCTCCAGTAATACCTCGCTGGGGTCGCAGCCCAACTCGCGCGCCAGAATCGCCACCACGCGGCTCTGGCAAAAGCCGCTTTGGCACCGGCCCATGCCGGCACGACAGCGGCGCTTGACGCCCTCGACCGAAACCGCGCCCGGGCGGCGCCGGATCGCGGCAACAATCTCGGCCTCGGGCACCGTCTCGCAGCGGCAGACAATCTGGCCCCACGCGGGATCGGACTCGATCAGTTCCTCCTTGCGCGCCAGTGGTACGCGGTCAAAATCGTCCGGCGCGCGGCGAATCGGGTTCCAGTCCGCCCGCTCGTGCAGTTCCACGCCCGCCTCACGCATCACAAGTTCCATGCGCTCGGCAATGGCCGGTGCGCTCGCCACACCCGGCGACTGAATGCCCGCCGCCTGGAAAAGCCCCGGCACCACGGCCGACTGCCCAATAAAGAAGTCGTTCGTACCCTGAATGACCGGGCGCCCGCCGGCAAACGCCCGCACCACGCGGCGTGTGTCCAGGTCGGGCACCAGCTTGCGCGCGCCGGTCAGCAGCGCGTTGACGTCGCCCGCATAGGTCTGCGTGTCGCCCGGCTCGCGCACAGCGGCCGTCGCGGTGATCACGGTGTTGCCGTGCACGGTACCCGTCACGATAACGCCCTTCGACACCGGCGTCGGCACGGGGTAAAGCGGCATGAGCGTGCGCGGCTCCTTGTCCAGCACCACGATGTTGCCCTGACGCCAGACCATCTGGAACTCCTCGGCGCCTGCCATATGCGAGATGTCCGCAGCTCCGTTGCCTGCGGCGTTGATCAGGTAGCGGCAGCGCACGTTGCCAGTGGGGGTCGCCAACGTAAAGCGCACGTCGTCGCCCGAGCCTGCGACTTCAATCGCTTCCACCGACGCGGACCGCATAAACGTCACCCCGTTGGCCACGGCGTTCTCCAGCGCGGCGATGGCGACCTCAAACGGGTCGACAAATCCAGTCGAGGGGCACCACAGCGCGCACGTCGCCTGGGCACTGGCGCGCGGCTCCAGTTTGTGGATGCGGTCGGGTCCGACGATCGACAGCTCGGGCACGCCGTTGGCAAGGCCGTTGCTGCGCAGCTTTTCCAGCTGCGCACGGTCCTCGTCGTTAAAGCCTAGCACCATCGAACCGGTGCGGCGGAACAAAAAGCCGAGCTCCTGCGCCCACGTACCGTACAAATCGCAGCCACGGGCGTTGACCTGCGCCTTTACGGTGCCCGGCGCCGGATCGTAGCCGGCGTGCACCAGGCCGCCGTTGGCCTTCGAAGCCCCCAGCGCGATATCGTTCGCTGCCTCGACCACGCAAATGGACAGGTCATAGCGCGCGAGCTGCCGCGCGATGGCGCATCCGGTGATGCCCGCGCCGACAATCGCGATATCAAACGTTTCTGCCACAGTGCCTCCCAGACGAGTTGACAGGCTGTCAATAAGACTATCCTACGGTCTGCAAACCCCCAGCGCGGCGGCAATGCGGTGAACAGCCCCGCAACACCCGCCAACGGCAGGCGAGGGGAGACTCAGTAACGTCGATAACCTCGTCTGCCGCCCCTGGCGTCAGAGGTTTGTCTCGTTCTATAACAGTAAGCAGAAGAGTTGGGTTCCAGATGTTACAGATCGAGACGTTTGCCAGCTGGGTCCTTCGTTTGTCTTGATTTGTAACTGTTAGAGGGGAAAATCGGTCCTATGTGTTACAGATTGAGATTTAAAGTCAGGGAGAGATTTTCTGTCTCGATTTGTAACATCTAGGGACCGTTTTGGGGTCTAGATGTTACAGATTGAGATGAACCTATCAGTCGGTTTCGAATGTCTAAATCTGTAACAGTTAGACCTGTTTTTGCCGGGTAACTGTTACAGATTGAGACATTCGG
>URBP01000097.1 GCA_900546105.1 uncultured Collinsella sp.
CGAGAACGGCGTCAACATGAAGTCCGTCTGCCACAATCTTTCGAGCTCCGTTGCCTTCACCCTGCAGGAGATCGCCCAGATCGATCCCGCCAGCCTTAAGATCGGCATCCATATCGACGCGCTCAAGAGCCGTCTGAACTAGCATCCGAAAACGGAGATTCAAATACCCATGATTGCAAAGACCATTCGCACCTGTTTTCCGATCGCTGCGGCTGCCGTTTCCGACAAGGCCGAGGAGATCAATAAGCTCAACGTCTTCCCCGTGCCCGACGGTGACACCGGCACCAACATGTCGCTCACGCTCACCTCGGTGACCAAGGAGCTCTCCGCCCTTCCCGCCGACGCCGACATGGAGGCCATTGCCGGCGCCATCACCCACGGCTCCCTGATGGGCGCCCGCGGTAACTCCGGCGTCATTACCTCGCAGATTCTTCGCGGCGTGGCTGAGGGTCTTGTCTCCGCCGACGAGCCCATTACGTCCGCCAACATCGCCTATGCGTTCCGTCGTGCCGTCAAGGTCGCCTTCCAGGCCGTCCGCAAGCCTATCGAGGGCACGATCCTCACGGTGCTGCGCGATGTCTCGACCAAGGCCGACGAGTGCGAGAAGAAGAAGTTCTCGGCCGAGGACGCGCTCGATGCCATCGTCGTCGAGGCATATCAGTCTGTCGCCCGCACGCCCGACCTGCTGCCCGTCCTCAAAGAGAACGGCGTGGTCGACTCCGGCGCCTTCGGCTTTGCCATCTTCCTTGAGAACTTTGTTGCCGCCGCGCTTGGCCGCAGCACCGTGGTCGAGGATTTCTCCGCCACGTTTGATTCCGCAGGCTCTGCCCGCGACGCGGCCCTTGGTCGTGTTGAGATCGAAGCCAACGACGACTGGGAGGGCTCGGAGTTCCGCTACTGCAACGAGTTCCTCTTTAAGGCCGACGCCCCGTTTGACGAGGACGAGTGCCTTAAGTTCCTAGGCTCCATGGGCGACTGTGAGCTGCTCGTGGGCGCTTATCCCGACTACAAGATCCATGTGCACTCCAACACCCCCAACTTGGTGCTCGAGCACATGCTGCAGCTCGGTCAGATCTATGAGGTCTTTATCCACAACATGGAGATGGAGGCCCACGACCGTACCGCCAAGATCCACGAGGATCAGGAAAAGGCCGCCGAGCCCGCGAAGGCCCTGGGCTTTGTCGCCGTTGCCGCTGGGTCCGGCGAGGCAGACATCCTCAAGTCCCTCGGCGTCGACGTGATCGTCTCGGGTGGCCAGACCATGAACCCCTCGACCGCAGACCTGCTGGGCGCCGTCGACCAGGTCAACGCGACCTCGGTCATCATTCTGCCCAACAACGGCAACATCCGCATGGCCGCTGAGGCCGCTGCCTCAGCCTGCACCGACAAGAAGGTCGCCGTCGTTCCCACCAAGACCGTTCCTCAGGCCTTCTCCGCGCTGTTCGCGGTCCTGCCCGATTCCGAGCTCGAGGACGCCGTCGCCGCCATGGTCGACGCCATCAGCGAGGTCCGCGATGGCGAGGTCACCCGCGCCGTGCGCGATTCCAGCGCCTCTGACGGCTCTCCGATTCACTCCGGTGACGTCATGGGTATCATCGCCGGCTCCATCGACGTGGTCGGCTCCGACGTGAAGCAGGTCACGCTCGATTGCATCAACCGTATGCAGGAGGAAGAGGAGGGCGACGCGCTGACGATTCTGGCCGGCGAGGAGCTGTCCGATGAGGCCTTCCAGGAGATCGTCGACGCTATCGAGGAGGCTCAGCCCGATCTGGAGATCGACGCCCATCGTGGCGAGCAGCCGCTCTATCCCGTGATCTTCTCGATCGAGTAGGCAACTGCCTATGTCCGAACTGTGCTCCGTGCCGCGCGTCTCGGAGCGCTTTGCCCAGAGCAATGCGCTCGACGAGGATATCGCGCGACTCAAATATGTTTCGGGTAAACGTGAGGAGGCCCTTCGCCGTCTGGGAATTCGGACGGTGGGGGACCTCCTTCTCCATATCCCTCATCGATACCTGGACTTTACGCGCTCCTGGTCCATCGAGATGGCGCCCATCGGTACCGTGTGCACCATCATCGCCACGGTCGACCGTATCGTCCAAAAGCAGCCGCGTCCGCGCATGCAGGTGACCGAGGTCTCACTCGTTGATGAGACGGGCGTGCTGCAGGTCGCCTTTTTCCGCCAGCCCTGGATTGCCCAGCAGCTTAAGCAGGGCGACCGCCTGGCTGTGATGGGTAAGGTCGAGTTTGCCTACGGCTTTAAGCAGATGGCCTCTCCGCATTTCGAAAAGCTCGAGGAGGGACGTGCCGCGGGAACTATCCTGCCGGTCCATTATGTGAGTGATGGCGTGAGCCAGGCGTGGATGCGCCGCATCGTAAGTGGCGCGCTCGAGGTCATCGGCAATCCCTTTGATCCCATTCCGGCACGCTTACGCGTTAAGCGTCGCCTGATGAGCAATGCCCGTGCGTTGCGATCGATCCACTTTCCCTCGAGCATGGCTGAACGCGATATCGCGCGCGCACGGCTTGCCTACGAGGAGTGCCTCTACCTGCAGTTGGCGCTGCGCCTGCGCAACGACGGCGGCCTGGTCGATGT
Source organism: uncultured Collinsella sp. (assembly GCA_900546105.1). Lineage (GTDB taxonomy): Bacteria > Actinomycetota > Coriobacteriia > Coriobacteriales > Coriobacteriaceae > Collinsella. The sequence continues at coordinate 2,594 of URBP01000097.1, forward strand.
GGTGCCCTACACCCACGCCGCGGGCGAGCACCTGGCCGCGCTCAAGCAGGCCCTGCCGTTTTCGCTGAGCGACGAGCAGGAGGCCGCGTTCCAAGATATCCTGCGCGATATGTGCGATGGCAGGCGCGTGATGAACCGCCTGCTGCTGGGCGATGTCGGTACCGGCAAGACCGCTGTTGCCGCCTGCGCGCTGGCTGTGGCTGCCGATAGCGGCACGCAGGCCTGCGTTATGGCGCCTACGGGCGTGCTGGCGCGTCAATATGCCGATAAGACCGGCCCCTTGCTCTCGCAGGCTGGCATGACCTGGGCGCTCCTGACGGGTGCCACGCCGGCGGCCGAGCGCGAGCGGATCCATGCCCGTCTGGAATCGGGCGAGCTCGACGTCCTCTTTGGCACCCACGCGGTGCTTTCGGATGACGTTGCGTTCAAGCATCTGTCGCTCGTGGTCATCGATGAACAGCACCGGTTTGGCGTCGGCCAACGCAACGCCCTGCGTGCGAAGGGACCCGGTGCCGATCTGCTCGTTATGACGGCAACGCCCATCCCACGTACGCTGGCGCTTTCGGTCTACGGCGATCTGGACACGAGCATCATCCGCCATCGGCCCGTCCCTGGCGCTGGCGTGACGACACGCGTGCTTACCGAGTCGAGCCGCGACCTTGCCTATGGCGCCATCCGCGAGGCGCATGAAAAGGGTCAGCAGGCCTACGTGATATGCCCGCTCGTGGAGCCGAGTGACTCGGCCGATGATCTGGAGGACGTGCCCGGTATCGCCCGCAACGACGAGGGCCGCGTGACGGTCCCCGTGCCGCTGCACGATACGGCGACCGAGCTCGATCGCCTGCGTCTGGCGTTGCCGGGTCTTGCCATCGAGCGCCTTCACGGCCGCATGCCAGCGGGGGAGAAGGACCAGGTTATCGATGCCTTCAAGCGTGGCGAGATCGACGTTCTCGTCTCGACTACGGTGGTCGAGGTGGGCGTCGACGTGCCCAACGCCACCGTCATGGTCATCGAGAATGGCGAGCGCTTTGGGTTGGCGGCCTTGCACCAGCTGCGCGGGCGCGTGGGCCGCGGCAGCGTGTCGGGCACGTGCCTGGTCATGACGCACTCCAAGGGCAACGGCGGCGCTTCGGCAGCACAAGATCGCCTGCAGTCGCTCGAAAAAACCTCGGACGGCTTTACGCTCGCCCAGATGGATCTGCGTTTGCGCCACGAGGGTGAGATTCTTGGCTACCGTCAGCATGGCGGCGTGACCCTGCGCTTTGTGGACCTGGACGCCGACGAGGAATTGATCGAATGGGCCCATTTGGACGCGGTCGAGCTCTTGCGGTATGCTTGCAACCTTGACTCTGTGGCGACGCGCCCCCTACGCGATGCGGTCGCCATGCGGTATCGACATATCTTTAAGGAGGTCAGCGGAGGATGAGAATCATCGGCGGCGAATGGCGCGGTCGTAAGATCGAGGAGCCCCGTGGTCGCGATGTCACCCGCCCCACGACTGATCGCGTGCGCGAGGCATGCGCATCTATGGTCATGTCGGCATTCGACTTCGATTTGGACGAGGTTCGTGTTCTGGACGCCTTTGGTGGCTCCGGTGCCCTGGGTATCGAGATGCTCTCTCGTGGGGCCCGCTCGCTTACGACGTTCGAGATCGATCGGAATGCCGCGCGGCTCATTACCAAGAATATCGAGTCGCTCTGCCGTGACCGTGCGCGTTGGCGCGTGGTAACGGGCGACATGCTGGTGAGTGCCTCGCGCGGTCGTGTGCCGGGCGGCCCTTTTGATCTGGTCCTGCTCGACCCTCCCTATGCTTTTGGTGCCGAACCAGTCGAGGTGCTGCTGCAGAACCTGGCTCAGCAGGGTCTGCTTGCACCTGGCGCTTATGCCCTGTTTGAGCATGCCGCCGCCGATGCGGGCGCGCATCCGGCAGGCTTTGAGATCGTACGTGAGAAGCGCTACGGCATTACCTCGGTCGACCTGCTTCGTTGGGTCGGCGATGACGATGGTGAGGGCGATAGCGCCTGCACCGATGCTGACAACAACGATGTCACGACGGTTCAGGAGGACGCCCATGAGTGACACCATCAACCGCGTGATCGTCCCGGGCACCTTCGATCCCATCACGTTTGGCCATATCGACGTGATCCGCCGCGCCCGCCGCATCTTTCCCAGCGTGATCGTCGCTGTTGCCGAGTCGCAGGGTAAAAACGGTGTGGGCACCACGTTTATGCTCGATGAGCGCGTGGCGCTGGCCCGCGAGGCGCTCGGCGATATCGACGGCGTCGAGGTCCTGCCCTTTACCGGCCTCTTGGTCGACTTCGCTCGTGAGCAGGGGGCGGGGGCCGTGGTCAAAGGCCTGCGCGCCATGACCGACTTTGAGTACGAGCTGCAGCAGGCAGATCTCAACTATCGCTTGGATAACGAGCTGGAGTCCATCTTTGTCATGAGTGCGCCGCAGTACGGCTATATCTCGAGCTCGGTCGTTCGCCAGATCGCCTCACTCGGCAGCGATGTATCGACGTTTGTTCCGCCCAACGTGGTCGAAGCGCTCAGACATCGCTTTTCGTGACGTTTTTTATTGCCTGGTGGCATGTGGTAAACTAGCACGATGATATGTTACCTATGAAAGGAGACCGGATGCCGGGCGAGAATTTTCCTGGCGATAGGATCGTCAGCTTGGTCGATGAGCTCGAAGGGCTGATCGAGGAAGCCAAGCCGCCTTTCGGCAAGAACGCTCAGTTCAAGGTCATCGACGCCGACGTGTTCTTCAACATCCTCGACGAGATCCGCATGAGCTATCCCGAGGAGTGGCAGAAGTCCCGCCGTATCCTTAAGGAGCGCGAGGAGCTTATGGCTTCCGCCGCCGCTCAGGCCGATTCCATCATCGCCGACGCTCAGCAGCAGGCCCTCACCATTGCTGGTGAGCAGGAGATCGTCCGCTTAGCACAGCAGCAGGCCGACGACATCCGCGATCGTGCCCAGCAGTACGAGCGCGAGACGCGTTATGCTGCCGAGGACTACGCGGAGCAGGTCTTTACGCACCTGGAGGAGAACCTCAAGAGCCTGACCGGCACCGTTACCCGTTGCCGTCAGCAGCTCAACGAGGGTGCCGCCCAACAGAATGGTCAGTGGTAATGGCTGAGTTCCCGAGCGTTACCGTCGATCTTTCCGAGCAGCTCGAGTTTCCTGGTGATTCGTATCCGCTGACTGGTAAGGTCGATGTCGCCACCTACACGGTGGGCGAGAAGGAGTACCAGCTGCAGGACGGCATCGACTACGACGTTGTCTTTACCAATGCCGGTACCGGTGTTTTGCTTACCGGCATGGTCCGCGCGCACGCCACCGGCGAGTGCGACCGTTGCCTGGAGCCTGCATCGTTTGATATCGCCGGCGAGATCGAGGAGTTCTACCTCTTTGAGGAGCCCGAGGATCCCGAGGCCTACGAGGACGGCTATGAGCTCCTCGGTGAGGACCGCATCGTGGATCTGGGTGAGCCCATCAACGACGCGGTCGTTATGGACACGCCGTTTGTGGTGCTCTGCAAGCCCGATTGCCGCGGTCTGTGTCCCACTTGCGGTTGCAATCTCAACGTCGAGCAATGCGATTGCGCCGCCCAGGCAGAGGCAGAATGGGCCGCTGCCACGGAAAATCCATTTGCAGCATTGAAGAATCTCAAGCTCGATGAGTAAAACTGTGGTAGTATCGCTACTTGCGCGTAATCGCCACACTGGATAGTTCATAAGGAAGGTCACTATGCCCGTACCTAAACAAAAGCAGGGTCGTATCCGCACTCACACCCGTCGTTCCGCCAACATGAAGATCTCGGCTGCGGCTCAGTCCACGTGCCCCCGTTGCGGCGCTGTCAAGCTTCCGCACCACGTGTGCCCCAGCTGCGGTTTCTACAAGGACCGCGAGGTTATCGTTACCGAGTAACGGTATACTCTGG
>URBP01000098.1 GCA_900546105.1 uncultured Collinsella sp.
GGCCGTAATACTTGGGCTTGCCGTTCTCGTCCACGTAGGGGGTCAGGAAGCTGCGGCAGCCCATGCAGGTGAAGCAATGGCCCTCGCCGTTTTTGTCCACCTTGTACTCCAGCATCTTCTTTTCGCTGATGTAGTCAGGTACCATGCGCTTGGCGGTGCACTTGGCAGCCAGCTGGGTCAGGTAGAAGTACGGGGAATTCTCGTGAACGTTATCGTCCTCGAGTACATAGATAAGCTTGGGGAATGCCGGGGTAATCCACACGCCGGCTTCGTTCTTAACGCCCTCGTAGCGCTGACGAAGCGTCTCCTCCACGATCATGGCAAGGTCGTGCTTCTCCTGCGCTGAGCGAGCCTCGTTGAGATACATGAAGACCGTCACGAACGGCGCTTGGCCGTTGGTGGTCATAAGGGTCACGACCTGATACTGAATCGTCTGGACGCCGCGACGGATCTCGTCACGCAGGCGGTCCTCAACAACCTCGCGGACCTTTTCGGGAGATGCGGAAACGCCGAGCTCCTCGAGCTCGCGGGCGACCTCGCCGCGAATCTTTTGACGGCTCACCTCGACGAACGGGGCAAGATGGGTCAGCGAAATCGACTGGCCACCGTACTGGGAGGAAGCAACCTGGGCGATGATCTGCGTCGCGATGTTGCAAGCCGTCGAGAAGCTGTGCGGCTTCTCAATCAGCGTACCCGAGATAACAGTACCGTTCTGGAGCATATCCTCCAGGTTCACCAGGTCGCAGTTATGCATGTGCTGGGCAAAGTAGTCCGAATCATGGAAGTGGATCAGACCCTCATTGTGAGCATCCACGATCTCCTGGGGCAGCAGCACACGCTGAGTCAGGTCCTTGGAAATCTCGCCGGCCATGTAGTCACGCTGAACGGAATTGACGGTCGGGTTCTTGTTGGAGTTCTCCTGCTTGACCTCTTCGTTGTTGCACTCGATGAGCGACAGAATCTTGTCGTCGGTCGTGTTCTTCTGGCGCTTCAGGCTCTGAACATAGCGATAGATGATGTAATGGCGAGCGACCTCGTAGCAGTCGAGACGCATGATCTCGTCCTCGACCAGATCCTGAATCTCCTCGACCGACACGGTGTGGCCCGCGTTCTCGCATGCCTCGGCGACGTTTTGCGCCGCATAAACCACCTGGCGGTCGGTAAGACGAGAGCCCTCCTCGACCTCCAAGTTGGCGGCGCGAATCGCATTGACGATCTTATCGATGTCAAAGACAACCTCGGTGCCGCTGCGCTTGATGATCTTCATCCTCTTGCCTCTTTCGCGTCGTAGTCTCATTGCGTTTCAGAGCCAAACGATGCCCGGCAGGGCTTGCCCCCGTCTTGCGGCGCCGTCGCGCAATCTGTGTTCTCGATAAACCATAAGCCTCCATGCGGACATTCCCAAGAGCCGATCAAGCGGCTCAAGGACACGTTCAAAAGAGGCAGTTAAGGTCTTCGTTCTCTGTCCGCCATCTATCATACGACAAAGAGGCATCTATATCCTGTATTCTTTTTTTAGGTCAAACACAACATATAGTGTTTCAGCAGGTCAAAGCAATTAGTCATTTTGCAGACGCATTAAAAATGAGGGGTATTTGACAAGTCGGTAAAACGTTACCAACACGGCTACCTGCATGGCAGTTATAAAACCCCCTTAGTCAAGCCGCTGACAAATCCTACCAAAACCAAGCCGCTCACGCCAAAAGAATCCAAAAGATTATGCTTGACCAACATGTTGCGGTCGAATGCCGGCGGACGGAGCAACGGGACTGTAAACGCTCGGAAGACTACAGCCCCGGCAGCAGCACGCCGGCGATAACCACAAAAGCCCATCCCTTTGTGACAAGGCCTGCCCAACGCGCGAAGAACGTACGGCCTTCAATCGTTCCGAATCCTCCCCGGAAGGCAATCTCGCCAAAACCGATCACCATAAAAAGGAGCGTGGCACCGATGACCGTACCGGCGATCTTGTGCGATGTACTCCCCTGCTCAAAACCAAAAAAGTTCAGGCACATACCGACCGTTTTGCCAAACATCGGGAGTGCGCTCAGAACCTCGGCGATTACCGTGGCCACGATGAGTTGTCCCCAAAAGCCCGTGGGGCTCGTCAGATCCAAGCCAGGCGCCCCTTCGATGATGGGGAGAAACGCGCAGAGCAATAGCGGGTTAAAGAAGCCGTTGAGAATACCGATAACGCGCCTGACAGGTAACTTCATAGCCGTAAGCCTTTCAAAGTCATTGATAGAAAGAGGGCCGCCGGCATATGTCGGCGGCCCCGATAAAACATGATGTACGGCAAAGCAACTACTAGAACGGCTACTCTGCCTCGCCGCCGGCCGCCATCTTCTCGGCCTCGGCAAGCTGGGCCGGGGTGAGCTTGCGATACTTAATGGCGCCAAAGACGACACACGCCGCACAGACGATCATGCCGGCGATGAACTTCTGGTCAATCGTTGCACCAAACGGCGACGTTACGGCCTCAAACACAATGGGAGACAGTGCCATGCCAAAGTTGATGCCCGCCATGCCAATGGCGAGGTTAAACGCACGTCCCTCGGGGGCAGAGTTGCCGGCGGCAAAATTGCCCTCCAGCGGCACGTAGGTCTCCTTGCCCAGCGCGACGACAAAGCCCGCAACGCACAGCACCATAAAGGCGGGCGCAATCAGCGTCAGGCCCAGGCCAATGAGCGTCACGCCCCACGCGATCGGCATGGCCAGGTTCTTAAACTTGGCAAACAGCGGACCGACCAAAAGACCAGCCGCAATACCGGCAACGGTCATAACAGTAGAGGCAAGACCGGCCTCCACGGTACCGCCAAAGCCGCGACCCACAACAAGCAGCGAGACGTTAGAGCTGAAGAGCTGGAACGTGAGTACGAACACAAAGCTCATGAGCGTGATAATCGCGACCTCTTTAGGCATATTGGCGAACACGTTGACCTTGCGCTTGGGCTCAAGATGACCCTCGGGAAGGCAAACAGCCTCAATGACAATAAACACGATCATGATGAAGTACGCCGCATAGCTGTGGAACCACTCGGCAGAACCCAAGATGCCGGAAACCATCGTCCAGATAATGCCGCCAAGTGCAACAAAAGTGGAGTAGATGCCCATGACAAACGAGCGCTGCTTTCCGCCAAAGTAATCCGCGATAAGAGCGTCCGTTGAATTCTGCACGGCGCCGAGACCAAGGCCCATGACAGCAGAAGCCGCTAAGACCTGGCCGAGCGAGTCGTGGAACACCAGCACCGAGGCGCCTGCCAGCATCACGATAACGTGACCGACAAGCGTCGTCTTCTTCTTGGACACGCGAGAGGCAAGCTGTGAAGAGACGAGCATGGCGGACAGTGCCATCATCAACGGGATGATGCCGATGATCATCTGGACGGCAGCGATGTTTTCGTTGGGAAATGCCGCCGCAACAGAGGCCACGATGGGGACGGGCACCAACATGCCCATAATGCACATGGCGGCAGCATAAATGCCCACCAGGTACTTGATCTTGGTTTTATCCATGATCCATCCTTACACTTAGAAAAAGGGTCGGGGCGGCCGGACGTCATCATCGGCCGCCCCAAACACAGCACTATCAGTCGTTGAATCCGGTGAACACGGGCTCTCCGCTGTACACGAGCGCTTCCTCGACACCATCGAGCACGCGGCAGGCGCCAGACGCCATTGCCTCGAGTTCAAACTCGCCGGGATAAGCCGATACGGGGGCGATCCAAGAGCAGCACTCCTCAATCGAGGCAACGAGCTCCTTGCTGTGGACCATGCCGCCTCCGAGCAAGATGCCGTCGACGTCGCCCTTCAGCACGCAAGCCATCTCGCCAATCCACTTGCAGATTTGGTAAACCATTGCATCCCAGGCGCGAGCTGCGGCCTTATCGCCCGCAGCGGCACGCTCGCACACCTCGATGGCATCGGAGGTACCCAAAAGATCGACAAAACCGCCGGTCTTCATGCAATGGGCGCGGGCGACATCAAGGCCGTGTTCCGCGGTGTACTTTGCGACCTCGATCGCGGGAACCGATCCGCAGCGCGTCGGTGCCATGGGGCCCTCGCCGCCGACGATGTCGTTGCCGTCCACCATCTTGCCCTTAAGATGAGCCGAGATAGAGATGCCGCCGCCGATATGGCAAACGATGAAGTTGCACTCATCATAGGGGCGACCGAGCTTTGCCGCATGGCGGATGGCGGTCTCTTTGAGATTAAGGGCGTGCAGGTGCACGTTTCGATACACGCCCTTAATGCCCGTCATACGTGCGAGGTCGCACAGCTCGTCGGTATCGGGAGGATTCACCACAAAAGAGGGCTTTCCCGTCTTTAAGGCGAACTCATGGGCAATCTGGGGACCCAGCTGCGCCGGGTGCTGAATGCCGTTCGCGCCGATGCGGGCATGCTCGAGCATGATCTCATTGATGGCATACGTACCGCCGGGCAGCGAAAGCAAGCCACCGCCGCGACCGACAAATGCATCAAAGTCCTCGAGCTTTAGGCCCGCCTCCCCCAGTGCTCCAAGAATCAGATCGCAGCGGTACGGCATCTGAGCCGAAACCCCGTCGAACTGGGCAAGGTCTTTCGCATCGTGCGCAACGTTCTTGCTGAGCTTGCACTCATCACCCTCAAAAACGCCCACCTTCGTGGAAGTGGAACCCGGGTTGATTACCAGGACGCGCCAGGGAGTCTTATTTTCGGACATATCTTAAGCCTCCTTAAGCGCCTGGGCGCGCACGCAGCTCATCACAACGTTGCCGACGATCTCGTCGACGGGTGCAGAGCGCGAGCAATCGCACACGATTCTCTTGAAGCCCTGAAGCATGGGGCCGTAAGCATTGGCACCGGTCAGATTCTGGATAATCTTGACGCCGATATTGCCCACGTTGATATCGGGCCAGATGACCACGTTGGCTTGGCCCGCAACAGCGGACTCACGATGTACCTTCTTGGCCGCAACCTTGGGGTTAATCGCCGAATCAAACTGGAACTCACCGTCGATGGCAAGGTCGGGACGGCGATCGTTGGCAATCTCGCGAGCACGGCGCACTTTGTCGACAAGCTCATTGTCCATCGAACCGTCAGTCGAATGCGAAAGCAGCGCGCAACGGATATCCCATCCGGTCAGCGAGCGTACCGTCTCGCTCGACGAAATCGCGATCGAGGCAAGCTCCTCACTCGTGGGGTCAACGCAAACGGCAGAATCGCCAAAAGCCAAAAGGCCACCTTCGCCGCCGTTCCAGTTGGGAATGTCGGCGATACCGCACGAGCTCACGGTGTCCACCCCGTCGGCAAGGCCGACGATGGTCTGACCCGCCAGGATAATATCGCCCGTGGCGTTATCGATACCGGCGAACATAACGTCGACATCGCCGAGCACCTGCAAAATCAGGGCACGCTCAAGCGGACGCGTCATACGGCGCGCGGCGCCCTTGGGCTTAAACTTGCAATCCGGATGCGAAAGGTAGCGCTCGCAACAAGCGGCGTTCGCCTCCTCATCGGTCACATCGACAATCTCGATGCCGTCAAGGGAGATGCCGCGCTCATCGGCAAGCTCCTTGAGCTTACCGCCGTCGCCAACCAGCACGCAATCGGCAAGATGCTCGGCGGCAATCTTTGCGACCGCCTGCATCATGGTCTCGTTTTCGCCCTCGGGAAAAGCAACGCGCATAGGCTTGGCGGCAGCCTGCTCGCGCAGGGTCTGCATCAGGTCCATGGCAGCTACTCCATCTCTTCGGCAGTGCGCTCGATAAGCTCGCCGACGGTCTTCATGACCATGACCTCGCGAACGGGAACCTCGGCATCGAGCTCGTTCTCGATCATGGAAGTCAGCGCGATCATCTTCATCGAGCCCTTGCCCAGGGTCTCAAACGTCGTCTCGGGGGTCACATCGCCGTCATAGTTGTAAGCGGACTTGGCAAAATCGCAGATCTGCTGAGTGAGTTCTTCGTTCATGTTGGTGCCTTTCTAAGATAAACAGAGGGGCGGCCACGACGGGCTGGAGACATGGGTCCCGCCGTGGCCTAAGAGAGGAATCGAATTGTTAAAAGGGTGAAAACTTAGTCGTCAAGCTCGAACGTAAGCTCTTTGTAGCCCGGACGGTCGATGACCTTGGCATGGACGCCAACGGTCTCGCCCGCCATGAGC
>URBP01000099.1 GCA_900546105.1 uncultured Collinsella sp.
TGGTAGAGCAGAGGACTGAAAATCCTCGTGTCAGGGGTTCGATTCCCTTCCCCGCCACCTTGAATTGACTAGGACCTCTGCAAAGGGGTCCTTTTCTTTTATGTAGGGTTCTGCGGAAAATGCGCCCCATTATTGAGCGATAGAACGGGACATGCTTTCCGGTGCCTGCCTCTGGCGCGCGTACACACCTCATCGCACCATCCCGAGCTCGTCTGCTCCCAGACATTCCTTCCACTTTCGCGTCACTTTACAGACCGTTCGGTCGCCTGTCCGCACACGCGGGTATACTCAAAACGATACTTATCCTATGCAATACGATGCGGGTTCGACCTGCATGATCCGAAGGGGGCAGTGATGGAGAGGATACTCGGCGTTAATCTCTCTGGCTGGTTTATTCCCGAGCCTTGGGTGACCCCGTCGCTGTACGCGGCGACCGGTGCATCCAACGCGGCCGAGCTACAGGAGGCCATGGGTACCGCCGCCTATAACGAGCGCATGCGCCGCCATTACGAGACGTTTGTGAGCGAGGACGATTTTCGTCGCATGGCGCAGATCGGTCTCAATGCCGTGCGTCTGCCGGTGCCCTGGTATGCCTTTGGCTCACAGGAGTCCGATGCCTCCTACATATCGGTTGTCGATTACATCGACCGCGCGATTGAGTGGGCTGCCAAGTACGACATCCGCGTGCTGCTCGATCTGGCAACTGTGCCCGGTGGCCAGGGCGATTCCAACGATTCGCCCACCACGCCGGAGGCTGTTGCCGAGTGGCATTCGTCCACTAACGGCCGCCATGTCGCACTCGACGTGCTCGAGCGCTTGGCCGATCGCTATGGCGAGGCCGAGAGCCTACTGGGCATTGAGCTGCTGGACACGCCGCAGATGAGCGTTCGCAAGAGCCTCTTCACCATGACGGATGGCATTCCCGCTCACTACCTGCGCAATTTCTATCGCGATGCCTACGAGCTCGTCCGTTCGTATATGCCCGAGGATAAGATCGTCGTCTTCTCGTCGTCGGGGCATCCCAGCGAGTGGAAGCATTTTATGCGCGGCGCCAAGTACAAGAACGTCTACATGGACCTTCACCTGTACCATTACCGCGACGAGTATGCGCTCGACATCACGAGCCCTCGCGGGCTGACGACGGCGATTTCGCGTAACAAGCGCGAGCTTAAAGAAGCGATTTCGACTGGGTTCCCCGTGCTGGTGGGCGAATGGTCGGGCGCGGCGATCTTTGCCAACTCGTCGGTTACGCCCGAGGGCCGCAATGCCTACGAGCGCGTGTTTATCGCCAACCAGCTGGCTTCGTTTGCGCCGGCTGCCGGTTGGTTCTTCCAAACGTGGAAGACCGAGAAGCGCATTGCAGCATGGGACGCCCGCGCGGCGCTCGGTACGCTCGAGCGCGGCATGATTGAATAGGTTGATATGACGCAAAACAGCGCCCATACGGGCAAACTCTATGTGGTCGGCACGCCCATCGGCAACCTGGGCGACCTGTCCCCGCGCGTTGGTGAGGCCTTTGCCGCTGCTGATGCCATCTGCTGCGAAGACACGCGTGTGACGTCAAAGCTACTGATGCACCTGGGCATTTCCAAGCCGCTTGTCCGTTGCGACGAGAATGTGATCGCCAGCCGCGCCGCCGGCCTGGTCGACCGTCTGCTGGCGGGGGAGACCCTCGCTTTTGCCTCGGACGCCGGCATGCCGAGCGTGTCCGATCCCGGCCAGGCGCTGGTCGAGGCGGCGCGTGAGGCCGATGTGCCCGTCGAAGTTATTCCCGGGCCCTCTGCTTGCGTCACGGCGCTTGTTTCGTCCGGCATTCCCTGCGAGCATTTTTTCTTCGAGGGCTTTTTGGGCCGAAAGCACGGCGACCGCGTGCGACGCTTGCAGCGCCTTGCCGTGGTGCCCGGCGCGCTCATCTTCTACGAGTCTCCACATCGCATCGTGGCGACGCTCGAGGCCGTGGCGGAGGTCTTTCCCCAGCGTGAGGTTGCCGTCTGCCGCGAACTCACCAAGCTGCACGAGGAGGTCTTGCGCGGGCCCACTGCCCAGCTTGCCGAGGAGCTGCGTGCTCGCGGCGAGGTAAAGGGCGAGATTGCGCTGGTCATCGCGCCGCCGAGCGAGGATGAGGAGGCCGGTATCGTGCCGGTTGGCGCCGCGGCAGCGGACCCCGACGAGGCCCTGCGCGAGGATATCCGCGCCGCGCTCGAGGAGGGGGAGCCCGCGTCTGCGGTGGCCAAGCGCCTGTCTCAGAAGTATTCGCGCCGCAAGCGCGATGTCTATGCCATGGTGCTCGATATGCAATAGATGGAGGATATCTAGCCCTTGCGCTAGAATCATCCTCTGTATGCAACGTTTTTCTGGAGGACAAACCCCATGGATCAAAGCAAGCCTTCGTTCTTTATCACGACGCCCATCTACTACGTCAACGCCGATCCGCACCTGGGCACGGCTTATTCCACCATCATCGCCGACGTTCAGGCTCGCTATCGCCGCTCCGCCGGCTATAACGTCAAGTTCCTGACCGGCATGGACGAGCACGGCGAGAAGGTCGCCGAGGCCGCAGCCAAGCACAACATGACGCCGCAGGAGTGGACCGACAGCCAGGCTCCGCACTTCAAGGAGCTTTGGAGCAAGCTCGAGATCTCCAACGACGACTTCATCCGCACCACCGAGCCGCGCCAGCATCATGCCGTGCAGTACCTGTGGGAGCGCATGAAGGAGTCCGGCTACCTGTATAAGGGCAGCTACGACGGTTGGTATTGCGTGCCTGACGAGACCTACTTTACCGATACGCAGGTCCAGAAGGGCGACGAGGAGTACGGCAGCGTCGGCCAGCACCTGTGCCCCGACTGCCACCGTCCGCTTGAGCGCGTGCAGGAGGAGTCCTACTTCTTTAAGCTTTCCGCCTTCCAGGACAAGCTTCTCAAGCTCTATGACGAGCATCCCGACTTTGTCGAGCCTGCGTTCCGCATGAACGAGGTTCGCAGCTTTGTCGAGGGCGGCCTCAACGACCTTTCCGTGAGCCGTACGAGCTTTGACTGGGGCATTCAGGTCCCGTTTGACGAGGGTCACGTGACCTACGTGTGGTTCGATGCGCTGCTCAACTATATGACGGCCGTCGGCTACGGTGTCGACACCGACGAGGCGCGTGCCGAGCTGGCCTATCGCTGGCCCGCGCAGTTCCACATCGTGGGTAAGGACATCATCCGCTTCCACTGCGTCATTTGGCCCGCCATGCTCATGGCCATCGGCGAGGCCCTGCCCGAGCACGTCTTTGCCCACGGCTTCCTGACCGTGCGCAATGCCGAGACCGGCAAGGCTGAGAAGATGTCCAAGAGCCGCGGCAACGCCATCGCTCCGCAGGACGTTATCGACATGCTGGGCGTCGAGGGCTATCGCTACTACTTTATGACCGACGTCGTCCCCGGCACCGACGGTGCCATCAGCTTCGACCGCATGGAGCAGGTCTACAACGCCGACCTGGCCAACAGCTGGGGCAACCTCATCTCGCGTTCGCTCAACATGAGCGCAAAGTACTTTGACGGCTGCGCCCCGGCTAAACCGGCGTCTGCCGACGCGTTCGATAACCCGCTGGCAAAGATTGCCGACGGTTTGGTCGAGCGCTACATGGCCAAGATGGACGTGCTCGATTACGGTGGAGCCAAGGATGAGGTCATGGAGCTCATCCATGCCGCCAACCACTACATCGAGGACTCCGAGCCCTGGGCGCTTGCCAAGGACGAGGCCAAGGCTGACGAGCTGGCATTTGTGATCTACAACCTGCTCGAGGCCATCCGCATCGCCGCTCACCTGCTGATGCCGCTCATGCCCCAGACTTCTGCCGAGGCTCTGCGCCGCCTGTCTTGCGAGGACGAGGCCGCGAGCGACGACCTCAAGGGCATTTGCACTTGGGGCCTGCTTGCCGGCGGTCAGCCCGTCGAGAAGGGCGATCCGCTGTTCCCGCGTCTGGCGTAGAGACCGCGCGAGCGCCATATCGGCAATTTGCTGTTTAGCTGTAAGGGCATGGCCGCCACGGTCCATGCCCTTTTGTTTCAAGACGCCGCCATCATGCTAAGGAGGCAACCATGACAACTTCGCCTTTGGCAAACCCCACAGCCACCAGGGAGCTGCTGGAGGAGTTTGGCCTTGCGACCAAGCATCGCCTGGGCCAAAACTTCCTGATCGACAATCATGTGATCGAACGTATCTGCGAGCTTGCCGAGCTTGCAGGTGACGAGCGCGTACTCGAGGTGGGTCCGGGTTGCGGTACGTTGACACTTGCGTTGCTGCAGGAAGCGGCGTGCGTTACGTCCATTGAGGCCGATCCCGAGCTTGAGCCGGTGCTCGATGCCCACGCCGCCGACTATGCCAACTTCCGCTTTATCATGGGCGATGCGCTCAAGGTGACGCCGGAGCAGATTGAGCAGGCCGCCGGCGGTGAACCCACGGTGTTTGTCGCGAATCTGCCCTATAACGTGGCGGCGACGATCATCCTTCAGTTCTTCCAGACGATGCCCGCGCTCAAGCGCGCCGTCGTCATGGTTCAAAAGGAGGTTGCCGATCGCATTGCCGCAGTGCCGGGCAACAAGACCTATGGCGGCTATACGGCAAAGCTCGGCCTGTATGCGCGGGTTACGGGTCGCTTTGAGGTGCCGCCGCGTTGCTTTATGCCGGCGCCGCACGTGGACTCGGCCGTCGTGCGTATCGACCGTGTTGACGGCGTGGTGCCCGAAGGACTCGATCGCGAATTTGTGGCCCGCGTGATTGATGCTGCATTTGCTCAGCGTCGCAAGACCATCCGCAATTCTATGAGCGCCAACGGCTTTGCCAAGGACGTGCTCGATGCCGCCTTTGAGGCTTGCGGTATCGCACCCACCACGCGCGCCGAGACGCTCGATGTTGCCGACTTTGTCCGTCTGGCCCGGGAGCTTTCCCATGACGCTTAATGCCGAACGCGTGACGTTTACCAAGAAAAAGAAGACGGTTGCTTGTCCCGTGCCCTTGGCACCGCTTGCCGACACGCATGCGCATCTGCTTTCGTTCTGGGGCAAGGATGTGTCCGAGACACTCGTGCGTGCCAAGGCGGCGGGCATCGACCTGTTGGTGACGGTCTTCGATCCCATTGCCGATAAGCGCAGCGTGACGGACTATAGCGACTGGCTGACGCGCGAGATTCTGCCGATGCAGGATATCCCGCAGATCAAGTATCTTGCCGGCGTGCATCCGTATGGCGCGCCGGACTATACCGACGACGTTCACGCACAGGTCGTTGCCGCGCTCGATGACCCTTTGTGCGCCGGTATCGGCGAGATTGGTCTGGACTACCACATGGATTACGACGACGACATCGCGCCGGCGCCCCACAGCGTGCAGATTGACTGCATGGCACGTCAGCTCGAAGTCGCCGTGCGCTGCAATGTGCCGGTGGAGTTGCACCTGCGGCACGAGGACTCGGATGGGGAGCGCACCTCGCATATGGATGCGTACAACGTGCTTCGTGAGGTGGGCGTGCCCCAGGCCGGTTGTGTGCTGCACTGCTTTGGCGAGGACCGCGCCACGATGGAGCGCTTTGTGGAGCTGGGCTGCTATATC
Source organism: uncultured Collinsella sp. (assembly GCA_900546105.1). GTDB lineage: Bacteria > Actinomycetota > Coriobacteriia > Coriobacteriales > Coriobacteriaceae > Collinsella. Next base: position 5,590 of record URBP01000099.1, read on the forward strand.
GCCTATGGTGGTGCGGCCACCTTTAAGCGCAACGACGACGTGCGCGAGGCATTTGCGGCAACCCCGCTCGACCGCATTTTGTTCGAGACGGATTGCCCGTATATGGCTCCGGAGCCCATCCGCGGTCTTGAATGCGAGCCCGCAATGATCTCCATTACGGCAAACGCGCTGGTTAACGACCGTGTCGATCGCACTGGTGAGGACGCCGAAACAATCGCGCAAGCCGCTTGGGAAAATGCCTGCAAACTTTTTCAAAAATAGTTCTTGCGTTCGTGGTGGCGCTCCGTTATTCTAATTCCTGCACGCGGGCGTGGCGGAATTGGCAGACGCGTACGGTTCAGGTCCGTATGGGGGCAACCCCATGAAGGTTCAAGTCCTTTCGCCCGCACCATTAAATGAAAGAGCTCCCAGCAATGGGAGCTTTTTTGTTATGTGCCCATCGCAGGGACTTGAACCTGCGAAGGAGCGAGCGTCAAGAAAACGCGGAGCGTTTTTAGCGAGCTGGCGAGGACGCCGGCAGGCGGCCGATGCCGGTGCGTATCC
>URBP01000100.1 GCA_900546105.1 uncultured Collinsella sp.
CCACCGAGATCTACACTCTTTCCCTACACGACGCTCTTCCGATCTGGTCTCGGAGCCCTTGACCTGGACGCCCTGCTCCTCGAGCGCCTTGGAGACAGCCATGACCTCGTTGGCAGTAGTCCAGACGATCCACTCCTCGCCGGCGTCCTCGTAGTCTTCGCCACCGGCCTCGGCGATGGCCATCATGAACTCATCCTCGTCACCGGCAGCACCGTTGGCGATCATGGTCTCCTTCTTGGCGTTCTCGTCCAGGATCTCCTTGGCGACGACGATCTGGCCCTTGCGCTCAAACTGGAAGGCGACGGAGCCGGAGGTGCCCAGGTTGCCACCAGCGTGGGAGAAGGCGGAACGGACATCAGCGGCAGTACGGTTGCGGTTGTCGGTCAGGCAGTCGACGTAGACGGCGACACCGGCGGGACCGTAGCCCTCGTACACGATGTTCTCGTAGACGGCGGCGTCAGCACCCGAACCAAAAGCCTTGTCGATAGCGGACTTGATCTTGTCCTTAGGCATGGACTGAGCCTTAGCCTTGGCAACGGCAGCGGCGAGGCTGGCGTTGTTCTCGGGCAGCGGGTCACCGCCGAGACGGGCAGCAACGGTGATGTTGCGGCTGAGCTTGGAGAAGAGGGCGGAACGCTTGGCGTCCTGCGCGCCCTTACGATGCTTGGTTGTGGCCCACTTAGAGTGTCCGGACATACGTGTCTCCTATCGGTTTCGACCTAAAGCCCAGCGCAGATGCTCGGGCAATATAAACAAACGTCGTTATGATATACCTACTGGCCTGCGAGATAAACCCCAAAATGAAGGCGTCGTGATGATGGCCCCTTTGGTGCAAAGAAACCTGACCCCAATGCACCAAGTTAGGACCAGAGGAAGTCGCTGCGGGTGACGGTGGCGCCGATGGCGAAGGGCATGCAGGCGATGACCGGATACAGGTAGCGCATGTAAGTCGAGCCGTTGCACGGGCCAATCAGGCACATGGCGAGTACGCCCAACAGCGGCACCCAGATCGCCAGCGCACGCCATGAATGACGACGCAGCAGGTAGACCACCACGGCGATCATGATCCACACATAGGTGGCCGAGCTCATAGTGAGCGAAATAAACGGGATGCGCTGCACCGCCACACGGTACAGATTGATCAGGTGGTCGCACCAGCGCACCACGTTGCTGTCAACCGGATGGAAGTCGAAGTACTTGAGGTTGTCGGGGCGCGCCATGATCTCGGCACTACGCGCCGTGCTGTAGACCCAGGCATCGCGCGCGCTCGGATAAAAATAACCATAGTAGTTATTGATAAGCGCCGAAATATAGCACTCGGGATCCTTCTTAAACATCTGGGCCCACACCTCAAAATAGGCCTTGATGTCCTCCTGCGAGGCGTACTCGTTGAAGCAATTTTTGACGGCATCCGACTTATCCGGGTTGTAGCGGCGGCCCAGATTCTCGTACTTGAGCACACGGTCGATCACGGCACGCTCTTCGTCGGTCACCAAGCCATCGCAAGGAGCCTCCACGATGGTGCCGTCCTCCTTAACCGTGGGGTTGACGCCCGAGTTGAGGCCGTCGTGCTTTTGGACGAAACGAGCGGTCTGCTGAAACGGAATCGAGAGGATTTCGCGCTTGGAGCCGGGCGTAATGTCGTGCGCCGGCATAAAGACCTTGGTGAAGTACGTATTGGAGGCAAGACAGAGTACAAGCACCGCGAGAACGCCAACCCAGCGGAAACGCGGGATGGCGCCCGAAGGCGCAGCACCAGTCTGCTTGGCTGCACGACGAGCCACATGCACGTCCCATACGCAAAACGCCGCCGCGATTACGCATGCCGCCAAGGGAAACACCAGGCCGCCGTTGCGCAGAAACGTGGAACCCATGGCGCCCAGAGCGAGCAGCAGCCAGTCGTGGCGCGCAAAGAGCACGGGGGCCTTCTCGCCCGCTCGCTCGGCATTGGCATCACGACGGGGCAGGCCGCATGCCACGAGCTTAACGGCCTGCACCAGCAGCACCAAAAACGCGTCGGCAAAGAGCACGTCTTTGGTGAGCAGGGCCGCGTAGTTAGAGAACATCGGCATAAACGCAAAGAACAGCAGGATCGCACCGCGAACCGGCAGGCTCACGCCCAGTTTGCGCAGCGACGAAATGGAATAGGCCATGCAGGCAGCCGTGATGACAAATTGAGCGCAGCTATAGATGATGAGGCCCGCGTTAGCGCTGTTGAACAGCGAAAGCCCCAGCTGAACGCACGAGCCGATAATGGCCGTGTGCACTACGGGATGATGCCCGTTGAGCAGCACGCTGGGGTTGAGTAGGCGCAGGTAGTCGCTCGTGCCGTTGGGATAGTTGAACCACTGGCGAATCTGCGCGCCGGTGTCCCCCATAAAAAGGCCGGGCAGCGAAGCGATGAGCGTGGGCGCCCAGGCGACCATAAGCACCAGGAAGGGCCCGGCAAAGGGATGGACCGAGAGCACGGCGTGAGCCACACGCCATACGCGGCCAAAGTGCGCCTCCGAAAACGGAATGCGCCGAGAGCTCAGCCAATCTAGACACTCAAAAGCCAGATAGAAAGCCACGATCGCTAGGAGCATCCAGCCCGCGCCGCCAATCCAGGCGCAGATGATGCGGGCCTTGTCGCCAAAAACAATCTCGGCCGAGTCGGTGAGATCGTAGCTGCGGCCGAACACCATGCAGATGGCGAAAAACAGCGACGGCAGAATGATCGATGGACGCCAGGTGTCGCCACGGCCAAAGAACACGTAGCGAAACGGCAAGGTGAGCAGGCAGGCAAGTGCAAGCAGCATGACCGCGGTATGGCCGGCAAACGAGAGGAGTACCTCGTAGCACACGTACAGCATGCCCGAGGCTTTGGGGTCAATCGCCAAGACTGCGTTGCTCGACACCGGGGCGGGATCGATGGAAAACGCCGTGGTCGCCAACAGCGCAAGCAAAAAAGCGATGAGCGTCTGCTTGGCGGGGTAGCGCTTAAACCAGACGATGCGGGCAGCGTCGCGCGCAGCCGTTGTGGAGAGATCGGAATCCTTCACAGTCCAAAGAGCCTTTCTAGAAACCTGCCAAAAAGGGACAGGTTTATTTTAGCAGGTTTTATCTGGGGAAACGTTACGGTTCTGTCATCGTTGCCCAGCAAACCACCACAAAGGTGCCTGTCCCCTTTGTGGTGGTATGTGGTGGTTAGGCGTCGAGGTAGATGCGCTGGGGGCGATTGCGGCGACGCGCAAAGATGACGAGCGCCAGGCCCGCAATAACGAGCGGAAGGCTCAGCAGCTGACCCATCGTGATGACGCCGCCCAGCAGATAGCCAAGCTGGGCGTCGGGCACGCGCACGAACTCGACGAGGAAGCGGACGATGCCGTAACCCATCACAAACACGCCCATAAACGTGCCCTGGGGCAGCAGCGGCTTTTTGCGGCTGAGCACCTGCAGGATGCAGAAGAGCACAATGCCCTCAAGAAATGCCTCGTAGAGTTGGGAGGGGTGACGCGGCATATCGCCCGCAGTGCCACCGAAGACCACGCCCCAGGGCAGATCGGTCGGCTTGCCCCACAGCTCACCGTTGACAAAGTTGGCACAACGGCCCAGACACAAGGCCAGCGGCGCGCCTATGACGGCAAGGTCTGCCAAAGTCCAGGCATCGAGCTTATACATGCGGCATACGATGATGCCGCCCAAGATGCCGCCGACCAGGCCACCGTGGAAGCTCATGCCGCCCTCGTTGGTGGCAAAGATCTCGAGCGGGTGGGTCCAATAGTAGCCGTCGCCGTAAAAGATGACGTAGAACAGGCGCGCGCCGATGATGAGGCCAAAGACCGCGCCGACCACGACGCTCGTCAGGTCATCAATCGTGATGTTAAAGCCCCAACGACGCTGCGTGCGGTACATAACGACCGCCGTGAGCAGAGCACCGACCACGTAGGCCAGGCCGTACCAGTAGATGGTGATGGGGCCCGCCGAGATCGCGACGGGATCAAGCATATGGTAGAGGTCGTTGAGCATATCGATCCCCCTGCTCCCTACATACAAATGCGGCCGCGGGCCTTACGCTCGCAGCCGCATATTTGGGCGTAACGTCTATGCGAAGCGTACCGTCCGCAGCTTTCGCATCTTAGAACGGCGCGTACTCGTCGTACAGGTCCTCGGCCTCGCCGGAAGCATTGACCTGCTCAACGCGGGTAATGCCGGGCACATGCTCCTTCAGGATGCGCTCGATACCCATGGAAAGGGTTAGCGAGCTCATGGGGCAGCCGGCGCAGGCGCCCTGCAGCTCCAGCTTGACAACGCCCTCGTCGTCGACGCCCACATACTCCATATCGCCGCCGTCGGCCTGCAGGTTGGGGCGAATCTCTTCAAGAACCTTCTTAAGCAGCTCTTCGTTAACAGCCACAGGGGCTCCTTTCTCACAATAACGCGGGCACGCCCGCGGACAGGGGCTATGTTACTACAGCCATGTACCCGCTTAGGCGCCAGCCATGCGTGCGGACACGACTTTCACGAGCAGTCAATTTGGGACGGGGCTCTTTTAGCTGCTTTTTGTTGCCAGCTGGCGTTGCCACGCGCTACTGCTGAGCCTGCCCCTCGGTGCCGATGTGAACATCGACGATAACCTGGCGATAGCTAATGCCGCAGGAGTCGAGGATGCGACGGCTGATACGGCCGTCGTCGGTATCGGCATACTTGTTGTCCAGGTAGACAACCTCGCCCACGCCCACTTGCGCCAAAATCTTGGCGCAGTCGTGGCACGGAAACAGCGTGACGTAGACCGTGGAACCCTCAAGGTCCTTGAGCGAACCACGGTAGTTGAGCACGGCGTTTGCCTCGGCATGCACCACGTAGTTGTGCTTGTCCTGCAACGGGTCGTCGCTCGTGCCCCACGGGAAAAAGTCGTCGTTGAGCGCCGAGGGCGTACCGTTGTAGCCCACCGAAAGGATGCGGTGGTTGGTGCTGGCGATGCACGCGCCCACCTGCGTGTTGGGGTCCTTACTGCGGCGCTGCGCGGCGATGGCCACGCTCATAAGGAACTCGTCCCAGCTAATGACGTCCAGGCGCTTGCCTGACGAAGTTTGATGAAGATCGTCCGACATGGCAGACACCTCCGTAATCGCAATAGTTTGACCCATTGTAGCAGGTGAAAGGTGGAGGCGTTTGTCCCACCGGCGCCCTCACTTTTACACGCGGCGGGGCTTTTGGTTGATGCGGTACAGCTCGGCGAGACCCCGCAGCGTCAGTGCGTCATCTACCGTCAGACTGTGGCCGACCAACGCCGCGAGCGCCTCGGCATCGTCGCCGGTAATGACGATGGGCACGCCATCCTCCCCCGCCGCCTTGGTCGAGCGCATCTCGGCAAGCACCATGTCGAGCATGCCGTCGATGCGGGCTACCTCGCCCAAGACCACGCCCGAGCGCATGGCCTCGCGCGTGTTGCGACCGATTACATGCGTCGGTGCCGAGGGCTCGACCTGCGGCAGACGCGCCGCAGCGGCCGAAAGCGAGCGGGCACCGAGCGCCAGACCCGGCGCGATGACGCCGCCCACAAAGGTACCGTGCGCGTCGATGACCTCGATATTGGTCGTCGTGCCCAGGTCAATCACGATGCAGGGCGAGCCGTAGACGGCGCGGGCCGCCACGGCATCGGCGATGCGGTCGGGGCCGATCTCGGCCGGATCATCGTAGTGCACGGGCATGCCGGTCTTGAGGCCCGGCCCCACGGTGAGCACGCGCCCCGTACAGGTGCGGGAAAGCGCCGCTTTCCACGGGCGCTCGAGCGCCGGCACCACGCAGCTCAGCACTGCGGCTGCGGGAACGAGCGCACCCGGCATGCCCGCATCGGCTGCCAGTGCGCCCATGACCTGCGCGAGCCTCATGCGCGCCTCGTCGGCCGTGATGCTCGACGGCGTCGTGATCTCGCACGTCGCAAGCGGGCATTCCTGTGCCGCGGCCGAATCCTCGGCAAACAGGCCAAAGCGAATGAACGTATTGCCCACGTCGACCGTCAATATGTATGCGCAGCCATTAAGCATCGTCGGCGCTCCTTTCGTCTGCCCAGCAGTATATCCCGATGATTATTCTGGGACGGGGATTAAAAAATCATC
>URBP01000101.1 GCA_900546105.1 uncultured Collinsella sp.
CCGGGGTATTTCCTCCAAATTTCAAACAGTCCTATGCAAGACGAAGGCCACATTTAGTGGCCTTCTTTGCATGCGGAACTCATTTGGAGCAAACACCCCGGCGACTCGGGGCTTCCCCGGCCTCGCAGCTACGAGAGCGCCGTTCTCAGCAACTCGTTGAAGAGCTTCGGGTTGCCCTTGCCGCGGCTCGCCTTCATGCACTGGCCCACCAAAAAGCCGATGACCTTCTGGTTGCCGTCGCGGTACTGTTGCGCCTGATCGGCACAGTTTGCCAGCACCTCGTCCACAATCGGCTGCAGCGCACCAGCATCGCTCACCTGACGCATACCACGCTCGTCGACGATCTTGTTGGGGTCATCGCCAGTCTGGGCCATGGCCTCAAAGACCTCGTGCGCCTGGTTGGAGCTGATGGCATCGGTCGCCAGCAGCTTGGCGAGTGCCGCCACTTGAGCCGGCACGATGCCGGACTCGGCGAGCGACACGCCCGCGCCCTTAAGGTAGGCGATCATCTCGTTGACCAGCAGGTTTGCGACCGTCTGGGCCTCCTTGCCAGCCATGCCAGCAGCGGCGGCCTCAAAGAACTCGGCAAACTCGGGGTCGCCCGCGATTTGCTCGGCATCGGCAGCCTTAATGCCAAAGTCGGCCTCAAAACGGGCGCGCTTGGCATCGGGCAGCTCGGGAATCTCGCCGCGGCAGCGATCGATAAACTCGTCATCCAAATCGAACGGCGCCAGATCGGGGTCGGGGAACAGACGATAGTCGTCGGCAGTCTCCTTGACGCGCATGACCACGGTGCGCTTGCGGCTGGGCTCCCAGTGGCGGGTCTCCTGATAGATGATGCCGCCCTCCTCGAGCACCTCGGCCTGACGGCAGATCTCGTAGGCAAGGCCGTCATGCAGGCTCTTAAACGAGTTGAGGTTCTTGAGCTCGGTCTTGGTGCCCAGCTTGGTCTCGCCGCGGCGGCGCAGCGACACGTTGCCATCGCAGCGCATGGAACCCTTTTCCATGGAGCAGTCCGAAATGCCCAGCGTCACAAAGATGCGACGGAGCTTCTCCATAAACAGGCGAGCCTCCTCGGGCGTGCGCAGGTCGGGCTCGGTGACGAGCTCGATCAGCGGCGTGCCGCAGCGGTTGTAGTCGACGAGCGACTCGGCCGCGGCGGTAATGCGGCCCTCGGCACCGCCCACGTGCACCATCTTGGCGGCGTCCTCCTCCATGTGGATGCGCAGGATGCGGATGGGCACCGTGTAGGAACCGTCCTCGCGACGCTCGGGCATCTGCAGGTTGGACGCGTCATAGCTGGCCAGATGGCCGGCACGCTGGTTGCCCTCGCGCATGGTCGACGTCATGGACGTGGACAGGCCCTCGGCGTTGGCCGAAGCGCTCGCCAGACTCTGGGCCTCGGCCTCGCCAAACGCGCAGTCGGGGCGCTCGGCGGCACCGCGACCGGTCACGTCCAGGTCCAGGTGACCGTACATGGCAAAGGCGACCGGACCCTGCGTGGTCTGGAAGTTCTTGGCCATATCGGGATAGAAGTAGTGCTTGCGGTAGAACATCGAGTGGCGCTGAATCTCGCAGTTGGTGGCGAGACCGGCCTTGACGATGCTCTCGATGGCGCGCTTGTTGGGCACCGGCAGGGCGCCGGGCAGGCCCAGACACACCGGGCACACGTTGGCGTTGGGCTCGTCATCGTGGCTGAGCTTGCAGTTGCAGAACATCTTGGTATCGAGTGCGGTGAGCTCGGTATGGATCTCCAGGCCAATCACGGCCTCCCAATCCTGCAGAACCTCGGAAAGCTCCTTCATTACAGCTCGCCTCCCTTCCCGGCAAAATCGGGCGCGACGGAAAGCGCGGGCGCTCCCGTGGCGGCATCGGCAAAGCCGCGCTCCAGGGCGCGGGCAAACGTGAGCAGCTGACGGTCCTTAAAGGCAGGCCCCACCAGCTGGGCAGAAACGGGCAGATGAGTATCCTCGCCCAGGCCCAGCGGCACCGAGATACCACCGTTGCCGCAGATGTTGAGCGAAATGGTGTACAGGTCCGAAAGGTACATCTGCGTGGGGTCGCTAATCTCGCCAAACTTAAAAGCCGTGCGCGGCGAGGCGGGCATGAGGATGGTGTCCACCTTGGCATACGCGGCGTCGTAGTCCTGCGTGATGAGCGTGCGGGCCTTTTGCGCGGCGTAGTAGTACTTGTCGTACACGCCCGAGCTCAGCAGGTAGGCGCCGAGCATCTGACGGCGCTTGGCCTCGGCGCCAAAGCCGTGGGCGCGCGACAGCGAGCTCTGGTCGGACAGGTTGGCGCAGCCCTCCTCCTGATAGCCGTAGCGAATGCCGTCGAAGCGGGCCAGGTTGGAGAACGCCTCGGCCGGGCCGATGACGTAGTAGGCGGCGATGGCGGCATCCATGTGCGGCAGGTCGACCTCGACCAGCTCGGCGCCCTGGTTCTGCAGCTCCTGGGCGGCGCGCTGAACAGCGGCCTTGACCTCGGGCGTCAGACCCTCGGCCTCCATAAACGCAGGGATAATGCCCACGCGCTTGCCCTCGATGCTGTCGTTGAGATGCTCGGTAAAGTCGACGGCGCAATCCTGGCTGGTGCAGTCGTACGGATCGTGGCCCGCGCCGGTAAGCGCGTTCATGGCCAGCGCGACGTCCTCGACCGTGCGGCCAAAGGGACCCACCTGGTCGAGCGACGAGCCAAAGGCGACCACGCCGTAACGGCTCACGGCGCCATACGTGGGCTTAAAGCCCACCACGCCGCACAGCGACGCCGGCTGGCGAATGGAGCCGCCGGTATCCGAGCCCAGCGAGAGCGCGACCTCGCCCGCGGCGACGGCGGCAGCGGAGCCGCCCGAAGAGCCGCCGGGCACGCGCTCGGTATCCCAAGGGTTGTTGGTGCGGTGGAACGCCGAGCTCTCGGTGGAGCTGCCAAAGGCAAACTCGTCCATGTTGGCCTTGCCCATGGGCAGGCAGCCGGCGTCGAGCATGCGCTGGACGCAGGTAGCGGTGTAGACGCTCTGGTAGTTCTCGAGCATGCGGGAAGCACAGGTGGTGCGCGTGCCCACGAGGTTCATGTTGTCCTTGATGGCCAGCGGCACGCCCGCGAGCGGAGGCAGAGGCTCGCCTGCGGCACGGTCGGCATCCACGCGCGCGGCGGCCTCGAGCGCAAGCTCGGGCGCCACCTGCAGGAATGCCTGGACCCCGCCCTCGCGCGCCTCGATGGCGTCAAGGGAGGCCTGGGCCACCTCGGTAGCGGTAAAGTCGCCGGCGGCAACGCCCGCGGCGATCTGGGCGGCAGTAAGGGAATCGAAGCTCTGCGCCATTACTCGCTCTCCCCCTCTCCCAAAATGGACGGCACGCGGAAGTAGCGGTCGCGCGCGCTGCCGGCGTTTTCCAGCGCGACGTCAAGCGGCAGGTCGCGCTCGGGCTCGCGCAGGTCATCGCCCATCACGTTGGACAGGCTTCCGATGGGATGGAACGTGGGCTCCACGTCGGGCAAGTCATATTGCAAGACGGGCTCGAGCATCTGGACGGCGTCGTTCAGGTAGGACGTCATCTGGGTGAGCTCGTCATCGGTCAGTGCGATCTTTGCGTACTCGGCGATGCCGCGCACATCTTTCTCGCTGAGTGCCATAGGCGCTCCCTTCCGCATAACAGTTAAACCGCTCTAGTATACAAGGCAACGCCGGCTTGGAGCAGGCGCTTTACCCAAATGCAGCGAAAACGTAACGAGGGCGGCGGTTGGCAGGCTGCGGACTGGCGGTTCTGGAGCGAAACCGTCCCGCCCGCAACGAAAAGCATCACAACATTCGACGCTTTTCGCCAAAATCGCGATTTTCATCGAATGTTGTGATGGTTTGGAAATCCCGACCACCACAAAGGTGCCTGTCCCCATTGTGGTGGTTCTGGAGAATGTCTTATGCCGAGGCCTTGGCCTTGCGGCGCTTGCGGACCGCGTGGATCACGATGTCCAGTAGCAACAGCACAATGGCCACGACCACGATGAGCACGGCAAACTCGCGCTTGCCCCAGTGGCGGCCGGCCAGCGACTTTTGCTTGTCGACGTCCTTCTTGTTGTACTTGGTGCGCACGCAATGCACCAGCAGGCGATGGTCGTTCACGCCATAGGGCGTGCAGGTGACGAGCGTCACTTTGTCGGCGCCGGGCTCGATGGTCAGCGACTCCATCTCCTCGGGCAGCACCACCTCGGAGTCCACCATCTTATAGGCGAGCGTCTTGTTCATGGTGTGCAGCAGCACCAGGTCGCCGGGCTCCAGCGAATGGATGTCGTCGAACATGCTCAGGTTGCGCATGCCCGAGTGCGCGGTGAGCACGCAATGCGTCGAGGTGCCGCCCACCGGCAGGCTCGTGCCCTCCAGGTGGCCGACGCCCGCCATAAGGACTTCCTCGCTCGTGCCGTGGTAAATGGGCATGCTCACATCGATGGAGGGAATCTCGACCCAGCTCATCATGGGGTCGCGGTCAAAGATGAGCTGCTGAGCGTAGGGCTCGATCTGGTCGGCGGGGAGCTCGGTGGCCTCGCCCGCCAGCTGCTCGTTATAGGAGCGCGCCTGCAGCAAGATGCGCTCGCGCTCCTCGGCAGACAGCGCGTCCACGGTGCTGGACACCGTGCTGATCTGGTTGAACACGCCCGAGGCTTCGAGCCGGTCCAAGATCCACGGCCAGGTCATAAGGCCCACGCCAATAAGGATGATGACGATGGTGATGAGCCGGTCGGCCCAGCGCGGCAGTCGCTTGCGACGGCGCTTGGGCTTTGGTTGAGGTTTGGGCTGAGGGCTTGAGCCGCCGTTGTCCGCGGCGTTATTGCTCTTCATATGTTTGGCGCCCTGCACCATCGCCGGTCACTCCTCTACAACTCAAGTTGTCTAAACAAATAATAGCCGATTAGCGAGCTTCCGCGCCGGACAACGCAGCTAGGACCGAAGCACCGCCGACGATTCGAATTCTTGGAGACCTTCTACAGCGCTTCTTGCCATGGATATTCCTTTCCAAACATGCGATCGACTTCGAGCTGAATTCGCTCATCGTCGATTGCCGCCAAAGATAGCGCAAGCGAAATGTCATCGACGCGGGAGGAGTCGGCAAACACGGGCGCATAGCGCCACACTTGGATCATCGCCGTTTCGTTATCCGGCAACTCCCCGTCTGCGACTTCGAGATCGCTCAGTTGACGCCATGCACTTCTTAAGACGGCCTTTTGTTCCATGCCCGGCGCGGCGAGCATCGAACGCGCAGCGAGCGCCGTCTCCCCGGCGTCAACAAGATAGTCGATCTGCGGCGTCTTCCTTGCAAAAAAGACCTTCGAGACAGGCGAGGAGAGCTCTGCCATGTGTTCGCTGAGCAAAAGATCAACGGCAACAGGAAACACGACGACACGTCGCTCGCAACGCTCGCGCCTCGCGAGCCCCCTGTCGACGAGCTCGGTTATGGCCTCACTCGCGCGGCTTGCCGAGATCCCAAGCGCACGACAAAGGTCATAGGGACGATATGGCTCCTGGGCTGCTCCCCAGATTGCGGCAGCCTGCGCGTTGGGTGACATCTTGGTCGCGTGATTGTGAAACCGGGCACCGCCCCTCTCCGTGCAGGCTGTGCCCATAAATGGAAGAAAAGCCTGTCTACCTGGGCAGACAAAGGGAATCCCTTGTGCGACCAATGCTTTGCGCTGACGTGCATCGGCATCAGGAAACGAAACGGCAATAGGAGTCTCCGCGCGCATGGCTAGCTGGCTATAGACTCTCTTAGCCTCGGGAAGTCCGACGCCAGTAGGCAAGCTTGCAAGCAAAAACGAAAAACCGTTTGCGTCAACAGCGCGGACCTCAACCGCCCGCAGATGCAGCGGCAAGCGTGTGGATCCAGGCCAAGTTTTGGCCTTGGCGGAGAGGCCTAGTGCTTCTTGTAAGTAGATTAGCGCTTCGTTAATTTCCATCATTTTCGTTTGATTCCAGTTTATATTGGAATTATACATAATTTTCGGAATTGACGAGATTCCTTTCGTGCATAAGCCCGCATTTGAGTTTTCAACCTTGATTCTCATTTTCATTGCAACGGCCCCAGGACTCAGCGCA
>URBP01000102.1 GCA_900546105.1 uncultured Collinsella sp.
CCCGCGACCCCAACCTTGGCAAGGTTGTGCTCTACCAACTGAGCCATGTCCGCTTACGCGGATTAATCTTACGTGATGCCCGCATCCTATGCAAGAACTTTTTTGAAAAGTTTTGCGATACCCTCGTGAACCTCGCGAAAACATCAGCCACCACGGAAGGTGTGGGCAAACGCAAGCTCGCCGCAAGAAACCCCTACATCTCACCGAGCATGATCCAGGCAGAGCTGTCCTGCGCGAGCCTGCCGTCTGCAAGCGGTGACGAGGTGAGCAGGACCTCGCCCGCCGGCAGCTCCACGGGTGCTGCGCCGAAGTTCGTCACACACGCCCAGCCGTTGTCGCGGCGATAGGCGATGACGCCACCCTCAGCGCCCTCGGCACCATCCGCAAGGCCGGTGCGCCCGTCAAGATCGAGCCACGCAAGATCGTTGGCGCACCCGCGCAGCTTGCGCCGCAGCCAGAGGGCGTCGCGATAGAGCGCAAGCATCGATGTCGGGTCCGCTTCTTCCCTATCGGCAGCGTAATCGGAAAACCATGCAGGCTGCGGCAGATGGGGCGCCGCATCGGCGTCCGCCGGTGAAAACCCAAACGATCCGCCCTGCACGGGATCGTCCGCCGCCACCCACGGCAGGGGCACACGACAGCCGTCGCGCCCCTTCTCGCGCTTCGGTCCGTGCGTATTGGTCGCAGTGGGATCTTCGAGTGCAGCCCACGGGATGTCAGCCACCTCAAAAAGGCCGAGCTCCTCACCCTGATACACGTATGCCGAGCCCGGAAGCGCCAACTCAAGCAAAAGGGCCGCCCGCGCGCGGCGCTCGCCGAGTTCACGGTCCTCGTCATAAGACGACCCGTCGCGTAAGAGCCAGTCGAGCGCAATCTGGTGGTAGCGCGTCGCCTTGATCTGCGGCAGGGCATAGCGCGTCGCCACGCGCGGCACGTCATGGTTGGAGAGTACCCAGGTCGAGGCGGAATCGGATTCGATGGCCGCCTTCAAGCCCTTCTCGATTGCAGCGTGCATGTCATCATAGGTCCAAGTGGCCTTGGCGAACTCAAAGTTGAATGTCTGGCCAAGCTCGCTGGGGCGTGCGTAGAGATACTGGCGCTCGGGCAGAACCCACGCCTCGGCAACGGCGCTGCGCGGCGGATCATAACGGTCGAACACGCGGCGCCACTCGCGATAGATCTCATGGACCTCGTTGCGGTCCCACAGCGGATGGGTGCCGTCCTCAACCATGTCATCGCCCTCGGCGAGATGCCACCGGTCGAGGTCATCGCGGTCGAGATCCTTGGCGAGACCGTGCGCCACATCAATGCGAAAGCCATCGACGCCTCGATCGCTCCAAAACGCCAGGACGTCGCAAAAGAACGCATGAACCTCGGGACACGACCAGTCAAAGTCCGGCTGCTCGGGCGTAAACATGTGCAGATACCACTGACCGTCCGCGACGCGCGTCCAGGCGGGGCCGCCAAAGTTGGCATTCCAATTGGTGGGAGGCAGCTCGCCGTGCTCGCCGCGACCATCGCGGAAGATATAACGGGCGCGCTCGGGTGATCCGGGGCCGGCGGCAAGAGCGGCTTTGAACCAGGGGTGCTGGTTGGACGAATGGTTGGGCACGATGTCGACGATGACCTTGATGCCGTGCGCGTGAGCCGCAGCGATCATGTCATCGAAGTCGTCAAGCGACCCGAGACGTGGGTCGACATCGCAGTAGCCCGCCACATCATAGCCGCCATCAACAAGAGGCGATGGGTAAAACGGGCTCAGCCAGATGGCCTCGATACCCAGCCGCTCAAGATAGTCCATCTGCTGGGTAATGCCCGCGATATCGCCCAGACCCGAACCAGTCGAATCCTTAAACGAGCGCGGGTAGATCTGATAGATCGCGGCATCGGACATCCATGGGCGCGACGAGGACTTTTCTGTAGCCATGGGATGAGTCTCCCTTGCAACGAGGTTTTGCGAGATGCCCACGATGATACGCCCAAAGCGGACATTCGCGGCAAACGTCACAGCCACGCCCCAAAACGCTCGCTCCCTCTCGGGCTCGAGCCTCCTGTGGCGAATCAATCGATTAGTGAAAAGAACGGAAGACCCACTTCCCCGGCCACGGCAGCGAGCGGGCTCCGGGTGCCCCAGGTTGCCGCGAAAGAGGAGGGAAGCGTACTCTATGTACGCGACCGACGATTGAGGGGCAAGATGGGGTGCCCGGGGCTCGCGCAGCGTCAACAAAAAACGCGGTTCGTTAGAACCGCGTAAGATAGTTGGAGCGGACAACGGGGCGTCCGCGTATCCGCTTTGCGGATCCGCACCGGCTTCGGCCGCCTGCCGGCGTCCTCGCCAGCTCGCTACAAACGCTCCGCGTTTGCTTAACGCTCGCTCCCTCTCGGGTTCGAGCCCAAGCGATGGGTACGAAAAAGCCCGGCTACCGTAGTAGTCGGGCTGCTGCGTTTGGAGCGGACAACGGGGCTCGAACCCGCGACCCCAACCTTGGCAAGGTTGTGCTCTACCAACTGAGCCATGTCCGCTTGCGGGTTATTAATTTACGCGAGTTGTCCAAAAGACGCAAGTACTTTTTTCAAAAAACTTGTCTGCCGCATGTTCTTAGTAGCTAAACGCGCTAAAGCGATTGGCTAGGCACACGATTCCAGCGCTCCGCTAAACAGCTTCACCATCTGCACGCGCGTGCCGGCGCCGTCCGTACGACGAGCAACCTCCACGTTATCGACGAGCATACGCATAAGCTTGATACCACGGCCGCGCTCCTCTGATGCGACCGGTTCGCTCGTTTCATCGATAGAATAGCCGGCACCTCGATCAAGCACCTCAACCACAACGCGATCGCTATAGGCCTGAACCGTCAGGACGCACCCGATACCGCCCGCATGGTCATAGGCATTACCCAGCGCCTCCCCCGACGCCAATGCGACATCATAGCGCTCGTCACGGCGCAACGGAAGCGATTCAAGGAGTTCGGCGATACGATGTCGGTAGTATGGAAGATTCTCGATACCCTGACGGACCTCGACGCTCTTACTCCAGCGAGGCAGCTCCCCCACCGGAATGGCGGGAATAGACTCCCGTGCCGGCCCCGCGACATGAAGGATATCGACAAGACGAGCAATCTCCAAAAAGCGAACAACTTCACCTGATGCATTGACGAGCGAAAGCAGGCCTTCTCGCCTCATGAGCTCACGAGCGCGCGTAAGCAGGAATGCCAGGCCCGTCGAATCGATAAAGCTAACAGCCTGACAGTTGATGACGACACGACGCACGCCGCGGCCAATCAAAGCATCCAACCGCCGACGCAGCGCAGGCACCGTGGCGATGTCGATATCGCCTGGTGGCGTCAAAACCGCTATGTCATTCCACTCATTCATACGACCATGGTTCCCCAAAAAAGCCCACTCGATGCATTCGTTTCCCCAACCGTACGGATTCAGCCCGCCCAGCGTCGTCTATGAACGACCCCGTAAAAACTCAAGGGACACCAATGCAATGTCATCGTCCAGCGCCGATTCGGTAAATCGGTCAAGCTCGCCCAAGACCTTGCCGCAAATGCCCGACACGCCCTCACCCGAGACAGAGAGCAGAAGGTCGCGAAGGCGCTGCTCGCCAAAGAAAGCACCCGAGCGGTCACGCGCTTCGATTGTTCCGTCGGTGTACATAAATAGCATGTCACCAGGAGCGAACGTAAACACGCCTGTCTCGTATACCATGCTCTCAAAGGCACCGATTACCCCCGATTGGCATCCAAGCAGCTCGACCTCCCCCCCACGGGCCTCGCCGCCGCCCAGCGGCATCGACTCTGGCCTGATGACCATGGTCGGAGGATGGCCCGCCGAACAATACGTTGCGCGTCCGGCTTTAAGGTCAATCTTGGCGATAAAGGCCGTCACGAACGTCTCGACCCTCGAAAAGCCCATGAGCATGCTGTTAAGGGAGCGTGCCATGCGGGCCGGTCCAGCGCCCTCCCAGGCATATGCCGTCAGGGCCGTCTTGACGAGCGCGGACATCGATGCAGCCTCAATGCCTTTGCCAGACACATCGCCCAGAATCATGACGGCGCAATCGTCGGGAAGACGGATGAGCGTATAGAAATCGCCGCCGACCAACGCCGAGTTCGTGGCCGACAGGTACACCGAATCGGCGGCGATTCCCGGAACATCCCCCAGTGAATTTCTCATGCCAATCTGGAGGGTCTGAGCGATATGGCGCTCCTCACGCTTTTGAGATTCGCCTTCATAGATCAGTTCAAAGTCATGAGCCAAGTGCACCAAGTAATCATATTCAAGGTCATCAATCGGCTCTTGGCTACCATCACGAAGCAGCAGCGCGCGCGTCGTCGGGCCCTTCGCAACAGAAGCAGGAACGATCGCGTCGTTACTGTGCTTGCCATCGCCCTCAGAGCGCGGGCGCCCCGCCTCGATGCCGGCGTCGACGTAGAGACCCTGGCAAGGCAGGCCATGCGCTCTAAGCCAGCCTCCCATAGGCATCGATTCGTCAACGCGAGTTATACGGACGTGTTTAAGGTCCTCGGCACTCGTGCCGCCCAAAACAGATGCCTCAAAGCCATCAGGGGCAGCCCCCAAACGTGCCGCTGGCGCCGTCGTGGAAAAGAAAAGCTTCTCGGGATCGTCCGGCAAAGCAACGCGACTGCCGCCTTCAAAATCTATGACGTAGGAATCCAGACTGGCGTCATACTCAATAGGGCAAAAATGGCAGTTGAGCATATTGCAGATCTCGGACGATACCGCCTGGGTAGCCGCGGCGGAATCGTCTAGAAAGGTAAACAACTCATCCCGCAAGACATTGAGCGAGCGGCCAAGCTCGGCCGTGCGACGGGAGCGAAGGCTCGATGCCATGCCGACCAGCTGGATAGACAGGTAATCGCAAATGACCTCGAGCACATTAACGTCATAGGCGAGCGGTGCCTGGGGGCGTTTCCAACCAACTTCCAGCACGCCAAGGATCTGCGTACCGTAAAAAACGGGAAGACAGATTTCACTGCGGTACGGAGGCATATCCTGCATGCGCAACAGGTGCTTAGAACGATTATCCAGGTCCATGAACATACCGGAGGCGGCCTTATCGCCCTCAAGGTCCTGTTGAATCGACAAGCGACAGGCACGCGACTCGCGAAGAACATACGTCGGAATGCCAGCGCCATACGGCAAAAACTCGGGCAGGTAGCTGTCGAGCAGCTCCTTGGAAACACCGCGAAGCTTAAAGCCGCCGCTCTCAGAAAAATAGATAGCGGCACCCGAAGCATCGAGCGTTCCTACAAGCTGGTTCAAAACGGTATCAAGCAGGCTGGGTAACTCATCGGAGCCCACAGTGCTCATAATGACCGAGAGCGTGCCAGAGAGACGCTTGTTCGCCACTCTAAGCTCCGATAACGCACGCTTGAGTTGCCGGTCGTGAGAATACTGTTCCTCGATACTGTGAAGCGCCACCAGGACACGTGGTGCGCGGCGCCCAAAGATGCGTGGAGGCGTTACGGAGCCCGCACGAACCAAGACGGGAATAAAAGAGCCGTCACTCAGTTTGAGCATCAGTTCGTTCTCGGAGCCATCAGTTTCAAATGGCAGACGATGTTCCGTCGCACGTTCAAAAGAGGACGAGTACAGGACGTCTTTAACATCTCCACCGATGACGTCGGCGCGTTCCTCGCACATCAAACCAAGCAAGCGATTATTCACATGCAGAATGGTTCCGTCGAGCTCGCAGATGATGACAGCATCGCTCGTGATCTCGACTAGTTGGGCAACGTCTGCCCACTCGTTGCGTTCAAGCGTTTCCATCGTGGACCCCACCGTCTATCGGTAACAAAAAAGCCTCCGAAGAGGCTTCTCAAATGCGATGGTGTCGGAGGCGGGACTTGAACCCGCATGACCAAAAAGCGGTCACTAGCACCTCAAGCTAGCGCGTCTGCCAATTCCGCCACTCCGACATGCTATGTTGTTGATTCGCGCTTCGTTTTGTTGGACCCGCGCGTTCAACGAGGAAAATAATAACCTATGATTCGAGAACTGTGCAAGCACTTTTTTCAAAAAAGTTTACG
>URBP01000103.1 GCA_900546105.1 uncultured Collinsella sp.
GCTCGGTCATGAGTTCCGAGCGGGCCCCTGCTGTTAGCTTGTGGCACTGAGTGGTTTAGGCCTCGTCGACGACCTTGAGGCCGCGCGTGTGGTCGATCTCGTTGAGGAGGTTAACGCGACGCTCGTGACGACCGCCCTCAAACTCGGCGTCGAGCCACTCGTCGACAATCATCTTGGCGAGCTCGGAGC
The DNA here is from genome assembly GCA_900546105.1 of uncultured Collinsella sp. GTDB lineage: Bacteria > Actinomycetota > Coriobacteriia > Coriobacteriales > Coriobacteriaceae > Collinsella. The sequence continues at coordinate 190 of URBP01000103.1, forward strand.
CAACGACTCGGGCGCCAAAGGCGAGCACGTTGGTATTGTTGTGCATGCGAGAGAGCTTGGCGCTGAAGGGCTCGGAGCACACGACGGCGCGTACGCCCTCGACCTTGTTGGCAGCCAGACTAATCCCGACGCCGGTGCCGCAGATGAGGATGCCCAGGTCGACGTCGCCGTTGGCAACGGCCTTACCCACCTTGTAGCCGGCGATGGGGTAGTCAAAGCTCTCGGAGGTGTCGGTGCCAAAGTTCACGACCTCGCAGCCGCGCTCCTTCAGGTGCTCGGAAATGATGTTCTTGAGCTCGACGGCGGCGTGGTCGTTACCGATACCGATCTTCATGGATGGTTCCTCTCTGGTCTGTGCGGCGCAAATGCTAAAGGTGTTTACCGCGTTCGACTGCATGATAGCGCGACTTTTGCGTAAACGCTCGAGCGTTTTTTGGTCAAACGCTTTAGCATGCAACAAGATCGGCTTCTCATGAATAATGCCACCAATTTGTGCTCGAGCGCCGTCCGCCGGAACCATGGTTGCGGTTTTTGATGCATTGTTATCAAATAAAGGAACTAACCATTCTTGAGAGCCCAGCCCGTTATGCAAGCAGGAGATACCTATGCCTACCGATTCCATCCGTGATGCCGCGTTTTGCGATGTTTTGAACCGCGAGCTTGTCTGCGCGCTCGGCTGTACCGAGCCCATTGCCGTTGCCTATGCAGCGGCGCTGGCGAGTCAGACGCTCGGTTGCGAACCCGATCATATGGATGTTGCATGTTCGGGCAACATTATCAAGAACGTTAAGAGCGTGACCGTGCCCAACTCGGGCGGTATGCACGGTATTGAAGCCGCGGCCGTGCTGGGTGCCGTGGGCGGCGACGCTAAGAGCGCGCTCGAGGTGCTCGAGAGCGTTGACGATGAAGACCGTGCTCGCGTGGCCGAGCTCCTCGCCGACGCCGACTACTGCGATGTGTCGCTTGTTGAGGGTGTGCCCAACCTCTACATCAAGGTGACTGCGACGGCCGGGGGCCATACCGCGGTCGTCGAGATTACCGACCACCACACCAATGTCACGTGCCATACCCTCGACGGTATTCCGGTGTGCGGCAAGTCGGCGGGCGAATGTGCCGCCTGCGCCGAGCGCGTCGTGGCCGAGCGGGCGGCAGATAACGCCGATACGCCCATGTCGATTGAGACCATCATCGACTTTATCGAGGACGGTGACATCGAGGACGCCCGCGCTGCCGTTGAGCGTCAGATTGAGCTGAATGGCGCAATCAGTGCCGAGGGCCTTGCGCACGCTTGGGGCGCCGAGGTGGGTCGTACGCTGCTGGGTGCTCGTGCCGATGACGTCGCCTGCCGTGCCCGTGCCCGTGCGGCCGCCGGATCCGACGCTCGCATGAACGGCTGCGCGCTGCCGGTCGCCATTGTGTGCGGCTCGGGCAATCAGGGAATTACCTGCGCATTGCCCGTCATGGAGTATGCTGAGTACCTGCGCTGTGACCACGAGCGCCTGGTGCGCGCCGTGATGCTGTCCGATCTTATCGCCGTGCATATCAAGAGCTATATTGGTGCGCTCTCGGCGTTTTGCGGTGCTATTTGCGCTGCGTGCGGTGCCGGCGCCGCGATTACCTGGCTGTGCGGTGGCACGCGCGAGCAGATTGGCGCGACGGTCTCGAATACGCTTGGCAACGTGGGCGGCATCGTGTGCGATGGCGCCAAGGCAAGTTGCGCGGCTAAGATTTCGGCAGCCGTGGACGCTGCGATTCTGGGTCACGATATGGCTATGCAGGGTCGCGGCTTCCGCGCCGGCGAGGGTCTGATCCAAGATACCGTTGAACAGACGATCGCTAGCATGGGCTACGTAGGCCGCGTGGGCATGAAGGACACCGACGTCGAGATCCTCAACATCATGATCGGCAAGACTCGAGTGTGCTAGGGCAGTTCGTCGGCTACTTGGTGTTCGTAGAAGGCTTCTACTACGGCGTTAAAGTCGCGGGCGAAGCCTTCCATGGTTCCGCGCCAGGTGACTCGGTTGGGCTTGCCCTGGCCTACATAGGCAGTCTGAATGCCGCAGGCGGGGCTAGGGAAGTCGCGTTTGGGATCGTTGCCCACCATAAGGACCTCGTGCGGTTCGAGCCCCATCACCTGAAGTTGCTCTAGATAGTAGGTGGCATCGGGCTTGCAGCGGGTGGCGTTTCCCATGTGCGTCACGAGCTCAAAGGGGGCGTCGGCCAGGTCGCCCCAACCCATGCGGCATTCGATGGCCCCCTGCGGAAAGCTGGGGTTGGTAAAGAGCGCGCAGCGCAGCCCCGCGTCCTGCACGGCCTGAAGTGCGGCGTGTGCGCCCGGCATAGCATGGGCGTTGATGAGTTCGTCATTCTTGTACGGAAGAACTTCGCGGTCGTAGTAGGTAAACGCCTCGTAGATAAGTGGGTCCGAGAGGCAAATGCCGCATCGGCGCTCGACCTCTTCTTGGTAAAACTCAAGATTGGTGCGATTGTCCGTGCTGCTGCGGCGATTGGCGTTGAGGTCGACCAGGATGGTGCCGAGGCGTGCCATCGTGCCACCGCGGCTGCGGCGCCCGATATCCGCGAGCATCGAAGAGACATCCTTAAAATATCGAAGGATGAACGCGTTGAGGTTGATGCTAAGAAGCGTTTCGTCCATATCGAAAACGACTGCTTTGAAAAATCGATCTAGAATCGTTGGCTCCGGATACTTTACCCCAAAGCCGAATGCCTGGCTGGTTATCGTCAAGTTGCGGAGACGTGTGTTCATAAGATTACGAAAAAGTCTCCACACGAGTAAAAAATCGCAGTTCACGCTTGAAATCGAACTCATTTCCCCGTAACCTATACGAACGTGATTGCATAAGCGTCACATTAGTATCTGTCGGCTCCCGAGTGTTCCTAAACGTTGTGTGCTTGTCGCACCCTTCTGTAGGTCCTAGCAATCGGGGCCCCGTAGTTCGAAAGGGGTCCACCTTTGAGTGAGATTCAGAACTCGTCCATTTTCTCTCTTGACGATGTCAACGAGGAGGAGATGAACAACCTCATCGACGGTACGATTACCGACTTTGATGAGGGCGATCTCGTTAACGGCACTGTCGTTAAGATCGAGCATGACGAGGTGCTCGTTGACATCGGATTCAAGTCCGAGGGCGTTATCCCGGTCCGCGAGCTGTCCATCCGCAAGGACGCTAACCCTGCAGACATCGTTGCACTCGGTGATCCCATCGAGGCTCTGGTTCTCCAGAAGGAGGACAAGGACGGTCGTCTGGTCCTGTCCAAGAAGCGTGCCGAGTACGAGCGTGCTTGGAACCGCATCGAGGAGAAGTTCAACTCCGGCGAGAACGTCGAGGGCGAGGTTATCGAGGTTGTCAAGGGCGGCCTGATCCTCGACATCGGCCTGCGTGGCTTCCTGCCCGCTTCCCTCGTCGACCTCCGTCGCGTCAAGGACCTCACCTCTTACATGGGCACCCGCATCGAGGCCCGCGTCATCGAGATGGACCGCAACCGCAACAACGTCGTCCTCTCCCGTCGCGTCGTGCTCGAGGAGTCCCGTAAGGCCGAGCGCTCCGAGATCCTGTCCAAGCTCAAGTCTGGCATGCGTCTCCAGGGTACCGTTTCCTCCATCGTCGACTTCGGCGCCTTCGTCGACCTCGGCGGTATCGACGGCCTCATCCACATCTCCGAGCTCTCCTGGAACCACGTCAACCATCCTTCCGAGGTTGTCAAGGTCGGCCAGGAGGTCGAGGTCGAGGTTCTCGACGTCGATCTCAACCGCGAGCGCATCTCCCTGGGTCTCAAGCAGACCACCGAGGATCCGTGGCGCGCACTGGTCAAGAAGTACCCCGTCGGCGCTATCGTCGAGGGCACTGTGACCAAGCTTGTCCCGTTTGGCGCTTTCGTCGACTTGGGCGAGGGCATCGAGGGCCTGGTGCACATCTCCGAGATGGCCAACAAGCACGTCGACCAGCCTTCTCAGGTTACCCACGTGGGCGACAAGGTTCAGGTCAAGGTCATGGAGATCGACCTCGACCGTCGTCGTATCTCCCTGTCCATGAAGTCCGCTGCTGAGACTCTGGGCGTCGAGATCGAGGTTACCCCGCTGCCTTCCGAGAAGAAGGACGAGGAGACTGACGCCGAGTAAATCGGTTTGACGATCACTTGTTTTAAGGGATCCGTCCGTAATGGACGGGTCCCTTTTTGCATTTGGCACCGAGATGCGCAATGCTGCCCGGGCTGTCCACAGGCTATTTGGTCGTCGGTGCATGAAAAATGCCGACATCCCGCCTCGGGGAGGAGGCGGGAACACACCGAGTAGACGGAGGGGTGCGGAGCGCGGTCGCGTCTCGACTGACGACGTTGCCCATCGACAGGACCATTGTAGCGCATGGCGGTTCTTGGTTTATCGTGTCGAGCGTTTGCGTTGTGCCATTGCCTGCGGCAACGGTGTGTTACACTTTTGCACTGCTGAGTGGGCCAGACGGTCGCGCGATGTGCTGCTTGCAGTACGCGCGAGGAAAGTCCGGGCTCCAGAGGGCGGGATGCCGGCTAACGGCCGGGCGGAGTGATCCGACGGAAAGCGCCGCAGAAAAGAAGACTCCCACCTGCGCCGCAAGGCGTAAAGGGAAAAGCTGAAACGGTGGTGTAAGAGACCACCAGCGTCGTGGCAACACGGCGGCTTGGCAAGCCCCATCCGGAGCAAGCGCGAATAGGAACGCTATGGGCCGGCCCGGTCCGCGTTCGGGTAGCGTGCGTGGAGCTGCACGGTAACGTGCAGACAAGATAAATGACCGTTCACGACAGAACCCGGCTTACAGGCCCACTTAGCAACTATGTTGACGCTGCGACGGCGTCAGCTGGCCGATTTGGCGCTCATTCGTCGGTCGCCGCCATAAGGCGTGCTCCCTCCTCTTTCGGGCCAAATCGACTCAGCTGACGCCGTCTCGCTGTCTTTATCTGATCATCGATAGCCTCATTTTTGTTGCGGCCTCGCCTTTCAAGGCACCTTGCTCACGCTGACGGGTTCTCGCTTTCGTTGACGGAATCATCGGCGGTTCCGTTCTTAGCGTTTCGCTGCCTTTGCCTGGTCATCGGCGTCGCCGTTCTTTTTACCGGGGTTATCGGTACGGCCTTTGCCGTATTATTGAGGCTGTTTGTTTCTTTGCTTGTTGTTGAGGGGCTTTGTTGGACAGCTATTTTACTTTGCAATCGAATATTGAGGCTACGGGTGAGTTCGTCGATCGCAAGAGTCGGTTTATTGCCCAGCTGGTCCATATTGAGTCCGAGGACGAGGCGAATGCCTTTATCGAGATGGTTCGCAAGCGTCATTACGACGCTCGACACAATGTTCCCGCGTGGATTTTGGTCGATGGACGCGAGCGTCAGAGCGATGACGGCGAGCCGAGCCGTACGAGCGGCATGCCGACGCTCGAGGTGCTGCGCGGTGCGGGGCTCAAAAATGTTTGCTGCGTAGTGACGCGCTATTTTGGTGGTACGTTGTTGGGGCCGGGCGGCTTGGTTCGCGCCTATACTGCGGCGACGCAAGCGGCGGTGGCTGCGGCTCAGGAAGCCGGGCAGATCGTTGAGATGACGAGCGTCGTGCCGGTTGATGTACGTGTGGCCTATCCGCAATACGAGCAGGTGCTTCGCTTGGCGCAGGATTCGGGTGCCAAGGTTGCGGATACCGATTACGCGGATGCCGTGACGATTCATTTGGTGTTTAAGGCGGGGGAGCAGGAGCCATTTTGTGCCAAGATGCGCGAGCTTATGGCGGGGCGCGAGGAGATCGAGGTCGGCGCTCCCGAATTTGCCGAGTTCTAACGACGACGGCCGGC
>URBP01000104.1 GCA_900546105.1 uncultured Collinsella sp.
GAGCGTCCGGCTGATAACCGGGAGGTCACAAGTTCGAATCTTGTCAGGTCCACCACTTTCTTTCGCAATAAACACCCCAGCGAGAGCCGAGTCGCCGCTGGGGTGTTTATTACTGTCTCCGTGGGGGTTTAGCTCAGCTGGGAGAGCGCGGGCTTTGCAAGCCTGAGGTCAGGGGTTCGATCCCCCTAACCTCCACCATGATGGACCTGTAGCTCAGTTGGTTAGAGCGTCCGGCTGATAACCGGGAGGTCACAAGTTCGAATCTTGTCAGGTCCACCATCAAAACTGTGAAGAGCCCTGAGGCGTTGCCTCGGGGCTTTTTTCTTGTCTGCGATAAATCTCATTTTGGTTTTGTGTGCTGTGCGAAAGATTGGGTAGTATAGCTATTCAATGCGGCGGGCTGCCGCGTGTTAACCGCTACGTACCGGAGGTGTTCCATGGTTCGTGTCGACATAGAGACCATCGTCATGGCCGCCGGTCCCGTGCCATCGCTTATCGTGCTTCGCGAGCGCTGCAGCAAATCGGACTCGCCCGCGCCACTGCGTTCCCTTTCCATTCAGACTGGTTCGTTTGAAGCTGCTGCCATTAGCCGCGGCATCGATAGCGGCCGCGCCGAGCGCCCGATTACCCATGACCTGCTGCTCGATACCGTTGACGCCCTGGGTGCCAAACTCGAGCGCATCGAGATCGTTCGCGCCGAGCCGCCGGTGTTCTACGCGACGATCGTCGTACTGGTCGATGGCGAGGAGCGCAAGATCGACGCCCGCCCCAGTGACGCCATTGCCCTTGCCGTGCGCAGCAATGCTCCCATGTTTGTGGAGGACGACATCATGAATCGCTTGGGCACTGTTTCTACCCACGCCGAGGATGTCGACGACGAGCAGGAGTTCGAGAAGTTCGACGAGTTCGTCCATACGCTCTCCCCCGATGACTTCTAAATGCGGGGCGGCAGAGTTGCGGAGTGTTCGCTGATGGCCGGCGGTATGTCGGCTGAGGCGGCGGCCATTGCGCGCGAGGCCCAGATGCGCTCGGAGGCTTCTGAGGCGGCTCGCATTGCCTATGTGACGCAGGCCCGCACGCTTCGCGAGCGCCGCGGCTCGTTTATCAAGATGGTTGTCGTCTCCGCCCTTGTCGCGGCAATCTGCTCGCGCCTTCGTGGTACAGTTGGTGCGCTTGGGTTTTCGATTTCAACAGGCTTGGTAATCTGGGGCGTGGTCGATGCAGTAATGCTGACCAACCAGATCAAGGTACTCGACAAGCGCGCGATGGATATGATGCGCGCCCGCGACGCTGCCGCCAAGATTGCTGCCGAGGCACAAGAACTGTAACGACGCCGGACTCGATGGGAAGGTCTAAAGATGGCACAGGATATGCAGGACGCCGGTAACGTCTCCGCCGAGCTCGACGCCATGGTGTGTGACCTGATTGGCGCCTTCTTGGACGACCTTGCCGCCGGCGAGAATCCGGGCGTAGTTGTGGCGATCGAGGACGCTGCTTCCAACCGATATCTGGCGGCGCTCGACGAGGACGGCGAAGAGGCGTGCCTCGAGGCGGCCACCAACTTTATCTCCGAGCATAAGATGGGTCTTAAGGACGAGGGTCTGGGCCGTATCGCCCGCTATGCCATCGGCTATACCGGCTGCGTCGAGATTGACGGAGGCTATCACGATGCTCTGCTCGTGAGCTTCTTTGAGACTACGCTCGAGAGCGGTTTTTCGGCATATGTGCTGTATGAGGGCATGGGCGCCGGCGATGGTTTTATGTGGAGCGACCCTGAACCTGCAGGTGAGGAAACCCCTCTCATCTAAAATCGCTAAAATAGACGAGTTTTCGGTAAAAGGCTCAATATTCCCGCTGAGCGTTGTATCGCTGGGCGGGTCGCATACGCGTGCCGTTTGTATATGGATAGAAGATAGGGGAACTACATGCGCGTAGACAATCTGAGGAACATCGCCATCATCGCCCACGTCGACCACGGCAAGACGACGATGGTCGACAAGCTCCTGCGTGCCACGGACGCCTTCCGTGCCAACCAGCAGGTCGAGGACCGCGTCCTGGACTCTAACGACCAGGAGCGCGAGCGCGGCATTACGATTCTCGCCAAGAACATCTCTATCGAGTACAAGGACGTTAAGATCAACGTCATCGACACTCCGGGCCACGCCGACTTCGGCGGCGAGGTCGAGCGCGTGCTGCGTATGGCCGACGGCGCCCTGTTGCTGGTCGACGCTTTTGAGGGTCCCATGCCCCAGACCCGCTTCGTGCTGCGTCACGCTATCGACACCGGCCTTAAGATCATGATCGTCATCAACAAGATCGACCGTCCGGGTGCCAACCCCGAGAAGGCCTACAACGACTGCCTGGACCTTATGGCCGACCTGGGCGCTACCGACGACCAGCTTGAGTTTGCCATGGAGCATGTCATCTACGCCAGCGGCGTCAACGGCTTTGCCCGTCATGATCCCGAGGACGGCAACATGGACATGTACCCGCTGCTCGACATGATCATCGACGACATGCCCGCACCCGAGGTTGACGAGACCGCTCCGCTGGCCATGCAGTGCGTGACCATCGATCACTCCAACTTCGTCGGCCGTATCGGCATCGGCCGCGTGTACTCCGGCACCATCCACCAGGGCGACCAGATCTTGGTCGTCAAGAACGACGGCTCCAGCGCCACCGCTACCGTCAAGCAACTCTTTACCTTCGACTACCTGGGCCGTACCGAGTGCCAGGAAGTCGGCGCCGGCGACATTGCCGCCGTTGTGGGCATCGACCGCACCGATATCGGCGATGTCTACACCGACCCCGAGAATCCCGTCGAGCTCGAGCCCATCGAGATCGACCCGCCGACCCTGTCCATCGTCTTTGAGGCTTCGACCTCCCCGCTCGTCGGCCGCGACGGCGATATCGTTGGCGCCCGTCAGCTCAAGGAGCGCCTGTTCAACGAGGCCGAGAACAACGTGACCATGAAGATCGAGGAGCTCGAGGACAAGAGCGGCGTCGAGGTCTCGGGCCGCGGCATCCTGCACCTGTCCGTTCTGATGGAGTCCATGCGCCGCGAGGGCTTTGAGTTCCAGGTCGGTCGTCCCCGCGTTCTGTTTAAGAAGGACGAGAACGGCAACAAGCTGGAGCCCGTCGAGCAGGCCGTCGTCGAATGCCCGGACGAGTACTCGGGCAAGGTCGTTGAGGTCTTCGGCACCTCCGGCGGCATCATGACGAGCATGGATACCTCGGGCATCGTGACGCACCTTGAGTTCAAGATCCCGACGCGTGGCATCATGGGCCTTAAGAACCGCATCATGAACGTCACCCACGGCGAGGGCGTGTTCTACCACACCTTCCTGGAGTACGGTCCCTACGCCGGCGAGATCGGCAACCGTCAGAACGGTGCCATGATCTCCATGACCACCGAGAAGGCCGTTGCCTATGCCCTGGGCACGCTGCAGGAGCGCGGCCAGCTGTTTGTTGAGCCGGGCACCGAGTGCTACGAGGGCATGATCGTGGGCGAGCGCAGCAAGGCCGGCGACATGGTCGTCAACATCGCCCGTACCAAGAACCTGGGCAACCAGCGTTCCTCGACCTCCGATATTTCCGTGCAGCTGGTGCCGCCCCGCACCTTCTCGCTGGAGGAGGCGCTGGAGTACATCGCCGATGACGAGCTGGTGGAGATCACTCCCAAGAATATTCGCCTGCGCAAGCGTCTGCTCAATGCCACCGACCGCAAGAAGGCTGCCGTCCGCGCCGGCCAGGTCAACAAATAAGCGCTGGGGCTTATAACCGCCAATAAGAAAGGGCGCCGACCGCAATGGTCGGCGCCCTTTTTGGTGCAATGGGGTCAGGTTGCTTTGCACCACCACAAAGGTGCCTGGCCCTTTTGTGGTGGTTGGCGGCTAGGCGGTGGGGAGTCCTGGCGTGTTGGAGTCCTGTTGGGGATTGAGGTGGGCGTTGCGCCAGATGATCTGGATAACGTAGCCAAACATAAAGACAAAGGCCACGCCGCTGATGAAGTCGCCGATGAGGGGAAGTCCTGTGAGGGCACCTGCGGCGATACCGCCCACGGCGGCCATGGCGTAGCGGTTCTGGTTATGACCGACCATGCGGGCGATCGCGGTGCCCGTAAATGCCGCCGAGACCAGAGCAATGCCGATGATGCCGCACATGAGGGCGCCGGCGAGCGACAGCCCTGCAATCGAGATAATCAGCAACAATACGGCGGGAACAATGGCTACCGTGCCCAGAAGACCGCTCACCCACAGGGGCGTGGGGTGCTGGTGGAGCATGCCGGCGGCGCTGGCGGTCGCACGCGGAAAGACGAGCTCGAGCAACAGGGCAATAAAGCAGGTCGACAGGGCTGCGGCCACGATGCCGCCGATAATGTCGTTGACCGTAGAGGTGTCCTCGTTTTCGGTTCGGTCGATTTTGAGAGCCCCGACCTGAGCGCCCTCTGCCCGCTCGGGATCCTGTGAGACGTGGGCGTTCACCGTGCCGGTGATGCGGGCGTTTTTGCCCAGGATGAGCTTGTCGGCCCAGACCTCAACATCGCCATCGACGGTGCCGTCAATGGTAACGGTGTCGCCGGCGAGCGCCGCCGATTTGGCAGAGCCACGCAGGGCGACCGTCTCGCCCGCTGCATACAAACAGTTGGCAGTGCTGCCGGTGTTGAGAACGACGTGCTGCCCGGCCACCGTCACGCTGCCATCGATTGCGGTTTTGGCGATATCGATGGTACGCGCCGCCAGGCGAATGGCGCCGCCTACGGTGCAGTCGCGAATCGACAGGCTCTCGCCCGCCGCGATAATATCGCGGCCGATGGAGGCATCGTCTAAGTTGAGGCTTTGGCCGGCCCAGTACAGGTCGCCTTCGACCCCGGACGGGGTGGAGTCAGCTTCGGTCGTGAGCACGTTTCCGGCGGTATCTGTGCCGGCGAATGAAGCCGTGGGAAGTACGATGAGCGCAAGCGCAATCAGTGCGAATAGGAGGGCGATGCGGGCCTGCGCTTTACGGTGCCGGGACGACGGTGCTAGGTTGTAAGGCATAATGAATCCTTTGTTAGATATTCGACATGTATCTAACAGGGTACCCAACGCGCGGGCGCTCTAAAAGAACCTCTCGGTTGCATTTCGAAGGGCTGTGCCGTGCTGTCTACTTTTTGCGATGCAAGAAGCGCGCGATGTCTTCCTCTGTGGGGCTTTTGATGTCAAAGCGCAGCGAGAGCCAGCGCAGACCCATGGTCACGACAACGCATACGACTAGCGCGGCGACATTGCTGACCAAGCCACTCATGACGAGGCTTACATAGCTTGTCGATCCGGCGATGGCGGCGATGGCATAAAAGTTAGTACGTTGGAAAATGCCCGGAACCACGCCCATAAAACCGTCGCGTAGCATGCCTCCGCCCACCGCGGTGAAAAAGCCCATCATGACGCATACGGCGGGTGCAAATCCGTAGACCAGCGCCTTGTCCGCTCCGGTGGCGGCGTAGATGCCGACCGAGATGATGTCGAGCAATGGGATGAGTTTCTCTGGTTTATCGACGATTGCCGGGAAGATGTAGATGATGGCTGCCGTGGCAATGGAAAGCGGGAGTGCCATCGGCTGGTTGAGGATGTAGACGTTGCCCACCTGCAGCGTCATATCGCGTAAAAGACCGCCGCCCAGGCCACAGACCACGGCGAGTGCGACCGCGCCCACCAGGTCGAGCTTATGCTCGCGCGCGACCAGCACGCCCGAGATCGATGCCGCGACAACAGCGAACATCTCGAGCCAAAAGGGGATAGCGACCATGGCATCCGAGGCATGTGAGGTAACGGTCATAGCGGCGACGACGGGCAAGATGGGGTCCTTTGAGTTGCGAGTTTATACAATGCCCGTACATAGTACATGGTTGGCGGCCATCGCGTCCTCATTCCTCGGCAAACGGTCGGGACTGGGCGCGGGCGTAAGCACCAAACGTGCACGTCA
>URBP01000105.1 GCA_900546105.1 uncultured Collinsella sp.
CAAGAAGATCTGGTATGTACCCAGCGGCGTCAACCCCGAGCCCTTTGCCGAGTGGCTGCCCGGTGTTGACCGATCCGACCCCTCAGCGCCGTATATATATCTAGTACTGGGCAAGCGCGAGTGCTGGAAGTGTCACAAAGAGACCTCGGTCGCGGCCTTCGGCATTCCCTATCGAATCGATGACGACAAGGGCATCGCCATTGCGCACGCGCCCAACGAAGCCGGGCACATTACCATCGACACGGCCAATGCCAACGCGCTCGCCATTGTTCCCGCTCTTGGCTGCGTCCCGGGCGAGATCCGCGACTATCTTTCTAAGCGCTGTGGCTACAAACCCGTAGGCGCACGAGCCTCCAAAGCCCCGTCGCTCGGCAACACGTGCACCAGTTGCGACGCGCTGCAAGGCAGCCGCTATCTGTTCGAAGAACCCACGTCCCCGTTTGCCCTCACCGCCATCAACAAGCTGCCGGCACTGGAGTTTGTGCGTGTCGAAGTTGCCGGCGTCTTTGGCGTCCCGGCCACGCGCACCGACTTTGACCAGGCGCTCTTTACCTGGGCACGCGACCATCACGCCAAGTTCCACAAGCAGCTCGGTGAGGGGATTTATTTATAGGGACAGAGATGCCTTCACAGCCAGCTCCTCCGCATCACCTATCCCTCGTCGCCGGCGTCGTACACGATATCGAGGCCACAAACAGGGCATTTCTCCTGATACACCGGCATATGAACGCCTGTCCGTTTTCTCACTTCGTCGCTAAGTCTGTCGCACGCATCGATGAACCGAATGTCGAGGCACGGTATTTGCGAGCCGCAGCAAGGACAGGCGACGACAAACGACCCGCAATCAACTTCTACGCTCGGAAACATTTTGTTGTCTATAAGGGCGCACGGCAGTTTTCCGTACTTCCCCATCGCAATATCGCCTCGCCAGCTCACGTTCGCTCCCCTCTCGCTATACAAATCAGGAAGAGCATGCACCGGCAGGCGTGTGCGAGATTGCATCGCCACGCGATCCGATCAAACAGCACGATCGTAAAAGACCGCCAAAGCCAAATTTCATCGTCGGTCGCACCCTGTCCGGCAAACTCAATATCGACGGGTATGTGCTTCAGATAACTCATGTCGGGCGCAAAACGAGGGTCCGGTCCGCCTTTATGAACAGGACCGTGCAGAACAAACCATCCGTTTTCGGGCTCGAACCGCTCAACAAACGCAAGGCCGAGCACCTTATAGCCCACCTCGGTTGCAAATATGACTCCGACTGGGACGTCACATTCCATGCAGTTGAGCATTTTACGGTTGTAATTCTGGTCTCGAAAACCAACGGTACCCGGCGCTTGAACCGAGTACTTAATGACCCACGTACCATCGTCCAAATAGAGCGGAGGCACATTGTTGATGCTCTCGGTTTGCCGCTGGCGCGCTTGTACCCCGCTACCCCACTCCCCTGTATACTGATGTAGCACGTGTTTCATCCGGGCTTGTTGGACCGGGTCGTTCATGGGAGGGTCTTATGGCTGCTTCGAATCCGCCTAAGGGGAGCGTTTCTTCTTCGTCCATCAAGCCGGTTACGCGCAAGGCCGTGCGTTGCCAGCGCGAGGTCGCCTGGCTTGTCACACAGGCGGCGGGCAAACTCGTGGCGAACACGGAAGACGTCAATGCGCCCACACCGAGCTTTGTGCTGGCAGCGGCGCTGGATCGAGTACGCCAGCTGGAACTCGCCGCACAAGAAGACGGCGGCCATCTTGGCTACCAAGACGCTATGGCGCCCGACCTGTTGACCTTTTGTCGCATGACCAAGTTGCCCGCCGCACCCAATGCGCTTTCGGACGCAGGCTACATGTTTACGCTTTCGGGCGCGGACCTTATCCGCGATATCTACGCATACTGCAGCGAGCTCGCCGAGCGCCACGTCTTTGGCACGGCTGAAGTCAAACCGGGAAATGTCATCAAGCTGGTTCTCAGGCTGTTCCTGATGGACGGGTTCGGGGCCATGCCGGCGTAAGCCGAGTCTTTAGCATCACCGTCGACTGGGCAACAACCGCTTTACCTTAGTGGGCGCCAATCGAGGGTCGATTATTGGGTCGCCTCGTCCACTAACGCATTTATTCCACGCGCTCTGACAGTCGATATTTGCGGTTGCGGCTTGTCGACGGCGCCGTGGGCTCAAGCTCGCCTTGAGCAATGAGCGCGTTGACGCGCGACCTAACCTGGGAAATTGTAAGCCCCGTGCGTTTTGCCAGCTCACGCGTCCCCAGCTCGCCGTAGTGTTTGAGTGCCGTCACAATTAAGCCTCCGCCATGATCGACCGGCTCGATCTTTGAACGGTAAAGTACGACCTTGAACCGATCGAACCCCGGGCAGAACAGGGGCTCGGCCAGACCGTGCGCACGCATGGCATCGAGCATCATTGGAATGCCCGATCCGTTGCCTTCGGCAGGAGAGCCCGCACCGTCGGGCAATGGAACAAGCGACATGAGCTTCACAAGCGTCGCATTGCGACATCGGGAGCTGCCGTCAAACAGGTTCTCGCGAGTCTTTCCTCCGTATAGGCCGCCGGGGTTCACCACCTCGATACGATCGTCAAAAACGTCGACGGCGATCGATTGCCCACAGAACCGATTCCCGTATTCCCTGTGGATAACCGCGTTGGCGATTGCCTCACGCAGGACCTCCTCGGGAATCTCCAGCGAGTCGATACGCGAAATGCCTTGGACGGTCACGGTGCGGCGCAGGTTTTTGGCGACAGCCGCGACAGCATCCGAAATCATCTCGCCCAACGTTCCCTCGCAGATCGTACGGTCCATGAACCTCAACGACCCCGCCGCGCCCTTCTGCGTTCCGGCATAGACCGCCACATCGATAAAGAGCTTGGGATAGAACTGCTGAGGATAGGCACCCGCAGCCAGGAGCCCGGCTTTAGTGACATTGCCCTGGGAGTCGAGGAAATTCAGGCGCTCCAGCTTCGTTTTCTTGTCCGGCGCGTCGCGCATCGCACGGGGTGTCAGTGAGAAAGCACGCTCTATCGTGCGGTCGACCAGGGCCTCGTCAAGATCGCCTGCGACCGCGCCGGGCACTGCATCGCGATCACTGGGGCTCGTCCGTTCATACGATGACAAGGACAGGACCTCGGTCGACGAGAGCGGAACATCTTTGTCGTCGATGCGTTTGTAGCTGCCGCCTTGAGCGCCCCGCTCTATGACATAACAAGGCTTGCTCGACGGGTCGAGCTCCTCAATCGTGATGACCAGAACCACGGTGCCCTGGAGCTCCACGCGTTCAATGGTGTATTTGGGCGGATTGGCCAGTTTTCCGCGACCGCCGGCATCACCCATGCCCGCTACGAATTGGTTGAGCACCTTCTCGGTCTCAAAGTTCTCAACCGGGACAAAGCCCGCGCGCTCGCTCACGCCGAGCACGATAATTCCGCCAGCGGTATTCGCGAATGCGCTAACTGTTTCCCATACGTCGCGGGAAAGCGTCGTGGCGCTCTCCTTGACCTCGACGTTAAGATCGTCCGAGCCCATGCGCCTTAAAGACTCGAGCAGACCGGTCAGCTCGTTTTCGTTCATCTGCATGTCCTTTCGCTCGGCCCGGCGGAGAATGCCACGAATAGATTTCCTTCGTCTCTCAGTTATCTCTCGTAATTATCTCTCATCTTACTGCTATCTCTCATATTAGAGATAATTGAGAGATGAAAGATAATATGTCTGCCATCTGTTTCATGTAAACATGTTTTTGCTGATAGAACAATCAGTATTGAGACAATACCATGATTGCTTGTCTCTTTGCTGCTCAGTTATCTCTCATATTTATCTCTCGTCTTTCGGTTATCTCTCATATTAGTGACGAATGAGAAACGAGAGATGCGTGAGTGGTGCATGGGCGTGGATTATTGGACGGTCGGAAAATCCCTCAAACAAAAAACGGGGCCGGCCTTACGCCGAGCCCCGTTTTCAAACGGTCAGTTAGTTATCCAACGCGCGAGCATAGCAGTCAACATTACGCCGCCGCGAACACTCCCAAGCCCGTTCCGATGATGCAGATTGCGAAGATGCCCAAGATGATCCAAATGGTCTTGACGCCCTTTTTATAGAGGGCAACGCAAGCGAACGTTGCCAGCAAGGGCAGCAGACCGGGGAAGATCGAATCGAACAGATCCTGCAGGACAATCTCCGAACCACCCACGTCAAAGGTCAAAGCCGTGGACAGCGAGACCTGTGCCGCAATCATGGCGCCGATAACGGTCATTCCGAGAACACCGGCAGCATGCGTCATGCGAGACATAAGGTTGCTCTCTTCGGACTGCTGCAAAAACTTGGTTCCCAAGTCGTAACCCAGATGGGCGGCGACGATACGCGTTGCAAAGTTAATCACGGAGTAGATGAGCGCGTACACGATGGGGCCGAGCGGGTTGCCCGTCGAAGCGATGCCAATACCAATGCCGGCGGCAACCACGCGGAACGTACCCCAGTAGAACGAATCGCCGATGCCGGAAAGCGGTCCCATGAGGCCGACCTTCATGGCGTTAATCGAGGACGTGTCGAAGTTCTTATCGGCAGCCGCCTGCTCTTCCATCGAAACCGTTAGACCGGCTACAAACGGAAGCACATGAGGCGTGATGTTAAAGAACTCGGTATGGCGATCGAGCGCCGCATAGTAATCGTCGTCGTTGGGATAGATCTTTCGCAGGGGCTTCTGAATGGTGTACATGAAGCCCATTGCCATCATCTTGTCGTACGACTGCGAGCACTGGCTCGTAAACTGGCGAAGGAACATGCTCCGATACATATCGGGAGTCATAATCGCGTCCTTCTTGGCCTCTTTGAGGTCGGTGTTCTGGATAGCCATTAGAAGTCCTCCTCTTCATCTGCAGCAACCGTCTGCGGACCGGACGAGCCCTCGCGGAAGGCCAGGAGCAGCGCGACGCAAATGGCAGCTGCGGCGACGCCGACCACGTCCATCTTGAGGTAGATGACCATAATGAAGCCCAGGAACAGCCAGGGAAGGAGCTTGTTATCGCCCATGGTCCTGATAAGAAGAGCGAAGCCGATGCAGACCATGACGCCGGACGCAACGTTGAGGCCGTCCATCACAAACTGCGGAATCGCGTTGAGCGCATTGTTGATAAGGTCGGCACCAAAGAACAGTGAGCCAAACACCAGCAGTGCAGACGGAATGCCAATCGACAGCGGCACGATAGTCAGATGGTACAGATTCGCCTTGGCAAGATCGCGATTTGCCAGAGCGGTCTCAATCTTCTTGCAGGCAAAGGCACCCGGAACGGCGTAGCAGAAGTTGCGCCACACCTGAAGGAAGACGGAGACGGGAAGAGCGAGCGCGACGGCAGTTGCCGTGCCCGTACCCGTAATGACGGCAAACGCGCAGCCAAGCACGCCGGAGGCATAGACCTCGGGAGGAACCGCCGCGCCGACCATGATGGCGCCCATGAACATGGACTCCAAAGCCGCGCCGACGATAACGCCCTGCTGGACATCGCCAAGGATCAAGCCGACAAACAGGCTCGTAAACAGCGGACGACCAAGCATCGTAATGCCAAATAATTGCTCGTCCATGGACGCAATAAATGCGACCAGTGCAACTAGAAGATACTGGACAACCATTTCGATCAACCCCAGAAACAGGTCTGCAGGCGAGGCATTCTGCGCAGCTCGCCTGCAGACAACCGCAGCAATTTGAGAGGATTAGTAGTTCATCTGGTGGTAGTAGCGACGCGTGGTGAGCGGGTGGTTGCGGACG
>URBP01000106.1 GCA_900546105.1 uncultured Collinsella sp.
ATTAGTTTTTCGTAGATTCCGCACGAGCCGGAAAGCACTTAATGTGCTTTCCGAGCGAGCCCAGGACCTGACCGAACGAAAAACTTACCCGCCTCGCCCGGCCAGGCCCGATGGGACGGCTAACGAGCCGCCAAGATGGCGTCGATGAGCGTCAGTACGCCCCCGTCGTTGTTGCTCGGAATGCGCCACTTGGCGTGCGCGTTCATGTGCTCCTCGGCATTGTCCACGATAAAGCTGTGACCGACGCGCTCCAGCATGGGGATGTCGTTGTAGGTGTCGCCCACGGCGGCAGCATCGGCAATATCGATGCCCAGGTGCTCGCACAGGTGCGCGACGCCGGCGCCCTTGTCGACGCCCAGGTTCATAAAGTCGATCCACTCGCGCCCGGCGTTGGTGACGTAGAGCTTGTCCGAGAACTCGGGGCTATAGGTCTCGCGGAAAGCGGGCTCGGCGTCGTAGCCGGGGAAGAAGATCGAAATCTTGTTGGACTCGAGATCAATGCCCTCAAAGCTGTCGACGTAGTTGATTGTGTTGTAGTAGACGCTGATCTCGTCGTGGTATTGATGGTCGCGGGCAAGTACGTAGAACTCGTCGAAGCAGCACAGGACGGGGACAGCGCGAGGATCCTCCGAGGCACGGCTCAAGACCTGCTGATACAGCTCCACGTCAATATTGCTCTTATAGATATAGCTACCGCGATAGATCACGCACGCTCCGTTATCGGGACAAAAAGCGAGGCGGTTCTTAATGCCCTCGAACATTTCCTCGAGCTTGGGGGCGGGACGTCCGCTGGCGGGGCAGAATACGATGCCTGCGTCGGCGAGCTTGTCCAGACGCTCGTCGAGACCCTGGGGCAGCACACGCTCGTCGGTCAGCAGCGTCTTGTCCATATCGACGGCGAGAAGCTTAATGTTGCCGATGTTGGCGTCCGATTCGTAAGTTTGCATAAAAATGCGCCTTTCGTTTCAAGATTGTTTCAGACGTTATAACCATCAACTAGTAGTCGAGCGTATTTTCGCAGGAATGGTGCGTATTTGCACTGCAATTCACAAACTAATGAAAAAACTTTTCAGAAATTTGAATTTGTCGCTTGCGCAGCGTGCACTTTATCGTAATATAGCGAACATCGAAAACGGAGACGGCAAAAGAGCCGTTTACCGAGGAAAAGGTACCGTTTGCGATATTTGAATTGCGCCCGGCGATACGTGAAAGGAGAGGCAGATGCAGTTCGTAAAGATCATCACCACTGCAGACAATGCCATCCGACGCCAGCGCGCAATTTCCCGACGACGATAACAATCGTCTCTGTCCGCATGGGGCGCAATGCCTCAACAGAGTCATTTTGAGGTCGTTGGGTTTAAGCACGACATAGCCGCATGTTTCTAGGGCATGCCTGTGATGCATTCTGCTGAATAACCTGATATTGCACGGTTTTTGACCTCAAGGTGACTTGCAACTGACCGATGTTCTAACTAGCTACCAAGGGCGAAAGGAAACAGCCATGAGCAAGGAAAAAGTCGTTCTCGCATATTCCGGTGGTCTTGATACATCCGTATGTGTCAAGTGGCTCCAGGACGAGAAGAATCTCGATGTCGTTTGTGTCTGCGGCAACGTGGGCCAGGAAGAGACCGGACTGGATGCCAAGAAGCAGAAGGCGCTCGACTTGGGCGTTCTCGATTGCCAGGTGCTCGACCTGCGCGACGAGTTCTCCGATGAGTTCCTGACCAAAGCCATCGCAGCAAACTCCATGTACGAGAACAAGTATCCGCTGCTCTCCGCCCTGTCTCGCCCGCTGCTTGCCAAGAAGCTTGTTGAGGTCGCCCACGAGTTTGGCGCGACCTACGTCGCCCACGGCTGCACCGGCAAGGGCAACGACCAGGTCCGTTTTGAGGCCGCCGTCAAGGCCCTCGACCCCGAGCTCAAGGTTATCGCCCCGGTTCGCGAGTGGGACCTGAAGTGCCGTCCCGACGAGGTCGCCTATGCCCACGCCCACAACGTGCCGGTTCCCGAGGGTGCCAACGACAACCCCTATTCCATCGACGACAACCTGTGGGGCCGCGCCATCGAGTGCGGTCACCTGGAGGATCCCTGGAACGAGCCGCTCGACGACGCATGGGTTATGACCAAGAATCCCGAGGACACGCCCGACACCCCGACCTACACCGAGATTGAGTTTGAGGCCGGCAAGCCCGTCGCCGTCGACGGCAAGAAGATGAAACTCTCCGAGATCGTCATCGCTCTCAACAAGATTTCGGGCGACAACGGCTTTGGCCGTCTCGACCTGGTTGAGGACCGTCTGGTGGGCCTCAAGAGCCGCGAGTGCTACGAGGTTCCCGGCGCCCTGACGCTCATCACCGCCCACAAGGCGCTTGAGGACATCTGTGTCGAGGGCGACCTGCTCAAGACCAAGATTAAGCTCGAGCAGGATTGGGCCACCGCCGTGTACAATGGCCAGTGGTACAGCCCGCTCAAAAACGCGCTCGACGCCTTTATGGCTGATACCCAGAAGTTCGTGACCGGCACCGTCCGCCTGGAGTTCTTTAAGGGCAATTGCCATGTCGTTGGCCGCAAGAGCCCCTTCAGCCTCTACGACTACGGTCTGGCCACCTACGACCGCGACACCACGTTTGACGAGAAGGCCAGCGCCGGCTTTATCGAGATCGATACGCTGTCGCTCAAGACGTGGGCTAAGGTCCAGGGTCCCAGCTCTGCTGCCGCCCAGGCCTAGCGCCTCCTTTCCTTGGTATTCGCGCGGCCCATCCGCGTGATACATAACGGGCGCACGGGGTCCCTACCTTTCGTTATGCTTGCTGACACTTCTTAACATCGGTGGCCCCTACGTTCCGCCCGCATATATGATGCCGCGTCTGCGGCTGAGTCCGAGCCCCGCCGGGGTTGTCCGGCGGGGCTCCTTCTATCAATTTGGCGGCTCTGCGCCTATATATATGAGGAGTATCCATTATGTTTAATGCTATCGCGCATGCTCTACTTGCCCTCGCGCCCGAGTTCGATGCTGCAAAGGTCGAGGATGTCCCTATGAGCCTGAAGGCCTGGGTCGATGGTTCGCAGGGCAACATCCGCAGGGAGACGTTGGGCGCCAAGTGCATGGTGCGTCACTTCTTTGCAAATTAGCTACATGGCCCCCGCGCACGGCAGGGAGTGTGTAAAACTAGCGGTTGAAAAATCGCTTTAGCGACAGGGCGCATTGCTTTGGGCGCTTGTTTTGGTATTTGATGAAAGGGGACGGTTCCATGGCTCTTTGGGGCGGTCGTTTTGAGGCGGGCGTGGCCGAGGTCACGCAGGAGTTTGGCGCGTCGCTGCCGGTCGACAAACATCTCTATAAGCAGGATATCGCCGGCTCTAAGGCACATGCCAAGATGCTAGCGGCCCAGGGCATTATCAGCGCCGAGGACGAGCAGGCGATTGCCGAGGGCCTGACCGGAATCGAACAGGATATCGATGCCGGCAACTTTACCTTCGATATCAACGACGAGGACATTCATATGTCCATCGAGAGCGAGCTGACCCGTCGTATCGGCGAGGCGGGCAAGCGCCTGCATACCGGGCGTTCGCGCAACGACCAAGTGGCGACCGATACGCGCCTGGGCGTCAAGGCGCTGGCCAAGGAGCTCATGGAGGCCAATCTTGAACTGCGTCATGTGCTGGTGGATGCGGCTAAAAAGTACGACAAGGTGATTCTGCCGGGCTATACGCACATGCAGCATGCTCAGCCCGTGCTGCTGTCGCATCATCTGCTGGCGTATTCCTGGATGTTCGCGCGCGACTTTACACGCCTGAAGGCCGCCTTTGACGCCGCTGACAACTGCCCGCTGGGTGCTGCCGCTCTTGCCGGTACGAGCTATCCACTCGATCGTCAGATGACGGCTGCCGAACTTGGCTTTGCGGGTGTGATTCCCAACTCGCTCGATGCGGTTTCCGACCGTGATTTCCTGCTCGACCTGCATTATGCCGGCTCCGTCATGGCGATGCACCTGTCGCGTCTTTCCGAGGAGATCGTGCTGTGGTCGAGCTCCGAATTTGGCTTTATCACGCTTTCCGACTCCTACTCCACCGGCTCGTCCATCATGCCGCAGAAGAAGAATCCCGACTTTGCCGAGCTTATCCGCGGTAAGAGCGGCCGAGTCTATGGCAACCTGGTGCAGCTGCTCGTGACCATGAAGGGCCTGCCGCTTGCTTATAACAAGGACTTGCAGGAGGACAAGGAGGGTGCGCTCGATACCGCTCACACGCTCATGCAGTGCCTGTCTGTTATGGCCGGTATGATTTCGACCTGGACCGTCAACGAGGATGCCATGGCGCGCGAGTGCGGCGTGGGGCACCTTGCTGCCACCGATGTTGCCGATTACCTGGCCAAGCGTGGTCTGCCGTTCCGCGAGGCGCATGCCGTGGTGGGGCATCTGGTCCTGATGTGCGAGAAGCGTGGCTGCAATCTTGAGGACCTGCCGTTTGAGGTGTTCCAGGAGGCAAGCCCGCTCTTTGAGCGCAATATTACCGAGGCGCTCGATATCCCGTCGATTGTCGCTGCGCGCACGACCGAGGGCGGCACCGCCCCTGCCGCCGTTGCCGTACAGCTGCAACGTGCCGAGGCAAAGCTCGTTGCCGATGAAGGCGTGTTTGGATCGCTGACCAAGGTCGTCGAGATGGGCCACGGTGCAAAGTAGGGGTTTGGCTGAAGCGGCTTTGCCTATTTATTGATAAATCGTTTTTGCTTTTACGGGCGTCTGCTGGTGCGGGCGCCTGTATTTTATTGCTATGGGAGAAGGGCTTGTCGAGAACTTCTGTAGGACCTTTGGGCAGGTTGTGAAGGGGGTACGTTCACGGGCGGCAATCGACCGTCCGCTCGGTTCGATGCGGTTGATGCGCGGTCGGATGGTACTCTAATCGGGCCTCAAAACAGAAGTGACACAAATGGAACGCTTTAATTAATTGTAGCGTTTCAAAAAACAGCTTTTTGTTTAACTGCAGCTAAAACTCTGTTACGATGCAGTCCAGGCGGGTGCCGGAATGGGACTTGGGCACGCGCGAACCTACTTGAAAGGCTACCTTATGGCTATCGAGAAGACCTTCATCATGATTAAGCCCGACGCGGTGCGCGATCGCAAAATCGGCGAGATTGTTGCTCGCATTGAGCGCAGCGGCCTTGTCATCGAGCGCATGGAGATGACCACGCTCGAGCGCGCTACCGTCGAGGAGCACTACGCCCATCTGGCCGACAAGCCCTTCTTTGGCGGTCTCTGTGACTTTATGACGAGCGGTCCGGTCGTCAAGATGGTCGTTTCCGGTCTCTCCGCTGTTGCTAAGATGCGCACCCTCATGGGCGCTACTAATCCGCTTGACGCTGCTCCTGGTACCATCCGCGGCGACTTTGCCGTCGATGTCAACGCCAACGTGATCCACGGCTCCGACTGTCTGGAGAACGCCGAGATCGAGATCAAGCGCTTCTTTGGCTAAACCAGCTTTGACTCCTTAAAGCTGTTAGCGTGTGGCTTGGGCGCCGCGGAACTCCATCCGCGGCGCCCTTTTATTCCAAAATC
>URBP01000107.1 GCA_900546105.1 uncultured Collinsella sp.
GTTTCCCGGAGAAAGCCCTTACTTGGTGCGGGCCTAATTTGTTTGTTGCCGACAAAAAACAGGGGCGTCCTCTTTGAGGACGCCCCTGTTATGGATTGTATACGGTTGCTGAAGCGATGCTTTGCCTCGTCTTGCCTTATGCCAAGAACTCCTTGGTGGTCGCCACGATGTTGGCGGCGTCCAGGCCGTACTTGTGCAGGAGCTCGGCACCCGGGCCAGACTCACCGAAGGTGTCGTTGACGCCGATCTTCTTGAGCGGCGTCGGGCACTGCTCGCACAGGACGTCGGCGACGGCGCTGCCCAGGCCACCGATCACGGAGTGCTCCTCGACGGTCACGACGTGGCCGGTCTTGGTGGCGCTCTTAACGATCAGGTCGGCGTCGATGGGCTTGATGGTGTGCATGTTGATGACCTCGGCATCGATGCCCTCGGCAGCAAGCTGCTCAGCGGCCTCGAGAGCCTCGCCGACCATCAGGCCGCAGGCGATGATGGTCACATCGGCGCCCTCGCGCATGACAATGCCCTTACCCAACTCGAACTTGTAAGTCTCGGGGTCGTTGATAACCGGCGAGGCCAAACGGGCGAAGCGCATGTACACCGGACCGTCGCACTCGTAGGCGGCGCGCGTCACGGCGCGGGCCTCGACGTCGTCGGCGGGAACGATCACGGTCATGCCGGGGATGACGCGCATGAGGGCGATATCCTCGCAGCACTGGTGCGTGGCACCATCCTCGCCCACCGAGATACCGGCGTGCGTGGCACCGATCTTAACGTTGAGGTGCGGATAGCCGATGGAGTTACGAACCTGCTCAAAGGCGCGGCCGGCGGCGAACATGGCAAAGGTGCTCGCGAAGGCAACGCGACCGGTGGTCGCGATGCCGGCGGCGACGCCCATCAGGTTGCTCTCGGCAATGCCCACATCGAAGAAGCGGTCGGGGCAGGCGGCCTTAAACTTGCCGGTCTGCGTGGCAGCAGCCAGGTCGGCGTCGAGGACCACAAAGTCATCGTGCTCGTTGGCGAGCTCGACGAGGGCCTCGCCGTAGCTTACGCGCGTGGCGATTTTCTTGACGTCTGCCATCCTAGAGCTCCTCTCCGGCGGCCGTGAGCTC
This sequence comes from uncultured Collinsella sp., assembly GCA_900546105.1. GTDB lineage: Bacteria > Actinomycetota > Coriobacteriia > Coriobacteriales > Coriobacteriaceae > Collinsella. Next base: position 1,110 of record URBP01000107.1, read on the forward strand.
TGCCATGGCCTGCTCAAACTGTTCATCGTTGGGGGCCTTGCCGTGCCAACCCACCTGGTTCTCCATAAAGGAAACGCCCTTGCCCTTCATGGTCTCGGCGATAATGGCAGTCGGCTGGCCCTTGGTGGCGCGGGCCTCGGCAAAGGCGGCGCGAATCTGATCGAAATCGTTGCCGTCGGCAAGCTCCACCACGTGGAACTTAAAGGCGCGGAACTTGTCGGCGAGCGGCATGGGGTCGTTGACCTCCTCGACGGGGCCATCGATCTGCAGGCCGTTGTGGTCGACGATCACGCAAAGGTTGTCGAGTTGCTGGTTGCCGGCAAACATGGCGGCCTCCCAGACCTGGCCTTCCTCGCTCTCGCCATCGCCCAGCAGGGCGTACGTGCGGTAAGTATCGCCCCAGTGCTTGGCGGCAACGGCCATACCCACGGCGGCGGAAATGCCCTGGCCGAGCGAGCCGGTGGACATGTCGACGCCCGGGGTGTCGTTCATGTTGGGGTGGCCCTGCAGGTGGCTGCCGATATGGCGCAGCGTCTCGAGGTCCTCCTTGGGGAAGAACCCACGCTCGGCGAGCACGGCGTACAGACCCGGAGCACAGTGGCCCTTGGAGAGCACAAAGCGATCGCGGTCGGCCTTGCGGGGATCGGCCGGGTCGACGTTCATTTCCTCAAAGTACAGATAGGTCATGATGTCGGCAGCGCCGAGCGAACCGCCCGGATGGCCGGACTTGGCAGCGTGCACGCCGGTGACGATGCCCTTCCTTACCTCGTTGGCAACCTTTTTGAGCTCTTCGTCGCTCATTGTGCCTTCCTTTCATCCTCATTAGACAGAATGCGCACGGCACCGAAGGTAATCCCAACACAGCCGCAATGCACGTACGTCATTCATTATGCTGGAAACTGATGGCTTTACCAGAGTTTTTATCATTATTTGAACAATTTAGCAGGCAGAACCGCTGATGAAACGGTTTATCAATGTGAACGTCTTTTGGATGGAACGCGGTCGCCCCTACGCGCTAATGTCCTTGAATCCCTCGCCGAAGGCTTCCGTAACGTCAGCGACCGTCACAATGGCGTGAGGATCGCGCTCGCGCACGATCGTCTTGAGGGTATTGAGCTCTCGACGGCTTACGATGACCATAATCACCGGCTTCTCGGCACCCGAATACATGCCAGTCGCCTTAAACTTGGTACAACCACGACCCAGGCCATACATGATATCGGCAGCGATATCAGGGAACTTGTCTGAGATGATGAGCACCATACGACGCTTGTTGCCGCCGTCGACCACAGCATCGATCACGTAGCCGCTGATCACCATCGAAAGACCTGCATATAGTGCGTTTTCGAGCGAGAAGACCGGCGCCGATGCCGCACACACGGCAACGTCGATTGCCATGACGGTCGAGCCCACTGGCAACGAGGTGTTACGCGAGATGATTTGGCCAATCGTGTCCGAGCCGCCGGTGTTGGCGCCGGCGCGCAGCACCATGCCGTAACCGATGCCCGTGATAATGCCGCCCCACATAGCGGGAAGCATCAGGTCTGCATGTGCCAGAGGCGCTACAAACGGGGCAAACAGATCGGTAAAGAAGCCCAGCAGCACAAAGCCCGTCGCCGTCTGCACCACGTAGAACATGCCGCCCTCGCGCATAACGACCAGTAGCAGCAAGGCGTTCATCACAATGGTTTGAATACCGACAGGCAGCGAAATGCCATGAGACGAGCCGACTGCCTGGATAATAGTCGCAAGGCCCGTAACGCCACCGGCGGCAAGACCATTGGGAATCAAAAACAGGTCGGTCGCGATGGCGGCCAAGGCACACCCCAACATGATCTGGGGCAGATCGTGAAAGAAGTTCATCGAAAGAATGCGCTTGATGTCCAGACGATATGCCATGCTGCCTCCCTCAAAAAAGCGCACCCCATCGGATGCGCTTTGAACTTCTTCTTGTATTCGATTCTACCGATTCGCCGGACAAAAACCACCCCTGCGCAGGGTTTGCTCTGGATACAAAACCACCCTGCTGGGAGGGTTTTAATCCATTTCCACATAAACCGGGCGGTTTATGCAGATGGGGTCTCCGCGTCAGCGTTACCGGTGGCCCAGCGATGGTAGCCAATAACAAACGGGTCCAGGTCGCCATCGTCAAGAACGGCCTCGACATTGCTGGTCTCCACGCCCGTGCGTAGGTCCTTGACCATCTGGTACGGGTAGAGCACGTAGCTGCGAATCTGGTTGCCAAAACCAATCGTGGTTTTGGGTCCGCGGATCTCATCGAGCGCCTCGGCACGCTTCTCAAGCTCAATCTCGTACAGGCGAGCCTTGAGGATCTGCATGCACGCGGCCTTGTTCTGGATCTGACTGCGCTCGTTTTGGCAGGTGACCACAATGCCGCTGGGGAAATGCGTCACGCGCACGGCGGAGTCGGTGGTGTTAACGCCCTGACCGCCCGGGCCGCTCGCGTGGTACACGTCCACGCGGATGTCATCGGGACTGATTTCGATGTCGATATCATCGGGTAGCACGGGGATGACCTCGACGCCGGCAAACGTGGTCTGGCGGCGCTTCTTGTCGTCGGTGGGGCTAATGCGAACCAAGCGGTGGACGCCGGCCTCGGCGCGCAGCATGCCAAATGCGTCCTTGCCCTCGACAGTAAAGGTCGCGCGGTCGATGCCGATGACCTCGGCTGCGGGACAGTCGTTGATGGTGACCTTCCAGCCGCGACGCTGGCAGTACTTCATGTACATCTTAAAGAGCATGAAGGTCCAGTCCTGGGCCTCCAGGCCACCCTGTCCGGGCTTGATGGTCACAATGGCATCGCCGTGATCGAACTCACCGGTAAACCAGCTCGAAAGCTCAAGCTCATCGATGGCACGGGCCAGGCGCTCAGCCGTGGCTGTAGCCTCCTCGCGAAGGGCGACGGCGTCGGGGTCATCCCCCATCTCCTCGGCAAGCTCCAGCGCGGCGCGGGCATCGGAAAGCTCGCCGCGCGCGGTGTCCACGGCAGCGATATCTTCCTTGGTACGCGCGATCTCCTCCATGGTGGCACGGGCGGCGTCGGCGTCATCCCAAAAGCCAGGGGCAACACTTTTGGCCTCGAGCTCGGTCACGCGCGTGCGCTTTTCGTCCAAATGGAGATACGACTCGACCTCGCCGAGCCGGTCCGCGAACGCGTCCAGCTCGGCGGGCGTTACCTCTAAAGCCTCAGCCATTAACGATTCCTGCCGTGGCAGTACTTAAACTTCTTGCCGCTACCGCAGGGGCACGGGTCGTTGCGGCCCACGTTGACGTACGGATCGTCGCTCTCGGACTTGCGATAGGTGGTCACCTTGCCACCGTTGTTGACGGCAGCCGGTCCGCCTTGGACAGCCGTGCGGGCCTGCACCTGCGCCTGTTTGCGCAGCACCGAGTCGCCGTTGTCACCATCGACCTCGGCAGGACCGGAGAAGCGCGCGCCCTCGAGCGCGGGCTCTTCCTTGTGCTCCACGGCACGCGGGGCAGCCTTGATCTCGATGCGCAGAACCGTGCGCAGGTAATCCTCGTACATGGTGTCGACGAGCATCTGGAACGCGCCGTAGGCCTCGGTCTTGTACTCGACCAGCGGGTCGCGCTGGCCAAAGCCGCGCAGGCCAATGCCGGTCTTGAGGTAGTCCATCTCCTGCAGGTAGTTCATCCAGCGGGTATCGATGACGCGCAGCATGACCTGGGTGTTGAGCTCGCGCATCAGGTCCTCGCCCAAGCGCTCGGCCTTCATGCTGTAGCACTTCTCTACGTAAGCCAGGACATCGGCAGCTAGGGCCTCAAAGTCCTCGTCGGGGAACTTGGGCGTATCGATATGGCCGGTGAGCTCCACAACCCACTTGCGCAGGCCCTCCAGGTCGCGCTCGCCATCGTGACTGTCCTTGGTGCAGAACTCCTGCACGCAGCGGTACACGGTGTCGTGCATGACCTCGGTGATGTGGTCGGTCAGGTCCTTGCCGTCCAGAATCTTGTTGCGCTCGGCGTAGATGACCTGGCGCTGCTTGTTCATGACGTCGTCGTACTCAAGGACGCTCTTACGCATGGAGAAGTTGATGCTCTCGACCTTGTGCTGGGCGCTCTCGACGGCCTTGGAGATGATCTTGTGCTGGATGGGCATGTCGTCGCCCATGTCGGCCGTGACCATCATCTTGGAGACGCGGTCCATCTTGTCGCCGCCGAACAGGCGCATGAGGTCGTCCTCGAGCGACAGGTAGAACTGGGTCTCGCCCGGATCGCCCTGACGGCCGGAGCGGCCGCGCAGCTGGTTGTCGATACGGCGGGACTCGTGGCGCTCGGTGCCGATAACGGTCAGGCCGCCGGCGGCAAGCACGCGCTCGCGCTCGGCCTTGCAGGTCTCCTTGGCCTCGGCGTTAAACTGCTCGAGCTGCTCGGGCGTCACG
>URBP01000108.1 GCA_900546105.1 uncultured Collinsella sp.
CAAAAACAAAAAGGCCAGAGACTTAATACCTCTGACCTGCGCTTTTGATGGTGGGCGATACAAGATTCGAACTTGTGACCCCATCCGTGTGAAGGATATGCTCTACCCCTGAGCCAATCGCCCGTCGCCTTTCGTCAAAAGAAATACTATCATAGCCGCGCGTGGTTTACCAAGAACTTTTTCCCCTCGATTTTAAATTCGTGGGCGCTGGCTGCTCTGGCGCGGTCCAGATTAACAGCAAACCCGCAGCTCAAGGAGCCTTTACCGCTTTATCCACGAGGTCTCGGGGCGGCAGATAAGACGCGCGTTGTTGTAGGCCATCTCGAGCGTGAGGCAGGTGCGCGCGGCGTAGAATCCGCCCTCGCGTTGGATTGTCAGCGCCAGCTCGGGCTTGTCGCCGGTCAGGCACAGCGGCAGAAGCAGTTGAATCCGTCCACCGTAGAACTGTGGCACGGCGAGCGTGTAGTTGGCGGCGGCGCGGCGGGCGGCCTCGACGACGGCGCCCTCAAAGGCGCGGCGCAGTAGCAGCGAGTTTCCCTCCCCCATCAGACTGGCGGGGATGCGCGTGAGGTTTTCCTCGTCGCCCAGGATGTGGTCGATGTTGGAGCGGATTGGCAAGCGGTAGTCAAAGACCAGCTCGGAGGGGTCCTCGGCAAAGCGGACACGGCACGGCAGGTACTCAAACGAGACCAGCATGGGGTCGCTTTCCCTAAAGAAGCCCTTCAAAAACCAGCGTTGGTGTGCGTCGGGCTTGGTGTTGGGCTCAAACAGGCCGTAGATGGTCTCGTGGCGGCGCGTGTACAGGCCGGTGTTGAACAGGCAACGGTCGTCGTCGAACACCAGCGGCAGGTTGGACGGCGCGGTCTGGTTCACGTCGCGCTCGGTCAGAAATACCGCGCGGCTAAACGAGAACGACAGGTAGTTTTTGAGGATGCGGTTGCTGGGGCCCCAGTCCTCGGGATCGGCGAGGTCTACCAGGCGGTCGTAGCTGGGCTCGGGGCAAAACGCAAAGTCGTAGACATTGCTGCACAGGGTGCCGGGGATCTCCATGTGGCGTCCAATCCAATTGATAGCTGGCGTGCGGATGGTTTGATTCTATACGGGCGGCGTCTCCTTGAGGAGCACAGCACAATTGAGCCTAAGCTTATGCGCGAGCTCCTCAAATCGACAAAGTCTCTACCTGCTGTTTCATTGCTTGAAAAGGGCGGTGCGCCTCTGCTTTGGGAAGCATAATTCTAACCATTTTGCTAACCACCATGGTTAGCAAAATGGTTAGAATATGGGCAGAATAGAATCGGAAGGCGGACAGCATGAAATTCCAGGAAACAGAGACAATCGAGCTGAAGGCCATTGCGCAGAACGGCATCAAGAAGGAGATCGTCGCATTTGCGAACTGCGGCGGCGGCACGGTCTACGTTGGCGTCGCCGACGACGGCGCCGTGCCGGGCGTCGAGGACGCGGATGCGTGCGCCCTGCAGGTCTCCAACATGGTGAGAGACGCCGTGAAGCCAGACGTCACCATGTTTGTCAGCTATAAAACGCTCGACTGCGACGGGAAGGCGGTCGTGGCCGTCAAGGTCCAGCGCGGCACGAACCGCCCCTACTACCTAGCGAAGAAGGGCCTGCGCCCCGAGGGTGTCTACGTGCGGCAGGGGTACTCCTCCGTCCCGGCGACCGATGCTGCCATCCGGCAGATGATCAAAGAGACTGACGGCGACAGCTTTGAGGACATGCGCTCCCTCGACCAAGCGCTCACCTTCGAGTCGACGAAAGGGGAATTCGAGACACGAAAGATCCCCTTCGGCGCGCCGCAGATGCAGGCCCTGAATATAACCTCATCGGACGGTCTCTACACAAACCTCGGCCTGCTCCTGTCCGACCAGTGCCCGCATACCGTAAAAGCGGCCGTTTTCGAGGGGACGGACCCGAGTGTGTTCAATGATCGCCGGGAGTTCTCCGGGTCCCTCATGCAGCAGCTCGACGAGGTCTACGACTACATCGACTTCCACAACCAGACCCATGCCACTTACCAAAAGCTGCTGCGCCTCGACACCCGGGACTACCCGGAGGTCGCCGTGCGCGAGGCCTTGCTGAACTCGATCGTGCACAGGGACTACTCCTTCCGCACCAGCACGCTGATCAGCGTCTACGACGACAGGATCGAGTTCGTGTCAGTCGGCGGCCTTCTGCCCGGCTTTGAGCTGGAGGATTTGATGATGGGCGTCTCCGCCTGCCGGAACCCGCATCTCGCCAACGTCTTCTACCGCCTGCAGCTCATCGAGGCATACGGCACGGGGATGAGGAAGATCATGGGGGCCTACGCGGGTGCGGCCTCTCAGCCGCAAATCATGGCCACGAACAACGCATTCAAAATCGTCCTGCCCAACACGAACTTCGCAGCAACGGCAGCGGAAACGCCCACGGCAAACAGCAAGGAGGCGCCCGCTGCTTCCTATTCCCGAGAGGACGAGATCCTGCGGTTCTTGGCAGAGCACCCCTCAATCACCCGAAAGGAAGCGCAGACGTTGCTCGGGATCGGCCAGTCCACGGCCGGCCGCATATTGAAAGAGATGGTGGATAAGGGGCAAATCGCAAGACACGGCGGAGGCCGCACCTTGCGATACGAATTGGCGTAATGATGTGTCTCTGAGGCAATTGTCCACTTTGCCTTCTGGTCAAGAGCAATTGGCTAACGGGCGAGTTGGGGCTCTTATGCCGAGTTCACGATTTAGGCAGGAGAACCTGTGCCCGCGAGATTAATTGCGCCTCATCCTTTTTCTCGAGGGCAATCATCGAACTTAAGGTGGCGCATCGGGGCCATGGAATTAAAGAACTTATCGTCAAAGTAGTCGAGTAGAAACTCTGGAAAAGCCGACAGCACAAACACCGAACCGTCCTCGCTCCGCATTCTTTTCTCCTCGCGGAAAATCGCATCGACCGTAACCAGCTCTCGATATGTCCCAAATGAAACCTCATCGAGATCGAGCAGGCACTTGCATCTCAATACGAAGGCAGCGATTGCATCTTTCCATTGGGGAAGCTCCATGTGCTTCCCCACGTTAACGTTTCCCTCTCCCGACATCTTTTTATATTGAGCGATTTCCGAGTTGTCAACAAAACAGCCTGAATGCGCCTGGCACTGCCCCGCGCGATAATCGTACAGCGCCTCGACCATCGGGTAGCTTATATAGAGCTTTCCGCTCTCGTGCTCGTTATCGAATGCGAGGAGCATTGCCTCCACAAGGGCATCGGACTCGCATCCAGGCGCATTGTTTTGATGGGAGTCGTAGTCAAAGAAGAGAAAGACCTCGTCAACAGAATCCCGCTCCACGCCCTCTAGACATTTTGCAGCGGAAGGCACCGTTTCTCTTAGCACCTCCACAACATCCAGATCGAAGTCCTCCTCTGCAAGCCGTTCGTAGAGCATGTAGATGTTCTGCGCCGCTGGCAGACAGATCACCCTCAGGTCATCTCTCCCTTTCAGAAAAAGCTCTTTCATCTTCTCCGCAAAGCGCAGGTCACGCGACTCCCCTTCAACGATGAAAAGCGTGACCGGACTAGCCATCGAAAGCACCGGCCTTAAACATCTTCTGGAGGTTATGGGCCAATCTGAGCTCCTTGGGCGTTAGCTTCTCCAGCGAGCGAATCTCCCCCTCCTTGAGAATGAAATAGACATCGGGCCGCATGAGGTCGTTCGTCAAAAGGTCCGTGTTGTGCGTCGTAATGAAAACCTGGACACCCTCGAGGTCCCGCAGCATCTCCACGATCGACCGGGACAATTCAAAGTGATAAAAAGCATCGAATTCATCGATGAAGACCAAGGAAGCCTTGCTCATCTTGATATACCAGTAGTAGTACAGAGCAAGTGACATGGTGCCTGTCGAGGCAACCGACGCAAACGGAACGGTACCGCCCTCGAACCTGCAATAAAGCTCGGGAACTCCATTCACGTTCACGGATACGAGGTTCAGGGAGATTCCCTGCTGGCGCAAGAATTCTTGGAAGTCCTCCATCTTCCCCTCGCGAATAATGCCCTGGGTAAAGCTATCCGTGCCAACCGAAAGCCCCTGGTACCCGCGCTCGTCGAGTGAGTAGAACATCAGCATGTTGTCGACAAAGGAGGTGAAGGCTCTAAACGCCCTGGCAGACGGCTCATCTCGCAGTATTGCATTGCTCTTGACGTATTTGACACGCGACAGCCTGTCGGACTCAGCGGGGAGATCGGTAGAAAGCGAGAGGGACTCGGCGCCCGGCAGGTCAACATGGCCCGTTTGAGCGTCGAACCTGTAGCTCAAGACCTCCACGTCATCAATGCACAGGCTCTCGTACACAAGCGTCTGTGGGTCGGTTTTCCCGTAGCGGTATACGACGTCGATATTGTCGAAGACAAAATCGTATTGAAACTCTGTGATTGAACTCTTTGAATCAAGGCACCGATATGGCAAGTATTTTTTGAGCAGCTTTTCCTTGTCGGTCAGATGCAGAACGATGTCGAATATCGCGAGGGCGAAATTGGACTTTCCGCTGCCATTCGCACCATATATGATGCCCTTTGCCTTAACGCCGCCCTGAATCACCTGTTGATTAAATGAGTAGTTGGCGGGATCGGATAGATCAAATGTAATTCGCTTATCGAAGCACTTGAAATTTGAAACCGAAAACTTCTTGAGCATGGTACAGTTCCTCTGCTTTCTGAGGTTATTTGAGACACAGGGTAAAGCAGCTGAGCAAATCGGTCAATTTACCCGTATTTTTAATACGGATATTCCGAAGAAAAACTACGGAAGTACGCGATGCGCACCGGACCTGTCCAACCGATTCCGTAGTGCTGGCAACTACATGAGACAACCTACGAGATATGCGGGGCGAGGTTTTCCAGAGCGACGAACGATAGAGATGCGGATCATCCGAAGAAGGTTGAAATCCACTCAGCCCGGCAGCGTGTAGGCGCAAGTTGAGCGGCGTGCGGAACCCAGGAGCGCTGCTCCCAGCAGGAATAGCGCTAAGGAGACTGCGATCCAGTTGACGTCGGTGGTCTTGGGGAGCGTGGCGGCGGCGCTGGCAGCCTTGGCCTTGGATGGCTTGGACGCCGTGGCCTTGGTCACTGTCGCTTTGGTTGTCGTGGTTATCCTGGGCGTCGTGCTCGCCGGCTTCAGCGCGGGATCCGTCGCGGGCCCGGCACCGGGCTGCCCAGTGGCAGGACCGGCACCGCCGGCCGGCTCGCCCGTGCCACCGGGCGCCTC
>URBP01000109.1 GCA_900546105.1 uncultured Collinsella sp.
AGCGAATGTGTCGGGAATGTTTCAATGCATGAACATGCAAGCTATTTACGTATTCATGCATCTTTTGGTGCTAAAGTTTCAACCCACTTCATAACTACCGCTGCGAAATGCGCATCGGTGCATAAATCGCCGACAAGGAGTCTGATATGTCTTTGAAGGTTGGAATCGTCGGCGCGGCTGGATATGCCGGAGCCGAGCTCATTCGCCTCGTGCTCGGCCATCCCGAGTTTGAACTTGTTGCCATTACGTCCAACGCCGATGCCGGCCAGCCGCTGTCCGCGGTGTATCCGAGTTTCGCCGGCGTGAGCGATCTTGTTTTCACGACGCACGATGCTCCCGAGCTTACATCCTGCGACGCTGTCTTTTTGGCCGTGCCGCACACCGCTGCCATGGCACAGGTGCCCGCACTGCTTGCCGCAGGCGTTTCCTGCTTCGACTTGTCTGCCGACTACCGCCTGAGCGATCCGTCCGTGTTCGAGGCGTGGTATGCCGCCGAGCACACGAGCCCCGAGCTGCTCAAGACCCGCGCTTTCGGCCTGCCCGAGCTGTTCTGCCAGCACTTGGAGACCGCCGCATCCGATTATACTGACGGCAAGTCCGTGCTGGTCGCCTGCGCCGGCTGCTATCCCACCGCAACGAGTCTTGCTGCCGCGCCTGCCGTGCGTGCCGGCTGGGTGGCCCAGAGCGGCCCCGTGATTGTCGATGCCATTAGCGGCGTGACGGGCGCCGGTAAGTCCTGCAACGCCCGCACCCATTTTTGCAGCGCCGACGAGAACTTGGAGGCCTACGGCGTGGGCAAGCATCGCCACACGCCCGAGATTGAGCAAATCCTTGGCCTGACCGATCGCGTCGTCTTTACCCCGCACCTGGCACCGCTCAAGCGCGGTCTGCTCTCCACGGTGACGCTGCCGCTCGCGCCGCAGGCTCTCGATACCTTGACCCTTGAGGACGTTGTCGACCATTACAAGCAGTTCTACGCCGGTCGCACCTTTGTGCGCGTGCTCGATGCCGGCCAGCAGCCCAAGACGGCTTCGGTCGTCGGCACCAACGCTGCCCAGATTGGCCTCGCGCTCAACAAGCGCGCGGGCGTGCTGGTGGCGACGGGTGCTATCGACAATTTGTGCAAGGGCGCTGCGGGCCAAGCAGTCCAGTGCGCCAATATCGTCTTTGGCTTTGACGAGCGACGAGGCTTGCCCACAGCGGCGTGCCCGGTGTAGCACATTCGATTGTTAACGATTTGGTAGTCGGGCATCGAATGGGGCGCCACTCTTAAGCTGGTCTCATGATCACGACTGGCATGGCGCACCAACCGATGTCCGTTTTTTGTTTGACATAAGGAGTCATAAAGACGATGAATACCGAGCTGTTTGATATCAAGATTCGCGCCGTCGAGGGTGGCGTTACGGCTGCGGCTGGTTTTAAGGCTGCAGGCATCCACGCTGGGTTCCGCAAGAACCCCGAGCGTCTGGATTACGCGCTCGTCGTGCCCGATAAACCCTGTCCCGGTGCTGGCGTGTTTACCACCAATCGCTTTTGCGCGGCGCCCGTGCAGGTGAGCCGTGCCAACCTGGGCGGTACCGACAAGGGGTACGGTATCATCGCCGGCGTTTCGGTCAACTCTGGCAATGCCAACGCCGCCACGGGTGAGATCGGCCTTGCATGCGCGCGCGAGACGTGCAGCATCGCATCGCAGGTCATCGGCTGCGAGCCCCAGCAGATTCTGGTTGCCTCCACGGGTGTGATTGGCCAGATTCTGCCGATCGACACGTTTGAGACCGCCATTCCTGCTGCCTACGAGGCGCTCTCCGCCCACGGTGGCGCCGATGCCGCTCGCGCCATCATGACGACCGACACGCACTCCAAGGAGTACGCCGTGTCCTACGTCAGTGAGGCTGCGGGTCATGCGGGCAATGTCTATACGGTAGGCGGAATGTGCAAGGGCTCGGGCATGATCATGCCCAACATGGCCACCATGATCGCAGTTATCACCACCGATGCCCCCGTCGAGCCTGCGGCACTTCATGCCCTGCTGCTCTCGACCGTCAAGCAGACCTTTAACAAGGTAACGGTCGATTCCGACACCTCGACCAACGACACCTGCATCATGCTTGCCTCCGGCGCCGCTGCCGCAGATGCCGAGCCTATCGTCGAGGGCTCCGATGCCTTTGACGAGTTGGCATTTGCCGTGCACGAGGTGTGCGAGAGCCTGGCGCGCAATATCGCCGCCGATGGTGAGGGCGCATCCAAGCTCGTTACGGTCAACGTTACCGGCGCCGCCAACGACGAGGAGGCCGATATCGCCGCCCGTGCCGTTGCCAACTCGCCGCTCGTTAAGACCTGCATCGCCGGCCACGACTGCAACTGGGGCCGCGTTGCTATGGCGCTTGGCAAGTGCGGCGTGAAGTTTAATCAGGAAGACGTTTCCATCGACATGATGGGCATGCCTGTCTGTCGCGACGGTCTGACTGTTCCCTTTGACGAGGACGAGGCTCTACGACGTTTTGAGGCGCCCGAGATCGTGATCTCGGCCGACCTGGGTGCAGGCAACGCGGCAACGACCGTGTGGACCTGCGACCTCACGCATGAGTACATCTCCATCAACGGCGACTACCGTTCCTAGATTCCAGACACGCTGCGCATCTTGCCGCGATTGCGGACAGCGGAGCACGGCGCGATAACGATACGAAAGACGAGGCAGATTATGAAATTCGCACGCGATTGTCGTTCGAGCGAATCCAACGAAGCAACCGCGCAGCTGCTGTTTGAGGCGCTGCCGTGGATTAAAAACCTGACCGGCAAGACAGTCGTTATCAAGTACGGCGGTGCCGCCATGGTCGACGAGCAACTGCGCCGCGACGTGATGAGCGATATCGTTCTGCTCAAGATTATCGGCATGCGCCCCGTCATCGTGCATGGCGGCGGCAAGGCCATCAACGAGGCGCTGAGCCATTACGATATTCCCGTCGAATTTAAGAATGGCCAGCGCGTGACCACGCCGGATACGATGGATATCGTGCGCGAGGTGCTGGGCGGCAAGGTTAACCAGGAGCTGGTCGCTGCCATCAACCAGCACGGCAACCTGGCCGTGGGCGTGTCGGGTAGCGATGCCGGCACGCTCATCGCCGAGCCGCTCGACCCCGAGCTCGGTCGCGTGGGCAAGGTCACGCACGTCAACACCGACTATATCGAGCGCTTGCTCGATAGCGAGTACATCCCCGTCATCGCTACCGTCGCGGCGGGGGAGGACGGCGGCTTCTTCAACATCAATGCCGATACCGCCGCCGGTGCCGTTGCGGCGGCGCTCCACGCGCATAAGGCGATCTTTTTGACCGACGTCGATGGCCTGTATAAGGACTTTAGCGACAAGGATTCGCTCATCTCCAACCTAACGCTCGACGAGGTTAATGAGATGCTCTGCGGGGGCGAGGTCGACAAAGGCATGATTCCCAAGCTGCGCGCCGCTGTCGATGCGCTTGCCGCCGGTGTGTTCCGCGCGCACATCATCAACGGCACCACGCCGCATTCGCTGCTTCTGGAGCTTCTGACCGATGCCGGCGTCGGCACCGTGATCCATTCCACCGAGACGGCGTACGAGTTCGATACGCATCCGCATCCGCTTTCGACGTTTGCTGCGCGTCTGACCGAGAACCTTGACGAGGTCGAGAAGCTTCAGACGGTCTAGCTGACCCGCAGCCGCCCCATTCCTGCACCCATAGCCCCGCGCCGTCTGGCGCCCAACGAAAGGCATCCCATGTCACTTGCAGCTCAGCAATCGCTTGAATCCCATTACGTTATGCATACCTTTGGCCGCTCTCCGGTCGAGTTTGTCGAGGGTCACGGCATGAAGCTCACCGGCGACGATGGCCGTGAGTACCTCGACTTTCTTGCCGGCATCGGCGTGTGCAGCCTAGGTCATGGCGACCCGGCTGTGCTCTCGGCGCTCGAGGCACAGACCAAAAAGCTCATGCATGTCTCCAATTACTTCTACATCGAGCAGCGCGGACAGGTCGCGGCGCTGCTGTCCAAGCTTGCTAACGACGACGTAGATGGTGCGCGCGTGCTTGCCGATGCCATTGCCGCCGGCGATGAGACCACGGCAGCTGCTCTTGGTGCCCCGGCTGCGGGCGAGCAGGTGTGGGAGACGTTCTTTGCCAACTCCGGCGCCGAGGCCAACGAGGGTTCGATGAAGCTCGCACGTCTGTACGCCAAGCGTGCCGGCAATGGTGGCAACACCATCGTGTGCATGCGCGGCGGCTTTCACGGTCGTACGCTCGAGACTATTGCGGCCACCATGCAGGATTGGCTGCAGGACAGCTTCCGCCCGCTGCCGGGTGGCTTTGTGGCCTGCACGCCCAACGATGTCGATGAACTGCGTGCGATCTTTAAGCAGCTGGGCAGTGAAATTTGCGCCGTGATGCTCGAGCCGATCCAAGGTGAGAGTGGCGTGCACCCTATGACCGAGGAGTTTATGGCGGCAGCGCGCGACCTGGCACACGAAGTGGGCGCCGTGCTTATCGCCGACGAGGTCCAGTGCGGTATCTTCCGCACGGGTAAGCCGTTTGCGTTCCAGACCTATGGCGTGGAGCCCGACATCATGAGCCTTGCCAAGGGCATTGCTGATGGCGTGCCCATGGGTGCCGTCGTGGCGAAGAAGGAGATTGCCGACGTGTTTAAGCCGGGCGACCACGGCTCGACCTTTGGCGGTAGCTGCTTGGCCATCGCGGCGTGTGCCGCGACGCTCTCCGCGCTTGTGCGTGGCGATTATGCCGAGCATGCTGCCAAGGTGGGTGCCTATATGGAGCAGGCGCTGGCTAAGCTTCCGCATGTGGTAGAGGTGCGTGGCCGTGGCCTGATGCTCGGCTGCGATTTGGATGATGCCGCGGGCGACGCGCATGATATTGTTGCCCGCGCGCTGACCGCCGGTGCCGTGATTAACGCTACGGGTGCCCATACGCTGCGTTTCCTGCCGCCGCTCGTCTGCGAAGAAGCCGACGTGGACAGCCTGATCGAGATCCTGTCGGACGTTTTGGCCTAACACAGCGCAATAACTTAATTTGGACCGGGTTCCGGACTGCGGACGTGCCCTATGCGGCATGATTCAGCGGTCCGGAGCCCGTTTTGCCTTAGATTTGCTAAGGCAGGGAGACCCGCTGGTCAAAAAACATCAATTATGAGTACTGCTA
>URBP01000110.1 GCA_900546105.1 uncultured Collinsella sp.
GCGCCACGCTCGATAGCCTGAGAAGGCGTCGCCACGCGGGACTGGTCACCAAGGGCGGCACCCACCGGACGCACGCCCGGAGTCACGATCAGAGCATCAGGACCCAGCAGCTCACGCATGTCGTGAGCCTCCATCGGCGAGCACACGATACCGTCGATGCCGTTGGCCTGAGCGAGCTTTGCCAGGCGGGCGGCCTCCTCGGCCACGGGCGACTCGACGCCGATCTCGCTCAAGGCATCCTGATTCATGCTCGTGAGCACGGTGATGGCGACGAGCTTGGCGCGGTCTTCGCGCGCCTCCTCGGCACCCTCGCGGCAGGCAGCGAGCATGGCGCCCGAACCCAAGCCGTGAACCGAAAGCAGGTCGGCACCGGCAAGCGAGGCCGAGCGGGCGGCACCGCGAACCTGATGCGGAATGTCATGGAACTTAAGGTCGAGGAAGACCTTAAAGCCAAGGTCCTTAAAGGTCTTGACGATCTGGGGACCCTCAGCGTAATAGAGCGTCATGCCGACCTTGAGCCAGGCGGCATGGCCCGAAAGCTCGTGGGCGAGCTCGAGCGCGCGCTCACGGTCGCAGTCGAGGGCGACGATAACACGGTCGCGGGCATCATTCTCTAGCATTCGAAAGCACCTACCAGCTCGTTGATGTCCTTCACGCCCTGGGACTCGGCCCAGGCCTCGAGCTCATGCGCGATCTTAAGCGAAGCACACGGATCGACGAAGTTGGCCATGCCGACCGACACGCAGGTGGCGCCGGCCAGGATAAACTCAGCCGCATCCTCGCCGGTCATGACACCGCCGACACCGTTGATGGGGATATCGACGGCCTGGGCAACCTCCCAGACCATGCGCACGGCGATGTGGTGGCACAGCGGGCCCGAAAGGCCGCCCTTGGGCTTGGCCACGCGGGACTTGCGGGTATGAACGTCGATGGCCATGCCCTGGATGGAGTTGATGACCGAAAGGCCGTCGGCGCCGGCGGCCTCGAGAGCCTTGGCAATCTCGGCAACGTTGACCGGAGCCATCTTTACGAACAGCGGCTTATCGGTCACCTTGCGGCAGGCAGCCATAACGGAAGAGGCGCCCTCGGGCGTGGAACCCATGGCGGCACCGCCGGCGGCGATATTAGGGCAGCTCACGTTGATCTCGTAGCCGGCAGCCCAGGGGCACAGCTCGACATACATCTCGAGTGCGCGGACAAACTCGTCAACGGAGTGGCCGGCAACCTGACAGATGACCTGGCAGCCGTCCTTGGACAGCTGTTCGAGCCACGGACCGGACTCGCGGGCAAAGGCGGCCACGCCGGGGTTCTGAAGGCCCACGGAGTTGATCATACCGCCGGGAATCTCGGCCATGCGGGGTGCGGGATTGCCGGGCCAGGGCTCGGCAGCACAACCCTTGGTGGTGATGGCGCCCAGCTGGGAAACATCAAAGAAGTTCTGGAACTGCCAACCGTAGCCAAAGGTACCGGCTGCGGTGTTGATGGGGTTCTGCATCTTGACGCCGCCGAAATCGACGGCCATGTTCACGGTACCCACTAGAAGACCACCACCTTGGAAGCATCGAACACGGGGCCGCACATGCAGGCACCCTTCATACCGTCGACCGTCTCGACATTGCAGGTGTTGCAGGCGCCAAAGCCGCAGCTCATCATGCGCTCGAGCGACACCTCGCAGTACGCACCGGCCTCGGCGGCAGCGGCGGCAACTTTCTTCATCATGACAGCGGGGCCGCAGCTGGCCACATAGTCGTAGCCGCCCTCTCCAAGCAGCTCGGCTGCCGGGTCGGTGCAAAAACCGTGCGTGCCGAGCGAGCCGTCGTCGGTGCACACGTTGACCGTGGCGCCCAGCGCGCGGAACTCATCGACGCCCACGGCCTTGGACGCGGTGCCAAAGCCCAGGCACACGTCGACGGCCACACCCTGCTCGACGAGCATGCCGGCAAGGCACAGCACGGGCGGAACACCGATGCCGCCCGCAACGAGCAGCGCCTTCCTGGTGCCCTCGGGCACAAGCCAGCCGCGGCCGCCAGGGCCCAGCAGATTAGAGGTGGAACCGGGGGCCATCTGCGACAGACGACGGGTGTCGTCGCCCACGACGGCGTACCACAGCTCGACGGTGCCGGCCTGGGCGTCGGCGCGATAGAAGCTCAGGGGCACGCGAAGCAGCGAGGACGCATCGCCGGGCACGGCAATGTTCACAAACTGACCGGGCTTGAGCGCACTTGCAAGCTTGGGGGCCGAGATAACGAGCGAGAAGATGCCGTCGGCGATCTCCTGGTTCGAGACGACCTCGAAGTCGTGCATGCGTGCAGTGGAAGGTGTGGGCATAGACGCTCCAATCCCCCATGCGGTTGCATGGTTCAGGCGAACAGAAAGCGCGGCACCGCAAGGGCACCGCGCACAAAAGCGATAAGGCTATGCTAGCAGATGCAGCCGTCGGCGAGTGTCTGCTTGCCGCCGACAAACACATCGGTGGCACGACCGGTGAGCGTGCGGCCGGCAAAACCGGAGTTCTCGGCACGCGACTCGTAACCGTCCTCGCCGACCGTCCAAGTTGCGGTGGGATCGAACACGGTCAGGTCGGCAACGGAGCCCGCCTTGACCTGAACCTGGTCGAGGCCCAGGATCTCACGCGGCTTGATGGCCATGAGCTCGACCATGCGGCCCACGCTCATCTTGCCCGTGTTGACCAGCTCGGTGAGCACAAGCGACAGCGAAGTCTCGAGACCGATCATGCCAAAGGGCGCAAGCTCGAACTCACGGGCCTTCTCCCACGGGGTATGGGGAGCGTGATCGGTGACGATAGCGTCGACGGTGCCGTCGATGACGCCCTGACGGATGGCCTCGGCATCTTCCTCGGTACGCAGCGGCGGATTGACCTTGAGCGAGGTGTTGTAGGTCTCGTCCAGGTCGTTCTCGGTCAGGAACATGTGGTGCGGGGTAGCCTCGCAGGTAACCTGAACGCCAGCGGCCTTACCGGCACGCACGATCTCCAAGCCATGGGCGGTGGAGATGTGCTGGATGTGCAGCTTGGCACCGGTCAGCTTGGCGATCTCGATGTCGCGGGCGATCTGGAGCTCCTCGCCGGCAGCCGGCCAGCCCTCGAGAGCCAAACGGGTAGAGACCTTGCCCTCGTTGATCTGGCCGTGGCCGACCAGGTCCTCGTCCTGGCAGTGGCTCATAAAGACCTTGCCGAACATCTTGCCGTAGTCCATGCAGCGACGGAGCATGCCCGCGCCCTGCACGCCGCGACCGTCGTCGGTGAAGGCGACGGCGCCGTGGGCGACCATATCGCCCATCTCGGACATAGCCTCGCCCTTAAGACCGCGGGTCATGGCGCCCGACGGATAGACGCGGCAGTGACCGACCTCGGCAGCGCGGGACTTGACGAACTCCACGACGGTGCCGTTATCGGTGACGGGATCGGTGTTGGGCATGGAGCACACGCCGGTAAAGCCGCCCTTGGCAGCTGCGCGGGTGCCGCTCTCGATGTCCTCTTTGACCTCGTAGCCGGGCTCGCGAAGGTGAACGTGCATATCCACCAGGCCGGGGACGAGGTACTTGCCGGAAAGGTCGCGGACCTCGGCTCCCTCGACGGCGAGATTCTCGCCGACCTCGGCGATCTTGTCGCCGTCAATCAGGACGTCAACGACACCGTCAAGCTCGACGGACGGGTCGACGACGTGGGCATTCTTAAGAAGCAAGGCCATTATCGGCACCTCCAAGCAGCAGATACAGGATAGCCATACGCACGCAGATACCGGCGTAGACCTGCTCCAGGATGACGGAGCGTTGCGGGTGGTCGGCCATATAGGAATCGAACTCGACGCCGCGGTTGATGGGGCCCGGGTGGCAGATGATCGCATCGGGCTTCATGAGCTTCTCGCGGTCCTTGGTCAGGCCGAAGAGCTTGTGGTACTCACGAATCGTGGGGAACGGGGCACCCTCGAGGCGCTCCTGCTGCACGCGCAGCATGTAGACGACGTCCAGCTCAGGCAGGACGGAATCGAGGTCGCTCGTCACGTGGTCGCAGCCCAGGACCTCGGGCGCCGGCGGCAGCAGCGTGCCGGGGGCGACGGCGTAGGTCTCGCAGCCCATGATCTTAAGTGCGGGGATCAGCGAGCCGCACACGCGGGAGTGCGCGATATCGCCGACGACGGCGACCTTCAGACCGTGGAAGTCACCCTTGTGCTCCCAGATGGTGTACAGGTCGAGCAGGGCCTGCGTGGGGTGGTTGTGCTTGCCGTCGCCGGCGCAGATGACGCTCGCGGGCGAGTTCTGCGTGACGATGTAGGGAGCACCGGCGTGCTTATCGCGAACGACGATGCAATCAATCTTGTAGGCGTTGAGGGTCTCGACGGTGTCGACGAGGCTCTCGCCCTTGACCGTGGAGGTCGAGGAGCCGCCAAAGTTGAGGCTGTCGGCCGAAAGGCGCTTCTCGGCGAGCTCGAAGGAGCTGCGGGTGCGCGTCGAGGGCTCGTTGAACATGTTGACGATGGTCTTGCCCTTGAGCGTGGGGACCTTCTTGATCGCACGCTCGTTGACCTCAGAGAACGCCTTGGCGGTCTCGAGGATGAGCTTGATGTCCTCTTCGGAGTACTCGGTAATGTCGATCAGGTGCTTATGGTTGAACGCCACGGTACTACTCACCTCCCAGCGGCGCGGAGCCCACGTGGGAACCCGGCGCGACGTCGTTAATCTCGACGGCGGTGTAGCCGTCGACTTCCTTCATATATAGGTGCACGTTCTCCTCATGCGACGAGGGAACGTTCTTGCCGACAAAGTCCGGCGAGATGGGGAGCTCACGGTGACCGCGGTCAACGAGAACTGCCAGCTCGATGCGGCTCGGACGGCCCAGGTCCATGACGGCATCCAGAGCGGCGCGGATAGTACGGCCCGTATACAGGATGTCGTCCACCAGCACGACGCGCTTGCCCTTGACGATGCTGCGCACGGCCGAAAGCTTCATCCGCACACCCTTCTCGCGCAGCTCCTGCGAAGGCTGGATAAACGTACGGCCGATATACTTGTTCTTGATGAGTCCCAT
>URBP01000111.1 GCA_900546105.1 uncultured Collinsella sp.
TTCTGGAAGCGGAAAACCCGGAAAAAGACATTTACCTGTACATTAACTCTCCGGGCGGGGTAATCACCGCCGGGATGTCGATTTATGACACCATGCAGTTCATCAAGCCGGATGTCAGCACCATCTGTATGGGGCAGGCCGCTTCTATGGGCGCGTTCCTGCTGACCGCCGGGGCGAAAGGCAAGCGCTTCTGCCTGCCGCACTCCAAGGTCATGATTCACCAGCCCAGCGGCGGTGCTCAAGGTCAGCAGACCGAGATCGAGATCGTGGCCGAGGAGATCAAGAAGACCCGCCGCGAGCTCAACCAGATCCTGTCCGATGCCTCGGGCCAGCCGATCGAGAAGGTCCAGGCCGACACCGAGCGCGACAACTACCTGACCGCTGCCGAGGCCCTCGACTACGGCCTGATCGACCGTATCGTCACCTCGCGCGATCTCGCCGCGAAGGACGCCTAGGATGGCAGGAAACATGCAGGACAACTTTGACGAGAATGGCAACCCCATCCGCTGCTCCTTCTGCGGAAAAGAGCAGGGGCAGGTTCGCCGCCTTGTAAAGGGTCCGACCAACATCTTTATCTGCGACGAGTGCGTTGCCGCCTGCTCCGAGATCCTTGAGGAGTCGCTGGCTTCGGACTTTATGGACGCTGCCCGCAACGGCAAGCTGCCGGGCTTCCTCAACGACCACGGCCAGGCTGCATCCCAGCCCGCCGCGGACCCCGAGACCGAGGGTTTTGAGCTCGAGGACGATCGCCAGGTCATCACGCACGTGCCGACGCCGCACGAGATCTATGACGAGCTTTCGGCCTATGTTATGGGTCAGGAGGACGCCAAGCGCGCCATGTCGGTGGCCGTGTACAACCACTATCGCCGCGTGATTGAGGGCGGCGCTGCGGTGTCTGCCTTTGATGACGACATGGGCTCGCAGTTCGATGACGATATGGACGAGGTAGAGCTCGCCAAGTCCAACATCCTGCTGCTCGGTCCCACCGGTACCGGTAAGACCCTGCTGGCCCAGACGCTCGCGCGCATTCTTGAGGTGCCGTTTGCTATCGCCGATGCCACCGCGCTCACCGAGGCCGGCTATGTGGGCGAGGACGTGGAGAACATCCTACTTAAGCTCATCAATGCTGCCGATGGCGACATTGAGCGCGCTCAGGTGGGCATTATCTACGTTGACGAGATCGACAAGATCGCCCGCAAGGCCGAGAACCTCTCCATTACCCGTGATGTCTCGGGCGAGGGCGTTCAGCAGGCGCTGCTTAAGATTCTTGAGGGCACGGTGGCCAGCGTTCCGCCCACCGGCGGCCGCAAGCATCCCCAACAGGAGCTGCTTCAGATCGACACGACTAACATCCTGTTCATCTGCGGCGGTGCTTTTGTGGGTTTGGATAAGATTATCGCCGACCGCGTTGGCAACAAGGGCGTAGGCTTTAACTCCGAGATCGCCGGCCCCACCTCGGTCGACGAGAACGACCTGCTGCGCCAGGTGCTCCCGCAGGACCTCAACGCCTTTGGCATGATCCCCGAGTTCGTGGGCCGTACGCCCGTCGTCACCCAGACGCAGGCGCTCGACGAGGACGACTTGGTGTCGATCCTGACCGAGCCCAAGAACGCCGTGGTGCGTCAATACCGCAAGATGTTCCAGCTCGAGGACGTTGAGCTGGAGTTTGAGGACGAAGCTCTGCACGAGATCGCCCGTATGGCGCTCGCCCGCAAGACCGGCGCCCGCGGCCTGCGTGCCATCTGCGAAGACGTGCTTCAGCAGACGATGTTCGACCTCCCCAGCGAGGAGGGTGTCGCCAAGGTCATCGTGACCGAAGCGGCGGTTAAGGGCGAAGAACAGCCCCAACGCATCTACGGCTAAATAGCTTGAATCCAGGTCCCGCGGCAACCACCGCGGGACCTGCTATTTAGGGACAGGTTTATTTTGGTCGGTTTTATATGGGCAACTGTCGTTTCCCCTGATAAAACCTACCAGAATAAACCTGTCCCTATTCGGCAGGTATGCCTGTGCTATTCTGTGAGATAGTTTAGCTAGTACCTTCAGACTGAAGTAATCGATACCTAAGGCGTGTCCGCCTGCTTGGTTTTCGTAGATTCCGCACGAGCCGAAGAGCACTAAATGTGCTCTTCGTGCGAGCCAGGACCTGACCGAGCGAAAACCAAGCAGGCGGACACGCCGGCGGGACAGGGAGAGATATATGGAAGAGATGCCCAAGAACTACGATCCGTCGACCAACGAGCCGGCGATCCTGCAGAAGTGGCTCGACGGCGGCTACTACAAGCGCCGCGAGGGCGTGGGCGACTGCACCGTCACCATTCCGCCTCCCAACGTGACCGGTAAGCTCCACATGGGTCACGCCACCGACGACTCCATCCAGGACGCCATCATCCGTATGGCCCGCATGCGCGGCAAGTCCACGCGCTGGGTGCTCGGCACCGACCACGCCGGTATCGCTACGCAGACCAAGGTCGACAAGAAGCTCAAGAGCGAGGGTATCAGCCGCCTGGAGATCGGTCGCGACAAGTTTGTCGACGCTTGCTGGGATTGGACCCACGAGTACGGCGGCATCATCGTCGAGCAGATCAAGCGCATGGGCTGCTCCGTCGACTTTGATAACGAGCGCTTTACCATGGACGAGGACTACGCGCAGGCCGTGCGCAAGGTCTTTTGCGACTGGTACCACGACGGTCTGATCTACCGCGGCAAGCGCATCGTCAACTGGTGCCCCAACTGCACTACTGCTATCTCGGACGACGAGGCCGAGTACAAGGACGAGAAGGGCCACCTGTGGCACCTGCGCTACCCGCTGACCGAGCCGGTCAACGGTCAGGACTACATCGTCGTCGCCACCACGCGCCCCGAGACCATGCTCGGCGACACGGGCGTTGCCGTCTCCCCGAAGGACCCCGATAAGGCCGCCTTTGTGGGCAAGACCGTCAAGCTCCCCATCGTCGACCGCGAGATCCCCATCTTCTCCGACTACCACGTTGACGCCAACTTCGGTTCCGGCTTTGTCAAGGTCACACCGGCCCACGACCCCAACGACTATGCCATGGGTCAGGCCCACGACCTGTCGCAGATTAACATTTTCGATGAGCACGCGGTAGTTGTTGAGGGCTACGGCGAGTTCACCGGCATGAACCGCGACGAGTGCCGCGAGGCCGTCATCAAGTGGTTCGAGGATCACGACCTGCTCGACCACGTCGAAGAGCTCGACCACTCCGTCATGCACTGCTACCGTTGCGACTCCGCGCTGGAGCCGTGGCTGTCCGAGCAGTGGTTTGTGGCCGTCGACAAGCTCAAGGGGCCGGCACTCGACGCCGTTAACTCCGGCAAGGTCACCTTCCACCCCGCGCGCTGGACGCAGACCTACACCACCTGGATGGAGAACCTCAAGGACTGGTGCATTAGCCGCCAGCTGTGGTGGGGCCACCGCATCCCCGTGTTCTACTGCGAGGACTGCGGCTGGGAGGACGCCCTGACCGAGGACACCGACGTGTGCCCCAAGTGCGGCGGTCATCACGTGCATCAGGACGAGAACGTGCTGGATACCTGGTTCAGCTCACAGCTGTGGACCTTTGCCACGCAGGGCTGGCCGCAAAAGCCCGAGCTGCTCGAGGGCCATCACCCCACGACGGCGCTCGTCACCGCGCGCGACATCATCGCGCTGTGGGTCGCCCGCATGGTCATGAGCTCGCTGTACTTCCTGGACGAGGTTCCGTTTAAGGACGTCGTCATCTACCCGACGATCCTTGCCAAGGACGGCAGCCGCATGTCCAAGTCCAAGGGCAACGGTGTTGACCCCATGGACCTCATTGGCATGTACGGCGCCGACGCCATGCGCTATAACCTGCTCACGCTGTGCACCAACAACCAGGACGTCAAGTTCGACGCGAACATCGACAAGAAGACCAAGAAGCTTATCGACAGCCCGCGTACCGACCAGGCCAAGTCGTTTGTGACCAAGATCTGGAATGCCAGCCGCTTCCTGCTCATGAACATGGAGGGCTATACGCCAGGTGAGCCCGTCGTGGAGACGCCGGCCGACGCCTGGATGTTCAGCCGCCTTGCCAAGGCCGTCAAGATGGTCACCGAGGGTATCGAGCAGTACACCTTTGGCGACATGGCCCGCGGCGTGCAGCAGTTCTTCTGGAACGAGGTCTGCGACTGGTACGTCGAGGTCACCAAGGCCCGCCTGAAGGGCGAGGGCCGTCTACAGGCTCAGCGCAACCTGATCTTTGTGCTCGATACCTCCATTCGCCTGATGCACCCGCTCATGCCGTTCGTCACCGAGGAGATCTGGGACAACATGCCGGCGAGCGTGCTCGACCTGGACGCCGAGGGCAACGTGAACCGCGCCGAGGCGCTCATGATCGCCAAGTGGCCCGAGCCCGCCGACTACGACAAGTATGTTGACGAGGACGCCGAGCGCGCGTTTGAGCTGTGCCGTACCGTCGTGTCTGCCGCTCGCGCCACGCGTTCGCGTTATCGCTTGAGCCCCAAGGCCGAGCTCGACGTGGTCGTGCGCGCCGGCGCCGAGGACATCGAGAAGCTCGAGAGCCTGCGTTCGACCATCGAGCCGCTGGCGAACACCGCTTCGCTGGTCATGGGTACCGACGTCGAGAAGCCGGCTGCGAGCATCGCCGTGGTCGATAGCGGTGTCGAGGTCTTTGTGGTGCTCGAGGGCAAGGTTGATCTTTCGGCCGAGAAGGCGCGCCTGGAGAAGGAGATCGCCGCTGCGCAGAAGGAGCTCGCCGGCTGCGAGAAGACCCTTGCCAACGAGGGCTTTGTGGCTAAGGCCGCGCCTGCGGTGGTCCAGAAGAAGAGGGACCGTGCAGCTGAGCTCAAGGAGATCCTGGCGGCGCTGACTGCCCAGGTTGCAGACTTCTCGTAAGGTTTACTCGGGGGCGCGTCCCGATGCTTTGCTCTCCGCTGCGGACACCTAT
>URBP01000112.1 GCA_900546105.1 uncultured Collinsella sp.
TGGCACTAACCTTGTTTATTGTTACGCAGCTATAAAAAACCACCAGCGGGGATTCGGTGTGCGGCCCAATCGGACTCCCAAAAGGTTCTATTTGAGACTGGCAAGCTTTGTGTTGTTGGCACTTCGACAGCGCTCTTTATTCCAACATGGAGCCTCGCAGTTTGAGTCGACTTGCCTCTGGAAGGTCCGATCTCAACTTGATTTAGGATGAAAACAGATTACAGGCGCGCTCCTCTAGAAAGAAAGGAAACCAATCGCCGCCTTTCACCAGGAAAGTTTTTATAGCCCACCTCGAGCAAAATGAAAGATGCGAGAGCGATTGGGGAACAACGCGAATCTCCCCTTTTGGGTGGGAGCGAGCCTTCAGCCACCGGCGAACGACTCGCCCTGGTCAGAATCTGGAAGTGGTGCCGGGCCGCTTGGGCCTCCCCGGTGACTTCGTGGGGCTTACCTGCCTGACGTCGAGGAGTACATCCGCAAGATTCGTTCCCTATGCCGTTTGCTCTCACGCCCGCCTTGGTTCCAAGTCGGGCGAGCACGAGGTCGCGCCGGCGCATCCGCTGGGACTGCTGCGCGTGCAAAACGGCTACGCGGTGAGCGTCCCGCGCTGGATTCAGCCGAGTGAGGAAGGCGTCGAGATCGGCGCGCTGGCAACGGGGGAGGGCGGCATCACCGATGTGGGCGATGACGTTTCGGCTCGCCATGCCCACGTGTGGTGCGATGACCAAAATGTCTGGTACGTTGAGGACCTGTCGTCCACCAACGGAACCGTGGTGGTAAACGACGCGACGAACGTCTGCACCCAGGTCGAGCCCGGCCGCTCCGCCCAGCTCAACCCCGGTGACGAGCTCAAGCTCGGAGAATCCACAACCTACGCCATCCTCCTCGGCGCCCTCTGACTCATCTCCTAAATAAGTTGCGGTGAAATAGGGGCTGTTTAAGGCTACGGCCGGCAAAAACAGTTCCTATTTCACCGCAGCTGCCATTTGGTCCCTCGGTGACGGAAGGATCAATTTTGCCCTTGATGGTCACCCAAGGTAAACCTTTACCGCCCGCCTATATTTGCCGAAATTACACTTGACGGCGGGGTACAATAAACCCGCATGCGGATTTCCGTTGCGGGCGCTTCCCATCGCCGGGGCGTGCCCGGGAGCATCCGGCATGCGGCCTTTGCGGCGCTCGGTCATGTGCAAGACGGGTAGCTGGGCTTGTGGAGCGCGTGCAGCCCTCCTCGCCTCGGCATGCCTTCTCTCCACGCCATGTACCTGCTGCTGAGCCTGCCTGCCAGATGATTGGAAGCAACAGCGAAAATCCCATCACGCCAACATCCCGGCGATCGCCGGGGCCTGTATACCTATATGAGAGGAGAGGGGTATATGGCGCGTAAGTTTAAGTCTATGGACGGCAACGAGGCGGCCGCATATGTTTCGTATGCGTACACCGAGGTAGCGGGAATCTATCCCATTACGCCGTCCAGCCCGATGGCCGACCATGTCGACCAGTGGGCGGCCCAGGGTCGCAAGAATATCTTCGGCACCCCGGTCAAGGTCGTCGAGATGGAGTCCGAGGCAGGTGCAGCCGGTACCGTTCACGGTTCGCTGGGCGCCGGTGCTCTGACCACCACCTACACGGCTTCTCAGGGTCTGCTCCTGATGATCCCGAACATGTACAAGATCGCGGGCGAGCAGCTCCCGGGCGTCTTCCACGTCTCCGCGCGTTGCGTCGCTTCCCACGCCCTGAACATCTTTGGCGATCACTCCGACGTCATGGCCTGCCGCCAGACCGGTTTCGCCATGCTCGCCGAGGGCAACGTCCAGGAGGTCATGGACCTCTCGCCGGTGGCTCACCTTGCCGCCATCGAGGGTAAGACCCCGTTCCTTAACTTCTTCGACGGCTTCCGCACCAGCCACGAGATCCAGAAGGTCGCCATGTGGGACTACAAGGATCTGGCCGAGATGTGCGACATGGACGCCGTCCAGGCTTTCCGCGACCACGCGCTCAACCCTGAGCACCCGCACACCCGCGGCAGCCACGAGAACGGCGATATCTTCTTCCAGAACCGTGAGGCCTGCAACAAGGTCTACGACGAGCTTCCCGCCGTCGTCGAGGGCTACATGAAGAAGATCAACGAGAAGCTCGGCACCGATTACGGCCTGTTCAACTACTACGGCGCTCCCGATGCCGACCGCGTCGTCGTGTGCATGGGCTCCTTCTGCGACGTGCTCGAGGAAGTCATCGACTACCTCAACGCTCACGGCGAGAAGGTCGGCCTGGTCAAGGTTCGCCTGTTCCGTCCGTTCTCCATCAAGCACTTTGTCGACGTTCTCCCCGAGACCGTCCAGAAGATTGCCGTCATGGACCGCACCAAGGAGCCGGGTTCCATCGGCGAGCCGCTCTACCAGGACGTCGTTTCTGCTCTCTACGAGGCCGGCAAGACGGGCATCAAGGTCGTCGGCGGCCGTTACGGCCTGGGCAGCAAGGACACGCCTCCCGCGTCCGCGTTCGCTGTCTTCGAGGAGCTCAAGAAGGACGAGCCCAAGCGCGAGTTCACCATCGGCATCGTCGATGACGTGACCAACCTGAGCCTGCCCGAGGCCGAGGATGCGCCCAACACCGCAGCCCCCGGCACCATCGAGTGCAAGTTCTGGGGTCTGGGTGGCGACGGTACCGTCGGCGCCAACAAGAACTCGATCAAGATCATCGGCGACCACACCGACAAGTACGTCCAGGCCTACTTCCAGTACGACTCCAAGAAGACCGGCGGCGTCACCGTCTCGCACCTGCGCTTTGGTGATTCCCCGATCCGTTCGCCGTACTACGTGACCAAGGCCGACTTTGTCGCTTGCCACAACCCCAGCTATATCGTCAAGGGCTTCAAGATGGTCCGCGACGTCAAGCCGGGCGGTACCTTCCTGGTCAACTGCCAGTGGAGCGACGAGGAGTTCGCCGAGCACATGCCCGCTGTGGCCAAGCGCTACATTGCGAACAACAACGTCAACGTCTACCTGATCGACGCTATCGACCTGGCCGCCAAGGTCGGCATGGGCAAGCGCACCAACACGGTGCTCCAGTCCGCCTTCTTCGCGCTGGCCAAGGTCCTGCCCGCCGAGGACGCCCTGCAGTACATGAAGGACGCGGCTACCAAGTCCTACATGAAGAAGGGCCAGGCCATCGTCGACGCCAACCACAAGGCTATCGATGCCGGCGCTACCGCCTTCCGTAAGTTCGAGGTTCCGGCCGACTGGGCAACTGCCGAGGATGCTGCCCCCATCGAGCTCTCCGAGGAGACCAAGTCTGCCATCGCCCAGCAGGTCAAGAACCTGCTCGAGCCCATCGATCGCATGGATGGCGACAGCCTGCCTGTTTCCGCCTTCGTCGATTGTGCCGACGGCCAGTTTGAGCTGGGCGCCTCCGCATACGAGAAGCGCGGCGTCGCCGTGGTCGTTCCCCACTGGGACGAGACCAAGTGCATTCAGTGCAACCAGTGCGCCTATGTGTGCCCGCATGCCACCATCCGTCCGTTCGCGATGACCGAGGACGAGGCTGCCGCCGCGCCCGAGGCTACCCGCACGCTCGACGCTATGGGCCTCAAGGCCAAGGGCATGAAGTTCACCATGGCCGTGTCCCCGCTCGACTGCATGGGCTGCACCAACTGCGTCAAGGTCTGCCCCAAGGGCGCCCTCGAGATGGTTCCCACCGAGCAGGAGATGGACCAGCAGCCCGTTTGGGACTACATGGTCGAGAACGTCTCCGAGAAGAAGGAACTCATCGCGGCCAACGTCAAGGGCAGCCAGTTTAAGCAGCCCTACCTGGAGTTCTCTGGCTCCTGCGCCGGCTGCGCCGAGACCGCCTATGCACGTCTGGTGACCCAGGTCGCCGGCGACCGCATGTTCATCTCCAACGCCACCGGCTGCTCCTCCATTTGGGGCAACCCCGCTGCCACCGCTCCTTACTGCAAGGACAAGGACGGTCACGGCCCGGCGTGGAACAACTCCCTGTTCGAGGACAATGCCGAGCACGGTCTGGGCATGGCCGTTGGCTATGAGGCCGTTCAGCACAAGCTGATCGCCGCTACCCAGGAGATCATCGCCGCTGACGGTCCGTCCGACGAGCTCAAGGTCGCCGGTCAGGCTTGGATCGACTCCGTCAACGACGCCGAGGCCTCTAAGACCGCTGCCGCTGCCTACGTTGCCGAGCTCGAGAAGTGCGGCTGCGACGCTTCCAAGGCGATCCTCGCCGACAAGGCTTACCTCACCAAGAAGTCCTTCTGGATCTTCGGCGGCGACGGCTGGGCCTACGACATCGGCTTCGGTGGCCTGGACCACGTCCTGGCTTCCGGCCACAACGTCAACGTCTTCGTCTTCGACACCGAGGTTTACTCCAACACCGGTGGTCAGGCCTCCAAGGCCTCGAACTTGGGCCAGGTCGCTCAGTTCGCCGCCGCCGGTAAGGTGACCAAGAAGAAGTCTCTGGCCGAGATTGCCATGAGCTACGGCTACGTCTACGTGGCACAGGTTGCCATGGGCGCCAACCCGGCTCAGACCCTCAAGGCCATCCACGAGGCCGAGGCCTACGACGGCCCGTCCCTCATCATCGGCTACAGCCCCTGCGAGATGCACTCCATCAAGAAGGGCGGCATGCAGAACTGCCAGGCCGAGATGAAGAAGGCTGTCGAGTGCGGTTACTGGAACCTCTTCCGCTTCAACCCCGAGGCTGCTGCCGGCAAGAAGTTCTCGCTCGATTCCAAGGAGCCCGCGGGCGGTTATCAGGAGTTCCTGATGAACGAGGCCCGTTACGCTTCGCTGACGCGTTCCTTCCCCGAGCGCGCCGAGGAGCTCTTCAAGGAGAACGAGCAGGCCGCCATGGACCGCTATCAGCACCTGCTGAAGCTCAAGACGGTGTACAACGAG
>URBP01000113.1 GCA_900546105.1 uncultured Collinsella sp.
TCAAGTGGCGCCATTTCCAGGGTGATGTGATCCTGTGGGCGGTGCGCTGGTATTGTCGCTATCCGATCAGCTATCGCGACCTTGAGGAAATGCTGGCGGAACGCGGCATTTCGGTCGACCATACGACGATCTATCGCTGGGTCCAGTGCTACGCCCCGGAGATGGAGAAGCGGCTGCGCTGGTTCTGGCGGCGTGGCTTTGATCCGAGCTGGCGCCTGGATGAAACCTACGTCAAGGTGCGGGGCAAGTGGACCTACCTGTACCGGGCAGTCGACAAGCGGGGCGACACGATCGATTTCTACCTGTCGCCGACCCGCAGCGCCAAGGCAGCGAAGCGGTTCCTGGGCAAGGCCCTGCGAGGCCTGAAGCACTGGGAAAAGCCTGCCACGCTCAATACCGACAAAGCGCCGAGCTATGGTGCAGCGATCACCGAATTGAAGCGCGAAGGAAAGCTGGACCGGGAGACGGCCCACCGGCAGGTGAAGTATCTCAATAACGTGATCGAGGCCGATCACGGAAAGCTCAAGATACTGATCAAGCCGGTGCGCGGTTTCAAATCGATCCCCACGGCCTATGCCACGATCAAGGGATTCGAAGTCATGCGAGCCCTGCGCAAAGGACAGGCTCGCCCCTGGTGCCTGCAGCCCGGCATCAGGGGCGAGGTGCGCCTTGTGGAGAGAGCTTTTGGCATTGGGCCCTCGGCGCTGACGGAGGCCATGGGCATGCTCAACCACCATTTCGCAGCAGCCGCCTGATCGGCGCAGAGCGACAGCCTACCTCTGACTGCCGCCAATCTTTGCAACAGAGCCCGCCGTGCTAGTCTGCTCGGTGATGGTGGAGTGAAGCCAACCCGCAATCGGGTTATGAATCTGCATCGCGATTCGCAATCAGCTGTCTCTTGAGCATGTCGAACTCCTGCGATGTTATCTCGCCGTGCTCGTGCTGCTACACCAACTTGTCCAACTCATCCGCCACACCGCTCCCCACCACCTGCGATGGCCAGGTTGTTTGCTGGGCGCATTGGCGGAGTATCGTCTCGACCCGGGACACCCACACCGGCACAACCTTACGGGAGTGATTCACTGTCAAAGAATCGGCCCGGTGCTCTGACGCAAGTATCGGGATGGTCACCATTTGTAAGCCGTAGACCTGAGTGGTGATCAAGACTTCGATACCACCGACCGTACCGGTACTAATCGACGACGGTCGTGTTCGTCGCCTGCCGCAGGGACTCTGCACACCTCCGTTTACGCATGTGCCTGGAGGAGTTGGAAATCGTCGTGTTCGGGAAACATTAAACACAGGATGGCAGCGATCTGAGCCAGCACATGATCAGCTAGCTCACCATCCGGATCGACGGCCCACTGCATCGTCGCGCCAGCGATGACCGAGTGCAGGAGCAACTCAGCTGCCGCAGGAGCACCTGGGGGCAGTCGCTTGCGGATCCCCTCCACCACCGCGCGGTTCCGCTGGATCGCAAGCGTGCGTAGCTCCGGCACCTGGAGCTCGTACCAGGAGATGAGATAGTTCACCGAGAAGTCGTTGCGAGTGTTCATGCTCCGAACGAGCACCTGCAAAAATTCCCAGAGCCCTTGCGGCCCTGCGCCTATCGGTATCGCATTCAGGTAATGCCGCACCTGCTCGACGCCGCGCTCCATCATCCTCACCAGCAGCGTATCGCGGTTGGTGAAGCGCTGGATTAACGCTGCGCGGGAGAGCCCCACCTCCTTTGCTACTCCGCTGAGCGTGAACTCTATGGGACCGCAACGCTTCAGCACTACGGTGGCGGCCTCGAGTACCTCGTCATCGGACTTGAGCTTGGGGCGGGGCATCAGTGTTCACCTTCTGTATGGGTTGGGGCGGAGGCTGTGGCTGCCGCCGCCATTGTAGCAAATTGAAGACGGAGCGAGAGTAGAGCCACGAGCCCCGCAAACACGGCCGATACAACGAGGCCAGGGAGCGGACCAGCAAGGTCGACAAACGCGCCGGCCGCAAGCATAACCATGGGCGAGGCTGACAGCATCACCGCCGAGACCGTGCCGAGTACCCGGCCGAGAAGTTCTGGCGGCGTGCGGTTGTAGATGGCAGCGTTGAGAATGGGAGAGACTGAGCCGGTCAGCAGTCCCACGAGCGCGCCCAACAACATCAGCACCGGCACGCCTGGCAACTGTGAAAGCAGAAGCGAGCCCACCGCAGAGCCACAAAATGCCACCGCCAGCCAGTTCTGCGCTGATATCCGGGCGCCGACCGACGCATGAATGGCAATGCCAAGGAGACCACCAGCCCCCATCATTGAGGAGAACAGCCCGAGCTCTGCTACTTGGCGTCCTGCATCTACAAACAGCGCAGGCATGATGACGCTGCCGTTGGCGCCAACGATGCCCACGAAGATCATCACTATACCAAAGAGAGGGCGCAGCAGGGGTTCGCTCCAGAGAAAAGCGACGCCGGCGCGCATGGAGAGAGTCGCCGTCGTGGTCATCGTCCGAGCGGCACGCGCGGGAAGCACCCACGCGCCGAGCAGACCTGCAAGGACGGAGCAGAACGCCGTCAGCCCGAGCGTTGGCGCAGCGCCAAGCAGGCCGATTGCGGCCCCCCCAAGGGCCGGGCCACCTAGAATCGCGACGTTCCCGATCACCGCTTTCAGTGACGAGACGCGCTCAACGGAGAGCCCGGCGACGTGGCCGAGTTTGGGCAGCTCACTGTCCTGCGCGGCCATACCGGGTGCGTCGAACGCGGCACCGAGCACCACGCAAGCGATCAGCCCAGTGTTCGAGAGGGCGCCAACGGCATCGAGCAGTGGGATGCTCGCCATGGCCACGCCGCCCACCACACCCGAGATCAATGCGACGGGCGCGCGCCCGAACCGATCGACGAGGCCACCACCAACCCACGCGCCGATGATGGTCGCGATGACGCTGCTAGCGGCCGTGGCGCCCGCCCAGGCCGCGCTCTTTGTATGAGACAGGACGAACCATGGAAGCGCGAGGGCCGCCACCGCGTTGCCGATCCGGAAGAGAAAGGTCGCCGCGAACAGCGTCGCGAGCGGGCTATATCGACGTTCGCTCATTCCGCTGCGGCGAGCTGCGCCTTCGCCGCAGCGAGGTACTCTTCGTTACCCGAGTCGAGGGCGAAGAGTGCGTAGGTGACCGCCCCGAACGCAAGGCGCTCCGCGATGTGGTGGGCGAGCCGCGGCCACACCCGGCCACCGGCCGCTTCATACGTGAGGAGGAGCTTCGCGAGCCCCTCTTCACCAAAGACCATAAGGTGCGCGGCCATGTCGATGGCAGGGTCATCAACGCGGGCCTCGCTCCAGTCGATCATCCCGCTGACGCGCTCCGTGTTGTCGATGAGCACATGGCCCACGTAGAGATCGCCATGCACCACCACGGAGAAATCTGGCCACGACGAATCGTCGTCGAGCCAGCGCTGCCACCGGTGGAGGCGCTTGTCGTTCACCACGAACTCGCGTCGGACGCGGTCAACGTCGTCGGCCACCTTCTGACGGGCCTGCGTCGGTGTACGGATGAGCATCCCCGCATCCACGGCGGCGGAAATGGGGACGGCATGCAGGGCGGCGAGCGCGGTCGCGAAGCTCTCCGCGAAGACCTCCGAGTCCTGCGGCACGACCCAGTCGGGCGTGGACGAACCAGGCTGGATGACCATCGCAGTCGAGTCTTCGAGCATGGGATAGGCAACGAGCTCGGCGTTGGCCACGCGCCAGTCCGGCACCGCGAACGGCAGGCGATTCTTGAGCATTGCCAGCACCCGCGCCTCTGGTTCGACCTTCGCGCTTACCTCGGCTCGGCGCGGGATGCGCAGCACCCACCGACGTCCATCGTCGACGGTGGCGATCACGATCCTATAGTCGAGCCCAAGCTCATTGACAGTCAGCGGGCCATGGAGCTTGAGCCCATGTCGGGCTGCAAGTGCGTACAGTTGGGAGGTATCGGCGGTCGTGACTACGGTCATGATTCACTCCTGAGGGCTTGACGGGTTTAGCCACCTAAATGTAACAGTCACGTCGGTTATATTCAATCCGGCACTGTTGCAAAGTTAGCGATGAGGCAGCCTTTTGTCTTATTCAAAGGCCTTACATTTCAAAAACTCTGCTTACCAGGCGCATTTCGCCCAGGGGATCACCATAATAAAATGCTGAGGCCTGGCCTTTGCGTAGTGCACGCATCACCTCAATACCTTTGATGGTGGCGTAAGCCGTCTTCATGGATTTAAATCCCAGCGTGGCGCCGATTATCCGTTTCAGTTTGCCATGATCGCATTCAATCACGTTGTTCCGGTACTTAATCTGTCGGTGTTCAACGTCAGACGGGCACCGGCCTTCGCGTTTGAGCAGAGCAAGCGCGCGACCATAGGCGGGCGCTTTATCCGTGTTGATGAATCGCGGGATCTGCCACTTCTTCACGTTGTTGAGGATTTTACCCAGAAACCGGTATGCAGCTTTGCTGTTACGACGGGAGGAGAGATAAAAATCGACAGTGCGGCCCCGGCTGTCGACGGCCCGGTACAGATACGCCCAGCGGCCATTGACCTTCACGTAGGTTTCATCCATGTGCCACGGGCAAAGATCGGAAGGGTTACGCCAGTACCAGCGCAGCCGTTTTTCCATTTCAGGCGCATAACGCTGAACCCAGCGGTAAATCGTGGAGTGATCGACATTCACTCCGCGTTCAGCCAGCATCTCCTGCAGCTCACGGTAACTGATGCCGTATTTGCAGTACCAGCGTACGGCCCACAGAATGATGTCACGCTGAAAATGCCGGCCTTTGAATGGGTTCATGTGCAGCTCCATCAGCAAAAGGGGATGATAAGTTTATCACCACCGACTATTTGCAACAGTGCCCTGGATGATGCATTGGACGTTCTGGACGCCATGCTGGCCGTTATCA
>URBP01000114.1 GCA_900546105.1 uncultured Collinsella sp.
CTGCTCGCACGGAGAGCACATTAAGTGCTCTCCGGCTCGTGCGGAACTCGCGATAAACCTTGTATACGCCCGCTCGCTCCCGAGGGGCATCTCTCATGCAAAAACTTTTGTTGGGTAAAGTTCGAGGTCAGTGTCGTTTTATACCGAGAAATTCAAAAAAAGTTGAAAATTCATTACAAATTTGCGTTGACTTTAGGTAACTAAAGTTTCATACTGCGTTTCATCCACTGGGGGATGTGAACACGCACGGATCGTTCGCATCATGATTGAAGAGGATTTCTTAGACATGTTCACGCATCAGCTAAACATTATCAGCGTAGTAATTATCTGATGCGGGTTAGCACATACAGCTAGCCCGTACGATAACGGGCGGCTGATGAAGATGAGGGCCGTCGAGCGCAACCGACGGCCCTCATTTTTTATGTCTGAGTAGTTCTTTTTAGAGGAGGAAATGTAATGAACGGAGTTTTGCTCATGGTTGTGGCTGCGGCGGTGCTCGCCTGCGGCTATCTGGGCTACGGCCGCTGGCTGGCCAACAAGTGGGGCGTTGACAAAGAGGCCCTCACGCCGGCCAAGCGCATGAAGGACGGCAAGAGCTTCTCGCCCGTCTCCGCCTTTACCGCGTTCTCGCACCAGTTCAGCTCGATCTGCGGTGCTGGCCCTGTCACGGGTACGATCGTCGCCATGGCCTTTGGCTGGCTGCCCGTCGTGCTCTGGGTCCTCGTCGGCGGCATCTTCTTTGGCGCCGTCCACGACTTTGGTGCTCTGTACGCTTCGATGAAGAACAACGGCAAGTCGCTCGCTCAGCTCATCGAGAAGTACATCGGCAAGACCGGCCGTCGCCTGTTCCTGCTGTTCTGCTGGCTGTTCTGCATCATCGTCATCGCCGCCTTCACCGACATGGTCTGCAAGACGTTCATGTTCACCCCGGCCGTTGACGCTTCTGGTGCTGCTGCCGGTGCCATCGACTTCACCAAGTCCTATGCCGCCGGCTGCGCTGGTACCATCTCCATCCTGTTCACCTTCGTCGCCATCGCCTTTGGTTGGGCCCAGAAGAAGTTCAACCTCACCGGTGCTACCGAGTTCGTCACCGGCGTGGTCCTCATGGTTCTCATGTTTGCCGTCGGTATGCAGTTCCCGGTCTACCTGGATAAGTTCCAGTGGTTCGCCGTCGTCATGGTCTACCTGGTCTTCGCTGGCGCTATGCCCATCCAGATGCTCAAGACCCCGCGTGACTACCTCACTTCCATCATGATGATCGTTATGATCGTTTGCGCTGTCCTCGGTATCGTCGTCCTGGGTGTTAACGGCCAGGCCACCATCACCGCTCCGGCCTTTACCGGCTTCTCCAGCGCTTCTGGCATGATGTTCCCGGTCCTGTTTGTTTCCGTTGCCTGCGGTGCCCTCTCCGGCTTCCACAGCCTCGTTTCTTCTGGTACCTCCTCCAAGCAGGTCGAGAAGGAGCAGGACGCCGTCAAGGTCGGTTATGGCGCCATGATCGTCGAGTCCTTCGTCGGCATCCTTGCCATCATCGTCGCCGGCATCATGTTCTCCGATATGAACACCGCCGGCACTGGTGCCCTCAACGCCGGCGTCGCTTCCACCCCGTTCCAGATCTTCGCCGCTGGTATCTCCCGCGGTATGCAGGCCTTCGGTGTTGACGGCACGCTCGCTACCGTCTTCATGACCATGAACGTCTCCGCTCTGGCCCTGACCTCGCTCGATGCCGTCGCCCGCATCGCCCGCACCTCGTTCTCCGAGTTCTTTGCCCAGACCAACGACGCCCTGGCCATCGAGTCCAAGGCCGGCTACATGAAGGTTCTCGGCAACCCCTGGTTCGCCACGGTCGTCACCCTGCTTCCCGGTCTCGCCCTCGCCTTTGGCGGCTATGCCAACATCTGGCCGCTCTTTGGTGCTTCCAACCAGCTGCTCGGCGGCATGACCATGATCACCCTCGCCGTGTTCTGCAAGTGCACCGGCCGCAAGGGCTGGATGCTCTACGTGCCCGTCGCCTTCCTGCTCTGCTGCACCTTCACCTCGCTGGTCCAGAGCGCCATGGGCTGCATGACCGCTGTCCAGGCTTACGGCTTCTTCGGCACCATCCCGGCTACCGCCACCACGGCCGCCGTCTCCGTCGCCGCCACCAAGGGCCTGCAGCTCGTTTTCGCCGTCCTGCTGATGGTCCTGGGCCTCATCGTTGCCGTCAACTGTCTCAAGGAGTTCTTCGGCAAGGAGGCCGGCTCCATGCCCGACGAGGAGCCCGAGTGGTCCGAGATGGGCAAGGCCGAGTACGGTCGCGCCGCTGCCGCTGAGGCTCCTGCCGACGCCGAGGCCGCTAAGGCCTAGTCGGTCGGACGGGTTGAATCTCCCATCTATTTGACTCGGAAAGACCGGGTCCGCAATCAAGCGGACCCGGTCTTTTTTCTTGTGATAACAGGTGGTGCAAGGGCGTTCTCGCAGATGTTTTGCGTGGATAGGCTCGTGCGTTGTACCATATGGACGTATATGTGTGCATATGAAAGGGGCCCCGTGGCCAAGACGGTATATTCCGATAATCAAAACAATGTCGATGCTCTGGCTGAGCGTCTGAGCAGCCAGACGTCGCTTTCTGCCGAGCGCGCCAAGCTGGTTGCCTACGACCTGCTCTGCCGCAAGGCGCTCAAGATTAAGTCGAGCGCGCTGGCGCAGATTTTCCGCTCCGTCGATAAGGAATGCGATACCAAGGCGATGCGCGATGAGCTTATCGCGGCAAATATCGTGACCAAGATCGAGGGCAGCGGCATTAACGGGCGCCCGGCGTTCTATACCATCAATGTCGAGATCCGCGATGCCCAGGAGCAGCCTGCCGAGTCCGTCGAAGATTTTGTCGTCGAGGATTCCGCTGACGTGCCTGCTGTGGAAGAAGTTGCTCCGCGTGAGCATGTCGATACCGATGAGTTGCTCGATGAGAACGTCGTGCGCGCCTTTACGGCCAAGGCAGGACGCGGCGGTTTTGGCGGGGGTGGCAAGCGCGATGCGCAGCGCCGCGCCCAGCAGGAGCGCTTCCGTCGCGCCGTTGCTCAAAAGGGTGAGACGGATGCCGAGGCTGTTGAGAACGAGGTTGCTGCCGAGTTGCAGAAGCCCGCGAAGGAGCAAAAGCCCGTGGAGGCCCAAGAGCCCCAGCGTCGTCGCGGTGCTCACTTTAAGGCTGCGCAGCAGGATGTCGCGCGTGAGGTTGAAGAGCCTTCCGAGGTTGCAGACGATGTTGAGGAGTCTGCCAAGAAGGCTCCGGGTTCATGCCGTCCCGGACGTGGTTTTGCGAGGCGCGCGTATCCCGTAAGGCGTCAGGAGAAGGGCGAGCCGGCTTCGACCACTCAGGACAAGAAGGCCGAACAAACCGAGAAAACCGTTGAGCCGGCGGCTCGCGAACAGAAGCCTGTTGAGCCGCAGCTTGAGGTTGATGCCGAGGCCAAGGGCGAGCAGCCTACTGATGAGCAGACGGAGCGGGGCGCGTCGAGCAAGCCTCGCCGCCGTCGCCATCGCGGGGGCCGCAGTTCCCATGCCGAGACTGCAGCCGAGAAGACCACGCCGCAGGACGAGGATGCGAAGGCCGAGGTTTCTTCGGGGCAGCCTAAGCGTCAGCCGACGAAGGAGAGCAAGTCCGATCGCCCGCAGAAGCAGGCGTCTATGCCGAAGCGCGAGCTCAATTCCCAAGGCGATTCTAAGCGCAAGTCTCAGAAGAAGCCGGAGTCTGCCGCAGCAGATACTGCTGCCCGGCAGCCCGAGTCGGCCGTCCGCGGCGAGGTCTCGGCGTTTGCCCTTGCCCGCGTTTTAGGCAGGCAGCTGCTCAAAGTTGTCCCTACGCCTACGGCGCTCTCTAAGATCAAGGAGCAGCAGACACAGATCGTAAAGGTCGAGGGCAAGGACGGCAAAAAGGCTCCGCAGCGCACTCAGCACAACGAGATGTCCAACCGCAAGATTGCCGAGGAAATCGCAATCATCCAGGCTTGGATCGAGCAAAACCGAGGTGCCGATACGCCGGCTGCCTCGCGCCGCCAGCGTGCCTACCAGATTTTTAACGACGAGAAGGCTTTTGACGGCAAGCACGGTGAGCGCCTAATTCGGCGTATGACCGAAAAGGGCATCAGCATGCAGGCGATTAAGGTCGCCCCCAACCGCCCCGTGCACTTTACGGGTTTCTTTACGCTGGGCGCCGACAAGCCGTTCATTATGGTCGAGAACCTGGATACCTACGACGAGATCGTCAAGCTGCTGCGTGGCCGCAAGCACGCCAAGCTCTTTGGCATCAAGGTGGGCGGCGTGATTTTTGGCGGCGGATGCAAGGCGAGCGTCTCGCATGCCCTGGACGATTATCTGGCCGAGATCGGCTATCGCTTTAACTACGTCTACTACGTGGGCGATATCGACCGCGAGGGCGCGCGTATCGTCGAGCAGGCTCGCAATGCCAATGTGGTTGAGATTCGCCTGCATGCCGGCATGTACCGCGCCATGCTCGCCGAGCATAAGCGTCGCGTGAAGGCCGGCGGAGAGTGCGAGCCCGCGGCTGCCAACCAGGGCGTGCCGCAGAACTTGGCGGCGACGATCAAGGATCTGCCCATGGTCACGCGCGTGCAGTTCCGCAATGTGCTACGTGAAGGCGGGCGCATTCCGCAGGAGATTCTGATGACCGCCGACTATCGGGATGGCGACTCGGGAAGCTTCGACCGCATGCTTAACAACTAAATTCCGCCGGCCCCGGGAGAGCGGGGACACCGGCTTAGGTTTCCTGCTCTACAGTCCTGCTCACGACGGAGGCCACATTAAGTGGCCTCCTGTT
>URBP01000115.1 GCA_900546105.1 uncultured Collinsella sp.
CTCTTTGCGTCCTGCGGAATGTTCCGGAGAGAAACCCCCGTCACGCCCCCGGATCCCCTGCGTTTACGGCCTTGAGGTCGGCGTGGGCGGAGATCGTGGCTGATAGGGATACGTATCCCAGTTGCTGTTTCGCGCTTTGCGCGAAAGGCGCACCACTTTGGGGTGAGTGAGAGATGTGGTTGTTGCGGTAACTGATCCCCGCCACAAATTACCCTTGGCATACTTGCGCGAAAGCCTGCTGGTGCTACACTAGCAATTGCTGTTTCAGGGCGGGGTGAAATTCCCCACTGGCGGTAAACCGGGCGGTGTCAAAGGGACGCCGTGGCGCAGGCTAGATGCCTGCGACCGAGCCGATGAGTCCGCGACCCGTGTGTGCGTTGGTTCGCATGCCGGCTGAACTGGTGAGATCCCAGTACCAACGGTTAGAGTCCGGAAGAAAGAGGCAGGTGATCTTATGTCTGAACAGTCGCAGCATATCCATTTTGAGAACACGAATAGGTGGAGCACCAAACAGCTCGTTACCATGGCGTTGATGTGCGCCTTGGGAGCACTGTTTATGTATGTGCAGCTGCCCATCCTTCCTTCGGCGCCGTTTTTGACGTATGACCCGTCGCTGGTGCCGGCGATGGTGTGTGGATTTGCGTATGGCCCTGGCGCCGGCACTGCTGTTGCCGCCATGGTGATCGTTATCCATGCGCTTACCACGGGCGATTGGGTCGGCGCGCTTATGAACCTGGTGGCTACGCTGGGTTATATTCTGCCCGCGGCTATCGTCTACCAGAAGATGCATACCTATAAGGGTGCCGTGATTGGTCTGGTGCTCGGCGTTATTGCCGCTACGGCGTTGTCTATGGTCGCAAACCTTACCATTGGCGTATGGTTCTGGTATGGCTCGGTTGATGTGATCGCCCCGCTCATGATTCCTGCCGTGCTGCCGTTCAACCTCATCAAGACCGTGCTCAACTCGGTATTAACGCTGGCGGTGTACAAGGCGGTCTCTAATCTCATCACGCCCAAAAAGGACCAGGTAAAAGGTCGCGCATGATTGAGTGCCGAGGTGTTTCCTTTAGCTATGACGGTGCCGTACCGGCACTCGACGGCGTCGATCTGAACATTGAGGACGGGGAGTTTTTCTGCATCCTCGGTGGCAATGGGTCGGGCAAGTCGACGTTTGCCAAGCATCTGAATGCACTGTTGCAGCCCGATGCGGGCACGGTACGCATCAACGGCATGGACGCGTCCGATCCCGAGCTGGTCTACGACATCCGCTCGACTGCGGGCATGGTATTTCAAAATCCCGATGACCAGCTGGTGGCAACGCTTGTCGAAGATGACGTTGCGTTTGGCCCCGAAAACCTTGGCGTTCCATCGGCGCAAATTGCGCAGCGCGTACGCGAGGCGCTGAAGGGCGTGGGCCTGGTGGGCTTTGAGCGCCACGAGACCCATGCGCTTTCGGGCGGCCAAAAGCAGCGCGTGGCGCTTGCCGGCGTGCTCGCCATGGAACCGCGCGTGCTCATCTTGGACGAGGCTTCCTCGATGCTCGATCCGCGTGGACGCAAGGGCCTCATGAAGGCTTGCCACGCGTTGCACGATCGCGGCATGACCATCGTGATGATTACGCACTTTATGGAAGAGGCCGCCGAGGCCGATCGTGTCGCGGTATTTCGGGCGGGGCGCGTTGCCATGCTCGGTACGCCCGAGGAAATCTTGACACGGGCGGACGAACTTGCGCAGCTCAACTTGGATATGCCGGCGTCGTGCTGCTTGGGCACGGCGCTTCGTGCGAAGGGCGTGCCCGTTCATGCGCAGGTGCGCGAGGTGGATATGGTCGCCGAGATTGCGCAGGTATATGCCGACCGGAGTGGGGAAGACACCGCAGGGCGGCCTTCCGCGTCCCAGTTGGAAATCGCTGACGGCACTGTTCCGGTAGACAACGAGGGCAACGCGTCGGAGCCCGTCATCGAGCTATCCCATGTTTCGTACAGTTATTCGCTCAGTCCGCGCGAGCGCCGCCGCTGGCATAAGCGCTCGGCCGCTGCGGGCAAATCGAGCAAACAGGTTCTCTGGGGAAACGACCCCAGCAGCCCCTGGGCGCTACGCGATGTTTCGCTGACGGTGCATCGCGGGGAGTTTCTGGGGCTAGCAGGTCATACCGGCTCGGGTAAGTCGACGCTGGTCCAGCATCTCAACGGTTTGATTCGCCCCCAGGAGGGATCCGTTCGCGCGCTGGGGCTCGATCTGTCAAACAAGAAAGACGCCGCCGCGGTTAAGGCCAAGGTCGGCGTGGTGTTTCAATATCCTGAGCGTCAGCTGTTTGCCGAAACCGTGGCGCAGGACGTGGCGTTTGGTCCGCACAACCTTGGGTTGCCGCAAGATGAAGTCGACCGTCGTGTCGAGTCATCACTCTTGCGCGTGGGCCTCGATCTTTCCACGGTCGTCGACAAGAGTCCCTTTGAGCTTTCGGGCGGTCAGCAACGGCGTGTGGCATTCGCCGGCGTGCTCGCCATGGAGCCCGAAGTCCTGGTGCTCGATGAGCCCATGGCGGGGCTCGATCCGGCTGCGCGCAGGGATTTCCTTGAGCTTATCGATCGACTCCATCACGAGGGCCTGACCGTTGTCATGGTTTCACATAGTATGGATGACCTGGCCAATTGCTGTGACCGCATCGTCGTAATGAACGAAGGCGCGGTGTTTGCTAAGGGAACCCCCGTACAGGTGTTTGCGCATGCCGATGAGCTCAAGTCGATCGGCTTGGGCGTTCCCGCCGCCCAGCGTATGGCGCTGGCGCTTACGGAGGCGGGCGTGCCGCTGCGTCGCGGCGGGCTCTATACGGTTGAGTCGTTGGCCGACGAGTTGGTGGACCTGCTAATCGGTCGCTCGGGCGGTCCTTCTAACGTCGCGGACATTGTTAAATCCAAGACGGTTGTGCGAGAGGAGGGCTGCTGATGGAGGCGTTTTCGTT
Source organism: uncultured Collinsella sp. (assembly GCA_900546105.1). Taxonomy (GTDB): domain Bacteria; phylum Actinomycetota; class Coriobacteriia; order Coriobacteriales; family Coriobacteriaceae; genus Collinsella. The sequence continues at coordinate 2,963 of URBP01000115.1, forward strand.
TGGCAGCTACTATCCCGGCGATAGTGCGATCCATCGTCTGGATCCGCGCACCAAGCTGCTCCTGGGCTTTGTGTTTTTGATCACGACGCTGACCGTCGGCGGTTTCCGCGGATTGGCCCCTGTCGCAGTTTTCGTCGCGCTGATCTATACCGTGTCCCGGGTGCCGGCTCGTCGCGCTCTGTCGTCGATGGCGCCGCTGCTGGCAATCGTCATCGTGGTCGCGGTACTCAACTTGTTTACCGATCAGAGCGGGCGCATCCTGTGGCAGCTCGGCTTTCTGCAGATAAGCGAGGGCTCGCTGCATTCCGCCGCCTTTATGGCGTGCCGCCTGAGCTTGATGATGGCCGGCATGAGCGCCATTACGCTCACCACACCGACACTCGACCTCACCGCGGGCTTTGAGCGCCTGCTCGCGCCGTTTGCGCGTGTGGGACTTCCTGCGCACGAGCTCGGCATTATTATGGGTATCGCGCTGCGCTTTATGCCGCAGTTTGCCACCGAGATGAAGCAGACGGCGGACGCGCAGGCAAGCCGCGGTGCGCGCGTGACGGGAGGCCCGCTCGGCGGCGTGCGTATGCTCGGCAGTGTGGCGATTCCGCTGTTCACGGGCGTGTTCCGTCATGCCGAGACGCTTTCGGCCGCCATGGATGCCCGTTGCTATCATGGCGAGCAGGGCCGCACACGTTTGCATGCGCTTGCATTTGGCCGCAGCGATGCGTTGGCGGCGGTGGTGACGGCGTTGCTGCTCATCTGCGTCATCGTCATCAATCTTCAACTTATTTAGGCGCGATTCGAGCGCAAGAAAGGGGTCTCTATGACCGACATCGATCGCACGGCTCAGCTCGAGCGTGCCTGCTCATATCTCAGGCGCATTCCGGCGTGGTATCTTGCCACGACCGATGCGAGCGACGGGCATCAGCCCCGCGTGAGGCCGTTTTCGTTTGCCATGGTCGATGAAGGTAAGCTGTGGTTTTGCACGTCGCGCGACAAGGACGTATGGGCGGAGTTGAGCGCGAATCCCAAGTTTGAGGTATCGAGCTGGAAGCCGGGGGAGTGCTGGATCGTATTGACCGGCGAGGCCGCGCTCGAGGACGATGCGGTAGTGAGCGACCGCGTTCGCGAAGCTGGCTTTAAGCACATGGTGGGCATTGGCGAGAAGCACGAGAGCGCCAACGACGGTCGCCTTGCGTTTTTCTCGGTCCGCAATATCGCCGCCCGCTTCTGCGATATCGACGGCCGCGAAGAGCGTCTGGAGCTCCAGCGCGTCCCAAATTAACTACCCGTTCCAAATTAGCTAGTGGCAGGAGGAAACGTGGACGGATTGAATACGGTGCTGGAGTATCTGACGTCGGTGCCGGCGTGGTATTTGGCGACGAGCGTGGACGGGCAGCCGCATGTGCGTCCGTTCTCGTTTGCGCAGATTCAGGACGGCAAGCTGTGGTTTGTAACAGCGCGCGCCAAAGATGTGTGGCAAGAGCTGCTGCAAAACCAGCGCTTTGAGGCCACGAGTTGGTGGCCGGGCCATGGCTGGTTGATCCTGCGCGGGCGTGCGGGGCTGGACGACCGGGCTTCGAGCGAAATGCGCGAGGCCGGATGGAAGCATCTTGAGCGCCTGAGCGAGCACTATGAGGGGCCTAACGACCCCACGCTCGTCTTCTTTAGCGTCGAGGATCCCGAGGCTTTTATCTGCAATCACGACGAATGGGTGCCGGTCGAGCTCTAGCCAGCTGGCTCATCCTAACAACTTAGTTTTCGCATGGGCGGGCCCC
>URBP01000116.1 GCA_900546105.1 uncultured Collinsella sp.
AGATAGTTTCGGAAAACGAAGATTATGCCGTAATTGGTACGATAACCGACCAAAATCTATATCAAGCTATTCGGCAGGATATTATAGATATTGATCTGACCTGTTTGGCACAAATCAAACGAGTGTTTCCAGACGGAACCCAATTAATGAAAAATACTGTATTTACCAAAATTATGGACACCGCCAGCAAAGAGGCGCTTATAAAGTCAGTGGCAGCCTTAAATTCTGGACCACTTAAATGTGATTCAGTGGCGATAATGGAGATTAGTGGCAAGCCTGTTTATCAACTTGAAGTTGTTGCGCTTTACCAAGAATCGCATCCATCGGTATAGCCGCACAACTCGAATAGCTAGTTGAGAGCAAGGCTATATTTAACTCTAATATGAGTATTTGCTCGCTTGAGCACTGCTGAATATCGCGAAACGGCACCGCTGATATCGCGCCTGGGCACCGGGGCCGACACTGCCCCCGGGGCCTTTTTATTGCTATCGGCCTATCCGCGGCGCTGCCGCATGTTGGTCTCGCCCATGTCGACCCAGACCGCGTTGTGCACGATCCTGTCCATGATGGCGTCGGCATGCACCCCGCCACCGAGCCTCGGGTGCCAGTCCTTCTTCTTGAGCTGCGTGCAGAAGACGGTCGAGGCGGTGCCGTACCTCAGCTCCATCAGCTCCAGCAGCATCGACCTGAACTATGTGTCCGGCTTGTCCAGCAGCCACTCGCCCCCTCGTGGCCACCAGTACGTTCTGGACACTGTGCTTCGAGACGCGGGCGGTGCGGGCGATCGCGTTCTGCGGCAGACCGTTCACCGACCTCAGCCTCAGGACCTCCCTGGTCCTATCCTTCTCGCCATTTGGAACCTCCTCGTTCTCTGGACTGCATGGCAGCCCGAGCGTAACGGGGATGGCCGGGGACGTTTATTGGCGGTGCCGAACGGCAATATTCGGCTGGGTGGACGGCGGTGCCGATGCGCAATATAGGTGGTGTCGAAAGGGCCTGGGACTCACTAATAATCTCAAGCATGCCGGCAAGCCGAAGCCAGTCGCGGACGTCAACCGCCTGACGACGAAGTCCAACTCCGACAACTTCCGCGCTAGCTCCATCCAGGGCGTCATGAAACGCGTGAAGGCCAAGGGCGTGCCCGTGGTGGTCTACGAGCCCACGCTGGACGCGCCGGAGTTCTTCGGCTCCGAGGTGACCCACGACCTGGAGGCCTTCAAGGCCGGCTGCGACGTGATCGTGGCCAACCGCTGGAGCGACGAGCTCGCGGACGTTGCGGACAAGGTGTACACGAGGAATCTGTTTAAGAGGGACTAGGGGAGAGGTGTACTCCCAGGATCTGGTGATATACAAAAATCGAATCTAGAGGGAGGCCGTATCAGCGTTGGCTGATACGGCCTCCTTTGATGTAACTCTGTTCCTAAAAACAAAACATGTGTTCGATTTGAAACTACATGAAGGAAGATCAATGCAGAATGCAAGCTACAATAGCAAACGAGTATTGGACTCGAGTCTAGCGGAGGATTATGGCGTTCCAAGATATCCTTGCTGCGATTGATATCGTCACGGGGCCTGACCCGGCCCATTCTATCCTGGCGTTTTCGATTGTCGTCGGGCTGTTTTTGCTGTGGTTGCGTAAGCAGGCTTTGGCGCGGTTTTACAAGGCCGGTATCTATGTTGCAGCACTGGCGTCCGATGCATTGTTTGCATCGGTAAAGCTTAGCCTTTTATGGTTGGCGGGTGTGGCATCGCCCTTTCTCGCGTTGAGTCTGTTCGCTCTTCTCGTCAACTATTTTTGGTGTGCGCAGCAGCTCGATGACATAGTGGACAAGGCGGATCCCTCTCTTCCCGAATGCGACTATGTAGCTGCCTTCAGGCTGATGAACTCGGTTGACCGTGATCGACTGTCCAGAATGCAGCTCACCTGCCTCGACAAGGATAGGATTTTCTGCAACATCTACTTGGGAAACAACGGCGTTGCGAAAAGAATGCTTGAGAACGAAAACTTAGAGCCGGCTTTCAGGCATTTCGCCCTCCATATTATCGCGGACGCCGCTTGCGATCGTGCTGGGTCGCAAGCGGAGCTCGAAAGCGCCTTGGCCGAGAAAACCGACAAGACAGACCCTTTCATCACGGTCCAGCTTTGGCACAACCGCGCGATTAGCTATGTCGTGAACGGTCAGTTCAAAGTCGCCGACGACGAGTTCAAGAAGACGTATCGCGAAGCTAAGCGTCTGGGCGTTCGGAATAAGTCGTTCCTCTTGCTGCTGTTTGAGAACGCAGCATTGAATAAAACGAAAATCGGCTTGCCTGATGGCGGCGTTAAAGAAGGGTGGGGGTTGATTGAGGAATGCGAAAAGGCGCTTGCTCCGATTGGCCCCAACGATTTTGGGCAGCTCTTCAATCTGCGGCTTCTTTTCATGAGGCAGATAGGGACAAGTATCGAGGACAGGAACAAGCTGTATTTGGTCGAGGTCAAAAACACCCTCAGCAATGCCTCCCTTTCCGAGCAACAGCGCGTCGTCGCTATGGCGAGCCTGGGCAGAATCGCGTGGTCCGACGGGCTCGATCCCGCACCCGTGCTCAATTTCTTCGCTCGATGCGATCGGTTTTTGTGCGTAAGCGACCCCGATGCACGCTACTATGCCCATAAGAACCTGAGTGCGATGCTTTCGGGCTTGGCGGTGAATGACCGCTTCCCAAATACTTTGGCTGAGAGCGTAATGCGGTATTTCAAGGATGGGGACGCGGAGCATGACTTGGATGTGATGGAGGATGGCCTTCCTCCCGAGGCGATTCTGCGGCGCTCCCAAGTGCTGCGAGAACGCGCTGCCCTAGCCTTAATGGTTGGAGAGAGCGTTGAGCGCGCCGTGTCGTACACTGATGAGGCTATAGGCCTCCTTGAGAGAAGCCTGCAGGTTATGGCGGCGCTCGAGTGTCGATGGCAGCTTGCCCGGCTGACACTGTACGACAAACCCGAGGTGGCGAAATTGCAGCTCTCGATTGCCGAAGAGCGCCTCGCCGCGCTCAATAAGCAACCGTCCCTCGGATATCCCTATTTCGAGATGAGCCTGTGCTACGCCTTGCTTGGTATGCGTGCGGAGTGCAGGGTCGCATATGAAAGGGCCGCCGGCTTCGAGACTCCGATGGGCCATTACGCGCCCGGCATTCGGATTAACAGGACCGCCGCCGCCTTCTGTGCCAGGTTCTACATACTTACGGAAATGCTTGGAAATCCCGAAGAGGTTTGCCCCTTGCTTAAAACTCGAGAGGGCAGGGCGTGGCTGTCTCGCTATCCGAAGGTCTCTTCCCTGTCGAAAACGCTTCTTTGCGGGAAATTTCTTGGGTATGGGGATTTCGTGCCCGCTATGACGAGGCTATTCTTGGATGAGGCGGGGAAGCTATATGCCGAAACATGGCTCGTTGTCCAAGAGATCGGACTCGCGTTTGATCTCGATTCCAGAAAGCCCGGCGAAGAGTATGGGCTGGTTTTCGAAATCCAAAGGCACCCACTGATTGCCGATGGCGATGCCCTTGCAAGGGTGGCCGCGCGGCGCGGGCATACTGTGCTCGATGCGAGGTTGAACCAGTGCAACAAAGACCTTCTCGGGGCCGATGACGCAACCGCCGTATTCGATGTGCTGGATGCCTTGGGCATATTGGCCGAAGGACGCGTGCCCACATTGGAAGACATCATGAAGAGTTACCTCGAAAGCTGTGTCGACGTTCCTGCCGGCGGTTGGGGTACCTTTGCCGAGAGGTAGCTTCGTCCTGCCACGCTTCACAAAACGTTTCACAAACTTCTCGTTGCTGGCCAAGTTCTCAACACGTAGCGCTGCAATGGCCCTGCCTGTTTTATCCCTCTAGCCCCTTGGGGCTGCGGTGGAAATCCTAGACCAAAAGAGAACCGGGAGGATCATACGGATGTACAGCGCAGAGCAAAGGGCAAAGGTCATCGTGACGTTCGCCAGGTTCGGATGCAGCACGGCTGACACCATAGCAAAGCTCGGCTACCCCAGCCGCGTCACGCTCCACAACTGGTGGAAGGAGTACCAGATCGACGGTGATGAGCTCCTGGAAAGGGAGCATCGCAGGCCGAGGTGTTCCGACGAGGCGAAGCGGGATGCGGTCAATCGCTACCCGGGGCACGGGAAAAGCCTGGCGCGCACGATAAAGGCCATTGGATACCCGAGCCGCGAGGTACTCTCCAAAAGGAACGACGAGCGCACCCAGGTGATCTGCGCTGTGCGCGAGAAGGAGTGACGCGTGTGGGCCGCGTGATCGCCGACGACACGGCCGTGCGCGGCGGCGCGCCCGCCGCCGGCGTGCGTGCCTACGGTGTGTGCCTGCAGGACGCTGGCGCCGGCGACGGCTCGGCCGGGTGTGGGCTTTCCGTCGATGCCTCGTGGCTCGATGCGACCGGTACCGATGGCGGTGTCGGGTGCACGAGCGGGTCGCTTGCGTCCGCACGGTTTGTGACGCCTGCGGGCGGGGCCTTCGGTGCCGGCGGCGTGTTGGATGCCTCCGGGGCCATGGCGCCGCTTGTAGTGATCGAGCCCCAGGGCGCCACGGCGCCGGCGGGGGAGACCGGCGGGCGCGAGGCGCCCGGTGGCACGGGCGAGCCGGCCGGCGGTGGATATACGACCGGAAGAATGCGATGTTGTGTGTCCGGGGCGCGTTTACAGCGGATAGTCCTCGAATGCGTACAGGGCGGTCGACAGGT
>URBP01000117.1 GCA_900546105.1 uncultured Collinsella sp.
GCCCCTGAAACTCAAGTGAAACTCAATAGGAACGCAAGGGCGTCATCGTGCGAGCACCGCAGCCTGAGCCGCCGATACCAGGCTCGTTTGCGACGCCGTCGCTGCTTGCCTGGATCGTCAACGGCAAGTACGTCATGTCGCTGCCGCTCTACCGCATAGAGACAGACCTCAAGGCGTGCGGCGCGACGATATCGCGCCAGGACATGGCGAACTGGATGATGAACGTGCACGCGCGCTGGCTGGCGAAGGTCCATGAGAGAATGAAGGTCGAGCTGCTGTCGCATGTCAGGATTCATGCCGATGAGACCACGGTTCAGGTCCTGAAAGAGCCGAACCGCGAGGCGAAGAAGAAATCGAGGATGTGGCTGTTCTGCTCGGCGCGCTGCAACGTGCCCGTGTATGTATTCGAATACCACGAGACCCGCAGGAAGGGCGTTGCCCAGGAGTTTCTTGCGGGCTGGTCCGGCACGCTTACCGCCAACGGCTACAAACCCTACTTCAATCTCGGCAACCCCAACATCGCCAACACGGCGTGCCTCGTCCACGTGCGCCGCTAATTCGCCCAAATCGTGAAGATCGCCGGCGGCGACGCCAAGGCGGCGTCTGCGGCCAGCGTTGCGCTCGAGGCAAGGCGCAGGATCGACGCCATGTTCAAGGTCGACTCCAAGTTCGACGACATGGAGCCGGGCGGCAGGAAGGCCGCCCGCGACGCGGAGCTCCGCCCGCTCATGGAGGACTTCGGGGGATGGGCGCGGGCCCAGCTTCCCCTAGCCTCGCCGAAGCTGGCGCCGCACCGTGCGCTGCAGTACGCTGTGGAGTTCTGGCCCTACGTCATGAACGTGCTCGAAGACGGGGCACCTGGAGCTCTCGAACAACGTCGCCGAGCAGGCCCAGCGAATCTTCGTCGTAGGGCGCAAGAACTGGCTCTTCAGCGATGCGCCGCGCGGCGCGCGGGCGTCTGCGGCGATATACAGCGTCACCACCACGGCCAAGGCCAACGGGCTCAATCCCAGGCTTTACGTCGAGTGGCTGCTGACCGAGATGCCCAACGCCGGCGAGCTCACCGATGAGGTTGTGGACTCGTTCCTGCCGTGGTCGGATAGGGTGCCTGAGTCCTGCAAGCTCGACCCAGCCGCTGCCGAGAAGGCCAAAGAGATGCCTGACGACTTCATAATTAACATCGACCCCGATGCGTTCGACGACGAGATGGCGAACAACGCCGAGGAGGGCCTGTAGCGACATAGCGGCCTAAGGCATACCGCAACGCAAAGATGGAAACGTCCAGGACTTTTCCATCCGTATGCCGGAATGGTCCTGGACGTTTCCTGCTACGCGGTCATTTTGACGCTTACGCTCTAATGCCTCCACCGCTTGTCGCGGGCGGGGTAGACGATCCAGGCGGATGCGTAGCTTGCGATAAGGCAGACAATGACGCAGACGATGCTTGTCTGGAACCCGAATGAGTCATTGATAACGCCCCAGATTACGCTTGCGAAGCCAATGCCGATGTCATTGGCGAGCAGGAACAGGGCGTTTGCGGCGCCCCAGCGCTCTGGCGGGGTGTTCTTTACCGCTACGCTTTGATTAAGTGGCAGGCTTATGCCAGTGGCGAGACCATAGAAGATTCCGGACGCCAGGAAGACAGGTTCCCCGTACGGTGCGGCAAGTAGCATAAGGCAGCAGAGGATGCCGCACGCGACGGCTCCGGTCATTGTTTTGATTGCAGGTACGGTGTCCATGAAATGCTTTGAAATCATGCGAATGATAATCATGCTTACCGCGCTGATGGTGTAGAAGAGACCGGCGTGGGTATAGCCGAGAGTAGTACCGTACAGACCAGCAAAGAAGACGCCAAAGCCAAAAGTGGGGCACATGATCATCTGTGGGATGGCGCCAGGCAATGCGCGCGGCTCGAAGATGTTGAATGAGTCACGCAGGGTTCTCTTGGACACCTGGTCGCCTTCAGGATACTTTTCACTGTTAATTGTTTCGGATGTAGTTACTGTGGTGGAGCTGGGTGCCTGCCCGTCTTTTGAGTCGAGTTCGAGCCGGGTTTCCATTTTGATTCGGTATGCGCTGGAGCTTGGCAGAGTTTGCCATTTACTTTCATAGCGTGCGTTGAGGGCGATTACAAGCCCTGCAAACCCAACCAGGGCAAGGCCGACATAGAGGTTCGTTGAGGGATCGGTTCCTACTAGGTAAAGTGCGAAGGCTGGGCCGATGCTCATGGCGATAGCCTGTCCGAGGCCGTGGTATCCAATGCCTTCGCCGAGCCGTTCTTGCGGTAAGACGCTTGCTGCGGCGGTCGAGGCTGCTGTTGTTGCTGCGCCAAAGCCCACGCCTTGCAGCAAACGGCTGATTGTGAAGAGGGGGATGCCTTGAACGACAGCGGACAGTGCTGTTCCTGCTATGAGGATAGCGATGCCGGCGATGATAACGAGTGAGCACTTGCCGTTGTCGATAACAGGGCCGACGAACAGTCGTGCTAACGCGGCGGCAATGGAGAAGACGAGTGCAAGTACGCCGGCAAGGCTCGCACCGTAACCTTGGCCTGCCAGGAAGACGCTGGTTCCACTGTTGAGTCCTTGGCCCATGACGAAGCAACAGAAGGTCAGCGCGATGATAAGCACGAAAATAAGCGACCACAGCTTCGGATGGTCGTCCTTACCGATATTTGGCAGGAGAACCCTCCTTTGATTCCAATACTCGTATTCTACGTCTGCAAAAGTGAGATGTAAGCGCCAAAATGACCGCGCCTTAACAACCCGCTGGGCTTGAGGCAGAATCATCGCATCGACTTATCCTGGAAACTGCCTGACGAAGGCGACAGGATGCTTATCGGCAAGGCGGCAAATCTTAACGAGAGCCAAATCCAAGAGCTTGCAAAGCTTCAGCGAGGCGTTGCAGCAATATATCAGAACGAATGGATCGAACCTGTCCTCTGTCACATCGAACCGCATGAACGCGGCCTAGAGTACTCGCCAACACAGAGCAAGCACAGCGCGAAGAACAAGGTTTCTTCTGAAGAGCTTCGCTATCTCAACTCTTGTGTGCTTAATCCGTTCAAGCTCGATGAGCCAAGGGAATACAACTTCTGCGACTGTGTGCACAAGATGGACATACCTGACTCCATGAAGGCACGCTTGATTGAGATGGCAAGGACTCCTCTGTCCTCGAGGAAGCCACTGTTTGAATGGTGTGCTTATAGGTATTTCAATATTGGACGCATCCTCGACGACGCCAGGGATTTATCTGCCGACAGCCTCAAAGAGAGGCTTTGCTCCCATCTGCTTTCAAGCTGGAAATTCGAAGATGACTCCTCACCCGAAAGCTGGGGACCAATCCAATACCTGTTCATTCAGTCGATGTTTAACGCTCATCTCAACGAGCTGAGAAAGAGGGGTACCGGCATCGAGACAACGGAAAAGGCCTCAGCACTCGCCGAAGTATCAGCGGTCTTATCTCAAACAAGGCCGGTGATCTAAATGGCGTTTGAAAATATAGAGCAATTAATGCCGGATACGACCGAAACGAGATTGGCCTTTGAGGAGGCGCAACGCACCGTTGCTGATTGTGCAGATGCCGCATGGCGGGATATTTCTTCCGGCGATGTCCTAACCGCGAGCATTTCAACAGTTCAAGAAGCCGCAGATGACGCCTGGAAAGCATGCGAGCCAACACTCAACGCTGCAGGCGAAACTGTCCGCGATGGCGCAAGGAACGGAGCTTATCTTGGCGGCAGGTTCGTACTTGGAGTTGCCGACGTTGGAGAAAACGCATATGTCGGTGTTGAATCGAATATTGAACTACTGGCCGAAGACGAAGAAGCAGCGGTGAAAACCGCGCAAACACACGCTGTTGACGATGCAGCCAACGCCTGGGGCGACTTCATGGAAGCCGATGAGCAGATACGGGAAATCGGAGACTATGTCGAAACTGGAGGCGAAATCGCCACTGAAGTTGCGCTTGGTGCCGTAGCCGTCACCGCTTCTGCCCCTGCAGCACTCGCTGCTGGGTCTGTACTCGTTCTTGACGAAATGGGAAAGAGCTTGGAAGCCGGCGCTGAAGACGGTGAGATATCTCAGGAGGATATCGTCGGAGAAGTCGTTGCGGGAACTGTTACGGCAGCAACGCTTCTTGCCGGACGAGGTCTAAATAACTTTCTTGCCTCAAAGGCAGCAGAATCGGGCGCAAGCTCACGAATTCTGGATGATGCCGGAAAGGCAACCGACTGCTTCCCAATAACGAGTTTGCGATCGACGGCGTGAAGTGTGCAACCGACGATCTCGGGCAGCTTTACCGCGTTGGCGACGACCTCGTTCCGAACATGAGCTATGAGATCAATGGGTATAAATACGTTACCGATGCAATGGGTAGGGTCGAATCGGCCGAAGGCTTCTTACAACTAAAGACCCACGAAGGTCGTTTGACCATCAAGGACACTATCCAGTCAATCGGAAAAGGGTTTGAAGAGCTTTTTGATCAAAGAGGCCATCTGATTGCCGACCGATTCAATGGATCAAATGGCCTTGAGAATATTGTCGCCATGGGCGGCGAGGTTAACCAAAAAGCCTATGCAGCAATCGAGCAAAAATGCGCCGATGCTTTGGCTGATGGCGCTGAAGTGTTTTTCAAGGTTGAGCCACTTTATGAGGGCGGGTCATTCAGGCCTAGAGATCGGAAGAGCACACGTCTGAACTCCAGTCACATCACGA
>URBP01000118.1 GCA_900546105.1 uncultured Collinsella sp.
CGCGCCCTGCATAGAGTTCGATTCTCCGCGGTATCTATATGTAATAAAAAGGCAGGTAGATATACATATCTACCTGCCTGTAACGTATGGTGGAGGCGCGGAGAATCGAACTCCGGTCCACGAAAGCCCCCTGATTGGCATCTCCAAGCTCAGTCGCTGGTTTAGTCTCGGACGCTTTGCGCGCAGCGACACGCTCGCGGCGTCCTAACCGGTTCGGTCTTAGCCTGCGCCATACCGATTACGTGCGCAGGAGCATTCCCCTAAAATGACGTCGCGCCGGTGTCGGGGAAATCACCGGGTTGACGCGCCGCTATAAACTAAGCAGCGAGAGCCATAGGCTCAAAAGAAGAGTTGTTGTCAATTCAATTTGACAGTACCCCTGTTTAACGAGGCGAGGAGACCTCGGCTTGCTTCCTCTCTCAGAGCTATCGTGTCGAAACCAGTCGCCCCCGAATGTCGGGAAAGTCTGGATGGCATTGGGCACGAGCACCCAACACCCATCGACTTTTCAAGGAACATGCGGGGCGAGCCCCGCTTGTGGAGTGCTATCTTACCACGTTCTAAAGGCAGACAGCTGTTCTATGCACGAGCTGTGAAGACCCCAATGTGCACCATACTTCGCACTTTTGCCACCGAACGCGTCACGTATATTTTCGCCGAGCAAACACTTCATCGAAAGGACCGCTATGGATACCAAGCAGCAACTCGTCAATGCCCTCGCAGGCCTGGGCTCAACCATTACCGAAGCTATGGATGTCATCGAAGGCTTTGTCCCCTGCGGACACCCCGCCCTCACGGTTTCGAACGCCCTTGTTGCGCTGGACGCTGACGATGATGCAGCTCTCGCCCAGCAGCTTGAGACCGTCGAGGGCTTTATCGACCACGTGAGCGAAAACCGCGGCGTGACCGCCTACCACGGCGTCGAGGTCGAGCTCGCGGGTCCCAAAGCCGATCTGCTCGCAGCAATCCGCGAGGTAGGCGCCCTTATGCAGACCGTAGGCGTCAAAAACACCCAGGTCAACGAGTGGGTCTACCGCAGCCTGGCAGCACTCGACAGCTCCGACGAAAAGGCAGCCAAGCAGCTCGCAGAAAGTCCCGCCATTAAGGCAGCGCTTTTGTAATTAAAGGATGCGTGGCCTTCTGAGCGCCGACGTTCCGAAGGCCACGCAGACAGCCAGGCGCTATCAGGACACCCGCCCACCGCGTTCTGCCAGCGCGAGAATCGGCATCATTTGGCGCGGGGTCTTCGCTGCAAGATCGGCATGTTCGAGCAGCTTGCGATCGTTGGTCACCAAGTAATCGACCTGCGCGCGCTTGCACGCGGCGAGCACCAAGTTGTCCTCGTAATCGCGATGGAGCGCTAAGTATTTGTCGGCCAGCCAAAGGTCCGACGCATCTGCACCCACGGCCGTGGCGTTTTCAGTCATATTCCGAACAAACGCCAGCGCCGCATCGCCAATTGCACGGGCAGATGCCTCGTCGAGCGCTCCCCTGCTGGCAAGAACGCTACGCTTCAGCTCGTGTTGGACAACGTACAGCACGTCCTTAGCGATATGCACCGGAAAGAACAGCAACGCCCCCGTCTCCGTCGCCTGCCCAATAAACGCACGCGCGGCAAGCGACTCGGCATGGTCGACGCAAAACGAATCAACCCATACGTTGGCATCCACCATTATTTTGAGGGGAGCCCCGCTCACAGGATCATCCCCTTTTGGCGATAGCGCTCGTCCATGGCTTCCGAATAGATTGTGTCCCAACCGCGATCGTCGGATGCGGGCGACGCAGCGATGCCCAGGTCCGCGTAAAGCTGATCCGCCACCGCCCATGATACGGCGAACGGAGTATCGGGCGCGACGGTCTGCTGCCGGTCGTCGACGGCCGCAAGCACTTCCTCGCACTGCCCGCCACCCCGCGCGACCTTGGCCACGACCTTTTTGATGAGCTCGGGCAATGACCCACCCGAAAGCCGCAGCGCCTCCTCGGCACGCTCTTTAACCGAGCGATCTACGCGAACATTCACCTGTGCCATGCTGCCAACGGTAGCCATCTCAACCTCACCTTCAGCATTTGCTAGCAGTGCTAGTACGAGCATATATCTGAGCTAACCTCTCGTCAAACAAAAGAAGGCCTGCACCCTGGCGGCTGCGGTGCCGCCCGAATGCAGACCATATACTCAATCGAAGACGCTAATGCAGGTAAGCCTTCGCGTTGCTCAGGCTGTAGGCAATCGTCGAGCCGTTGTGCAGCAGCGACGACGCCTGCGGGGTAATCGCACCGGTAATGCCCAGTGCCAAGAGTGCTGAGTTGGTGAGCATCACCTTAGAATAGGAGCTCGTCAGACGATCAACGAGGCCCTGGCTCATGCGGCGCAGACGCACGATCGCGGCCAGATCCGTATCGGTCAGGATGATATCGGCGACCTCCTTGGCGATGTCGCTTCCGCCACCCATTGCCAGCCCCACGTCGGCCAAACCGAGCGCCGGTGAGTCGTTGACGCCGTCGCCCACCATGGCAACATGGCGCCCCTCGCGCTTAATGCGCTCCACATAGGCGTACTTGTCCTCGGGCAGCAGCTCGGCCTTAAACTCGTCGACCCCTGCCTCGCGAGCAATGCGCTCGGCCTTGCGCTCCGAATCGCCCGTGAGCATGACCACGTGCTTGACGCCCAACGCGTGCAGGTCGGCGATGGCCTCACGGACCCCGGGCTTGAGCGGATCCTCGATTCCGAGCACGCCGACGACCGTGCCGTCGACCGCCAGATACAGCGGCGACAGGCCCTGCATCTGTGACTCGATTTGCTCCTTGATGTCGGACTCGAGCTGCGCACTCTCATCCTCGAATACAAAGTGCGCGGAACCGATGATGGCGCGACGCCCTTCGATGGACGAAGCGATGCCGTGCGCCACGATGTACTCGACGGCGGCATGGCGCTCGCGGTGCTCGAGCCCGCGCTCGCGTGCCGCATTGACCACGGCACGCGCCACCGGATGCGGGAAATGCTCCTCCAGGCAGGCAGAAAGGCGCAGGACCTCGTCCTCGCTCCAGCCGTCGGTCGTGAGCACGCAAGCCAGGCGCGGCTGGGCCTCGGTCAGCGTACCGGTCTTGTCAAAGACAATGGTATCGGCCTTGGCAAACGACTCAAAGTACTTAGCGCCCTTGACCATAACACCCATCTTGGCAGCGTCGCTCATAGCGGTCATAACGGCCACGGAACCCGTGAGCTTGAGTGCGCACGAGTAGTCGACCATCAGTGCCGCTGAGGTCTTGATGAGGCTGCGGGTGGTAAGCGCTACCAGGCCCGCGAGCAGGAAGTTCCACGGGACGATCTTGTTGGCAAGGTCCTCCATGTGCGACTGGCCCTCGGACTTGAGCGAGTCGGCCGTCTGCACGAGCGAGACGATTGAGCGCAGTTTGGTTTGCGCCGTATTGGCGCGCACGCGCACCAAGATGCCGCCGTCTTCCACGACGGTACCCGCGAACACATCGTCGCCAACGCTGCGCTCGACGGCCAGCGGCTCGCCGGTCAGGGTCGCTTGGTTAACCATAGCGCTCCCCTGCTCGACGACACCGTCGATGCAAATGGACATGCCAGTGCGCACGGCGACCAGATCGCCGGGCTCAAGCTCGGTGGCGGCAACGCTCACCTCGGTGTCACCGACCACTTTTTGTGCCTTATCGGGCACGTCGAGCAGCGAGTTGATGAGCTCGTTTTCGCTCATGGCGCGGGTGTAGTCCTCGAGCAATTCGCCCATATTGAGCAGGAACATCGTCTGGCCCGCGGTGTCGACATCACGCTTGACGAACGAAATGCCGATGGCCGAAGCGTCGAGCACGGGAACGGTCAGGCGCGGCTGCGCGAGCTCACGGAGGGCAGCGCGCAAAAATGCCATGTAACCGGCCACGACAAACACCGCACGCAGAGGCGTCGGCAAGAACCAGCGGCGCGCGTAATGGGCACCGACGAGTGTCGCCAGGTCCATAACGAGTTTGTGCTTGCGCGGCTCAAGCTGCATCACGTAGCCCGACTTGGCATCGGCGATAGCTTGAGCATCGAGTGCGCCCAAGGCGTCGAGCACGCTCGCGCGGCGCGGCTCGTCGTACTCCAGCGCCATCTGGCCAATACGGCCATACACGCGTACCTTGCGCACGCCGTCGATATCGCCGCCAAGCTTAAGAAGTGCGTCGAGATCACTCTCTGGCACAGGACCCGCCAATTGAAGACGGGTCCTGCCGGGGATCTCGCTAATAATCGAGAATCTCATAGTTTGTGCCTGGGAGCGTTACTCGGCTGCCTCGTCAGCAGCGGCCTCGCTCTGGGTGATGTAGGCAGCCTCGGCAACCATGTCATCGACCTCGGCCTTGGCCTGCTCGACCATGTCCTGGTAGCCGTTCTTGATGCGCATGCCGCACGCGATACCCTGCACGCAGGCATTCTTTACCGGAGCGCTGGTAAGCAGCTTGATGCCGGCCGTGCCAAGCAGAAAACCGCCACCGACAAGCAGGGTGTTAAACGTCGACTTCTTCATGTTGCTTCTCCCTTTTGCCGCATCGGACGCGGCACGGTGCCTCAGCACCCGAGTAAACAAGTTTGCTCGAGCACACTTTTAGAAAATAGTTTAGTTTATCTAACTATTAAGGTCAA
>URBP01000119.1 GCA_900546105.1 uncultured Collinsella sp.
AATCCAAGTTAGACCATTTCAAATGGTTCGATGTCTGCCCGGATGCGACACTGAAGTAAGTGTCCATCCTCGCAGTATCCGGTTCTCAAGGTGCACGCCTGGCGGCTGGTCCGGTCCGACCGGGCCGCGCGGCAAGGAGATATATTGCCAGACCGGAGGGGTCCCGTGGGCGGGAATCTGGGCGTACACATTTCCTACACATATTTAAACCCTGCTTACGTTTGCCAGCCGTTCTCTACCGCTCACCGAGGGCCTCTTTATAGTGAAGCGTCATATGGCTAAAGCTGATAGGCTCCCTTAGCCAAGGCACAGCCGGCATCGAGCAACTCATCACGTTCTTCCACCGAGAACCCCTCGGCGTAGACGCGCACCACTGGTTCGGTCCCGCTAGGACGGACCAGCAGCCACGTATCATCCTCGAATGACAGACGCAAGCCGTCCATATGACTAACGTTTTGCGGCACCTTGCCACAAATCGACTTGGGGTTTACGCCCGGCAGCAGGGTTCGTAATGTTTCGGCATCTTCGGCCTCAAGGCGCAAATCGCGTCGACCGTAACTCGTCTTACCAAAACTGTCTTCGAGTTGGTCGACCAGAACGCCCAAAGGCGCGTCCGTCTTTGCCATAAGCTCACACAGAATCAGACAAGCAAGGATTCCATCACGCTCAGGCATATGCGCGGCGATGCCGATACCGCCGGCCTCCTCGCCTCCCATGAGGACGCCGCCCTTCTTCATCTCTGCAGCTATATATTTGAAACCGACCGGCTTAACGGTCACACGACAGCCAAGCGCCTCGGCAATGCGACGCACTAGCGTCGAGCACGAGAGATTGACGACGACGCGTCCCTCCAAATTACGAAATTGAACCAAGTCGCCCAAAACGAGCGCCATGATCTGATGCGGATGTATATATCTGCCGCGCTCGTCAACCGCGCCGATACGGTCGGCGTCGCCGTCGGTCACCAGGCCAGCGCAAGCTCCGTCCTCGATAACCATGCGCTCGCAAGTGTCCACCCAAGGCTCAACGGGGTCGGGGCAGATATCTTCTTGATCAGACGCCTGCCCGGCGTGAATCTCGTGCACCTCAACGCCAAGCTCGCGCAGCAAGTCGGCTAGATAGCCCTGGGCTGCGCCGCCCATGGGGTCGACAACCACGCGCAAGTGCGCGGCGCGGATGGCTTCGGCATCGACAAACGATGCCACCGCTTGCATATAGTCAGGAATGATATCCGCGGTGCGATATTGCCCCTCGATCCCCATTGGCTCGGGAGCCATGGTCTCTTCGAGCTCTTCGATGACATCCTGGTTGGCGGTCGAGCCGTCACCCATGCGAATCTTGAGGCACAGATAACCCTGCGGATGATGGGACCCCGTCACCATGAGCGCGCCGCACGCCTCACCGTCATAAGCCGCCGCCCACGTAAGGGCAGGGGTCGGAACAGGTCGCGAAGCGAGCACGGCGTCTAGCCCGTGCGCTGCTAGCACGCCCGCCGCAAGCTCAGCGAACTCGCGCGCCAGGGGCCGGGTGTCGAACCCTATATATACCGTTTTGCCCGGATTGGTCTTTTGCCACAACTCGCCGACGGCATCGGCGATACGGGCAACGTTATCGGCAGTGAAGTCCTCATCGACGCGAGCGCGCCAACCGTCAGTTCCAAAATGAATTATCGCGCACACGCGCAGACACCTCACAGTGTTTGGATCATGTTACGCATGGGGTATACCCGCAACATGCACTCGGCAACCTGCCGGCACCAGCATTCACCATTTGGGCAAATGCTGCCAAGGACATGCAGGCAATAAAAAACCGCCCCGTATGGAGCGGTTTTGCCCTTTATATATCGAGCGCCTCGGCCATTGCTGCCGTAGTGATTGCCGTGGTTCCACAGCAACTGCCCACCATTGCGGCACCGGCATGTCTCCATTCGATGCATGCGCGCGCGAAAGCTTCAGGGTTCTCGTGCCATACGGGGCCATCCTGAGTCTGGACCGGATCGCCTACGTTGGGACGCACCGTGACGGGAGTCGTCGCCGATGCAACCATCCTGGGCACCGCCGCATTCGCGGCCGCAAGCGAACAGCAATTAACACCAACCGAGTTTGCGCCGTGTTTTTCGGCGTACAAAACGGCTGCCTCGATGTTGAGGCCATCGCCCAGCAGGTCGCCTTTATCGTCAACGACAAAACTCACCAGAACAGGCATGCCGTCGGCGGCATCTCGGGCGCCGGCAAGCATGGGCTGCAGATTACGGATAGACGTCACCGTCTCGATCAGCAGACCGTCAACGCCGGCATTGAGCAAGGCGTGCGCCTGTTCGCGCGCAATGCCGCGGATTTCACGATACTCGGCAGAGTCCTCGGCAAACCACTCAATACCGATCGGGCCCATCGAGCCCAGCAGCAGCTGAGGGTGCGCCTGGCGAGCATCGTCGACGGCCCCGCGATTGACCTCCGCCACGGACGGCGCAATCTGGTCGTGCTTGAGGGCATAGCTTGATGCCTGAAAGGTGTTGGTAATGAGCACCTGCGCACCGGCGGCGACATACAAGCGATGGATACGAGAAACGGCCTGCGGCTCTGCCAGATTCCAAAACGCCGGTGGAATGTCTGCGGCGTCGTACTCACTCAACAGAACACTGCCCATGGGGCCCTGCGCCAACAAGGTCTCGCTCGACAAGCGGCGCGTAAGTTCCTCGGCACCAAAGCGATTGTAATAACTCGTATCCATATATATCCCGCTATTCCTCGACGCTGATTCCCTGCTTTTCGAGATAGGCGAGCCAGCGGTTCATCGTGTCCTCGGATAGCGCATGCTCCATCATGCAGGCCTCGGAATCGGCTCGCTCAAATTCGACACCGAGCTCCTGAACCAAAAACGTGCGGACGAGGCGATGACGGTACCAGATAGCCGTGCCAACCTCGCGGCCGCGATCGGTCAGGACTACCTTGCCGTAGTGCGATTGCTCGACAAGCTCGGATGCCTTGAGCGCCGAAACCGCTTTATTGACCGATGCCTTGGAGACGCCAAGGCGCTGCGCGATGTCGACCGATCGCACGCCGTTGGTTTCCCCCTCTTCGCTTTCAATGCGAACCATGCACTCCAAGTAGTCTTCGTTCGCCACCGTCAGATGTAGTTCGCGCGAGCTATTTGTCGTATCCATGATCTTCCGTCCCTTCTGCATTCAATGGCTGATTCTACCCCATCCAAGCGTCGCGGTATGCCGTGGCATACCGTGCTAGAGTTCTTGTTGCACACGACGACCAAGATTGGAGCGGTCTTTATGGAAAACACCACCACGAACCCCGATGTCCTCGAGCGCTTTTTGCGCTACGTCCAGATCAACACGCAGTCCGAGGATGCAAACTGCGACCAGGTACCCTCGAGCGTCGTTCAGTTTGACCTTGCCAACGTGCTGGCTGAAGAGCTGCGCGAGCTTGGTGCGGAAGATGCCCACGTGACCGAGCATGCCTATGTCTGCGCGCATATCCCCGCAAGTGCGGGCGCTGAGGACAAGCCCGCCCTTGGCCTGATCGCCCATCTCGACACCACCGAAGTTGCACCGGGCGCCGGCGTGAAGCCGCACATCGTACACTACGAAGGCGGCGACCTGGTCTGCGGCACGGTTGACGGTAAGCCCGTTGCCATGAGTACCGCCAAGCTTCCCGCCCTGAACGACCTCGCGGGTGAGGACCTGGTCTGCAGCGATGGCACCACGCTGCTGGGCGCGGACGACAAGGCAGGCGTCGCCGAGATCATGTCGCTTGTCGCGCGTATCGCTCAGGACCCCTCTCTGCCCCATCCCGCACTCGGCATTTGCTTCTGCCCTGACGAGGAGATCGGTCACGGAGCCGAGCTGTTGGATATCGATACCTTTGGCTGCAAGTACGCCTACACGGTCGACGGCGGCCCCATCGGCGAGCTGGAGTGGGAGTGCTTTAACGCCGCCGAGGCGACCATCCGCTTTGAGGGCCAGTCCATCCACCCGGGCGACGCCAAGGGCCGTATGGTCAACGCAGGCAATCTGTTCTGCGACTTCAACGCGTTGCTCCCCTACGTGCAGCGCCCGGAGTATACGGAAGGCTACGAGGGCTTTTATCACCTTGAGGGTGTATCTGCGACCGTCGATCACGCCACGGCGCGCTATATCGTCCGTGATCACGATGCCGCCAAGTTCCAGCAGAAACTCGACCTTATTGATGCCGCCGCCTCGATGCTCAACCAGCGTCTGGGTGAGGAGCGCGTGACAGTCGAGATTAAGCAGCAGTATCGAAATATGGCCGAGATCGTTCGTGACTATCCCGAGCTCATTGATGTTGCCAAGGAAGCCTACCTTGCCTGCGGCGTTGAGCCCCAAGTGCTGCCGATTCGTGGCGGCACCGACGGCGCTCAGCTGTCGTTCCGCGGTCTGCCCTGCCCCAACCTTTCCACCGGCGGCTATTGCTACCACGGCGTCAACGAGTTCGTCCCGGTCAGTTCGCTCGTCAAGATGACCGACGTGCTCCAGGAGCTCGTCGCCCGCTTTGCATAAGCCTGGCCGCTCAAGCCTAAAAGACAAACCGCCCCGTCCTCTACAGTGAACTGCCTCCCATTTCTTGGACATGAGAAATGGGAGGCTTTTTATGCGTGTCG
>URBP01000120.1 GCA_900546105.1 uncultured Collinsella sp.
CATCGAACTCGACCGGGGCGAAATAACCCTTGTAGGCCAAAACGTTACTCATGGCTGCCTCCGACATCTTGTAGAAATCGAACGATGTTTCGGATGGTTCCCGCCGTCAATTCGTCAGATGGATGGGGTGCGTGCATCACGAACATTCTGCCGTCCGATGGCCTGTAGAAGCGAATGCGCGATCCGGATGTCTTGCCTTTGCTGTCCATTTCAAAGCCATATGAAGCCATAACTTTAAGAAAGTCAGCGAATCTATACGTTGAAGGACAGCTAAGCAGCTGGGCGATGAGTTTATCGGATCGAGTCATCCCGCCTCACATTCTGCAACTATATTCTAGTTGCAATTTGAGTTCGATGCAAGCACCTCTACTATAGAACATGTGTGCGTATAGAACAAGTGTTCGAATCACAACTGAGGAAGGAGACAGGCACCTTTGTGGTGGTCTGTGCTGTGGAGCGGGCGTCTGCGGCGGTTTGTCTCAATCTGTAACAGTAACTCGGCAAAATTGGACCTAGATGTTACATATTGAGACAAACCGCCGCGGTGGGCTGCGCCGTCCCGCTCAAACCGCAGAAAAAAGTAGATTTTCAGACATGTCCCAAAAATCTACCTTTGCCGTGCGTTAGCCCATCAGGTCGACGACGTTAAAGCCGGCGTTGCTCTTTGCGATGACGTCTCGGCCGCCAAAGACGCAGCTGGGCGACTCGGCTGCGATGCGCGTCACGTCGGTGCCGAGCGAGCGCAGCTCACCGGGCGTGGCGGCGAGCATCTGGGCGCGGCGCTCCTCGCGTGCATGCGGGTCAAGCCCGGCCAGGTAGGTCGTGTTGCGGCGCTTGGTGAGCGCGTACGGCTTCACCGGCGCGTCCATGCCGCTCACGCAGCTCACGATAAAGCCCTCAAAGGCGGCCTCGTCGGGCTCAAAGCTGCCAAGCCATGCACCCGCGCGCTCCACGCGCTCAATCGAGGGGTCGATTGCCGGGTCGCGGTAGGTGTAGAACGCCGCCTGACGCTCGCCGGCTGCGCGGAATCCGCAACCGTACGCACCACCCTTCACGCGGATCTCGTTCCACAGGTAGTCGTAGGAGAGCGCGTTGGCAGCCACGGCCCAAGCGCCTGTCACGTCAATGCCCAGGCGACGCGGATCGCACGCACGCGCGGCAAAGCAGATGTCGCTGGGGATGACGAAAGCCTCGTGGCGGTCGCGCGGCTCCGGCACCACGAGCGTGCCGCTGGCAGCGCCGTCGCCCGCGCCAAGCTCCAGGTCGCCCGCGGCATCCCAGTACGCGTCAAAGTCCTCGTCGCTGCCGGTAAAGCTCGCCAGGCAGCCATCGGCTACAAAGATACGCTCCGCCAGCTCGGCAAGCTTGGCGCGCAGGTCGTCCAGGCGCTCGTCAAAGTGCTCGAGCAGATCGCGCAGGAACAGATAGAAATCCACGCCCGAAAGCTGCTCACGCACCACGGCCGAAGGCGAGCTGTAGCTCATCGCGCGACAGAGCGCCGCCGAGTGACCGTTGTTGATAAAGCCCTGCTCAAGCCCAATGCGAATCTGCGTGAGCACGTCGCGCACGCGGTCGGCATCGGCATCGAGCAAAAGCGTGCTCGACCACACCTCGCGCGGCAGGCTCGCCAGCGCATCGATCTTCTCGGACAGGGCTCCGGCGCTCACCAGCAGATAGGGGCGCACGCCGTCCACGTCGGGCTGCGTCATGACCTCGGTCGTAAAGCTCAAAAAGCCCAGCTTGCCGGCGAGCAGGTTGTCGAGCTCCTCAGCCGAATGCTCGCGCGTGGGCAGCTGCTTGAGCAGGCGGCAGAGCAGCGTCACGTAGGGCAGGTCCTCAAATGCGACGCAGCTCAGGTCGAAGTACTGCATGACGTAGGCCAGGCGGTTGGTGGGAATGCCGTGGCGCAGACAGGGGATGGGCGCGGTCGTGTCCACAACGAGCGGCGGCTCGGGGCGCGCCTCGCCAATGTCGGACACGCGCAGGCGCGGCAGCGTGGCCTTGGCCTCGGGCGTGTCCTCGGCCTCCTGCGCGGCACGCAGCGTGGCTGTGCGCTCGACCACATCGGCAAGCTCGGCATCGGTCATGGCGTCACGCTTGGCTGCCAGCTCGGCGGCCTCGGCACCCTCTGCGCCCTCGGCGGCGTCCACCGGCACCAGCTCGACCAGTGCCATGTGGTCGTTCTCCAGCACGAGCTCGCGCAGCAGGTCCTCAAAATAGCTGCCGTCCAGCTTGCCGCGTAGCTCCTCGTACACCGGGCCATACTTGAGCGCCAGCGTCGCAGCGTCGTCATCGTAGAGCCATGTGCTCAGCGCGTCGCACGCAATGGCCACGCCGTCGGC
This sequence comes from uncultured Collinsella sp., assembly GCA_900546105.1. Taxonomy (GTDB): domain Bacteria; phylum Actinomycetota; class Coriobacteriia; order Coriobacteriales; family Coriobacteriaceae; genus Collinsella. Next base: position 2,343 of record URBP01000120.1, read on the forward strand.
GATACCGTAGTCGCGCTGGCGCAGGTCGTACTCGTTGCTGCTGATGATGGCTTCCAGGCGCTCGCGCGGAACGCCGTGCTCGCACAGGTCGCGGCAGGCGTCCTGGAACACGCGACGCAGCTCGCGCGCCACGCCGGGCTGCGCGTTTTGCAGCATGATGAGCTCGTAGGGCTGCAGGCTCTCGGCCGCGGTGTAGCTCACCACGTTGCCGCCCAGGCCGGCGGCTAGAATGGCCTTCTTAACCGGTGCTTCGTTGGAACCCAGCAGCGCCTCGAACAGGATATCCGCCGCGATCGTGCGCTTGCGGTCGAGTGCACTGCCCAGCACAAGGCCCAGGCCCACCAGGGCGTTCTCGGGCGTGGTGGCCATCTCGACTCGCTTATACTCGCAGGTCACAGGCGCCTGCACGTCCAGCGGATTGGGCGCCAGCGTGGACGGGTCCTCGCCGGCGGCAACGGCAGCGTCCATGCGGCGGCTCGCGGCACTCGGCTGCGACAGATAAAGCTCGTCCAAAAACGCCAGTGCGCGGTCCACATCTAGGTCGCCGTAGAGCGTAATGTAGGAGTTGGAGGGGTTGTAGTGGCGCGCGTGCGTGTCCAGGAACTGCTCGTAGGTGAGCGCGGGAATCGCGCGCGGGTCGCCGCCGCTCTCGCGCGCATAGGCGGTGTCGGGATAGAGCGCGGCGTTGACGGCGTCGTCCAGCACGCTCATGGGGTCGGACAGCGCGCCCTTCATCTCGTTGAACACCACGCCGTTATAGCGCAGCGTGCCCTCGCGCAGGCTCGCGGAGCCGCCCTCGCCCTCGCCCTCGACGCTCTCCGGCAGGTCCAGCTCGTAGTGCCAGCCCTCTTGCTCAAAAATGGTCGGCTTGGTATAGATGGCCGGGTTGAACACCGCGTCCAGGTACACGTCCATCAGGTTGTACAGGTCCTGCTCGTTGGTGGTGGCAACGGGGTAGATGGTCTTGTCGGGGTAGGTCATGGCGTTGAGGAACGTCTGCATGGAGCTCTTGATCAGGTCGACAAACGGCTCCTTGACGGGGAATTTGGCCGATCCGCACAGCACCGAGTGCTCAAGAATATGGAACACGCCGGTGGAATCGGCCGGCGGCGTCTTAAAGCCAATGGCAAAGGCCTTGTTCTCATCGTCGCATGCCAGGTACAGCAGGCGAGCGCCCGATGCGGTGTGACGCAGCACGTAGGCGTCCGAATCGAGCTCGGGCACGGTCTCGCGGCGCTCGACGGCAAAACCGTGGCAGGTGGTGCCGGGCACCAGCAGTGCGGCGGCAGCGGCGCGCGGGTCGGTTGAGGTAGTGGACATATGCAGTCTCCTTTGACGCCCCAACGGGGGCGAATCGAGTCGAATCCCCGAGAGTATACCCATATGGGGCGGCGGCTCTGCGACGAACTGGAGACGATGCCAGCGGATTGGACAAAGGCCCCGCGCGTTCACCGCACGAGCGTGGATTTTCGGACGAAATAATCCGTCGCAGGCCCAAATGCCGTCCAATTATCCACTCCCGCATACCTTTCGTCTCCAACCGTGAGATGAGAGATAGACGAGAGACGTATACGAAAGATGGCTGTACAGCAAAGAGCCAAACAATTAATAGTGCTGTTAATAGTGCTGTTTGGTTGGTGATTGTTTTTTCAGTAAAAACATTTACGAATAAAGCAAGTTGCAAACGGCTGCCCCCTTATTTCGTACGCATTTTTATGGCGAGAAATTGCCGCCATATGATCGGACGAGTTTCAACGATTGCGATTTAGTATTTGGCGCGGATGCGGTCGATTCCGATGAAACGCTAGTTGACCACGCGGTAGATTGTGCTTTCTCCCAGACGCCCCGGCAATGCGCAATAAGCCAGATAACGAAGCGATTGCCGGTGGGTCTATCCATAGGGAATTCCGGGAAAGCTTCTGCGGGCAGTCAAAAGATTCGTCGGCCTCAAGCGGATTAAAGGTATTTGCATAAGACGTCATTTAACCAGAGACGATGCACATTGAATCGTTCAATGAACTTGCGCGCTGTGTCCAACAACGCCGATTGTTGTTTTAAGGGGCTTGAGGAAAGAGCAGAAGCAAAATAATACTTGCATAGTTAGTTATATAAAGTATTATAACGTTATGGGATGAATGAAGGGTTCATCTAAGTGAGTTAGGAGTAAGGGATGTTCAATTTCGATGAGCCTCGTTACGAGAAGGTTGTGAGCGATGCCCTCGCTC
>URBP01000121.1 GCA_900546105.1 uncultured Collinsella sp.
CGCGCCGCCGCGTTGCTGCTTTGTGCCGTATAATGTCTACTACCTATGACGCGATACAAAAGAAAGGTGTTTGCCCATGCAGGCACAGAAGGCGGAGGGAACCCGCGACCTTATCGGCGCCGAGATGCGCGCTTGGCAAAAGATGCAGCAGATTGCGGCCGGCGTATTCGAGCCGTTTGGCTTTAAGCCCATCGAGACGCCCGCGATCGAGCAGGTGGACGTCTTTGTCCACGGCATCGGCCAGTCGACCGACGTCGTGCGCAAGGAGATGTTCCGCGTCTTTAGCGGCGCCAACCTGGAGCGCGTCTTTGCTGAGGGCACCGATAGCAAGCTCAAGCCCAAGCAGCGCCTGGCGCTTCGTCCCGAGGGCACGGCCGGTGTGGTGCGCGCCGTCGTGGAGAACAACCTGGTGCCCCAGGGCTCCACGCCGTTTAAGGCTTATTATGCCGAGGCCATGTTCCGTGGCGAGCGTCCCCAGAAGGGTCGCCTGCGCCAGTTCCACCAGGTGGGCATCGAGTGGCTCGGCGCTCCCGATCCGGCAGCAGACGCCGAGTGCATCATCATGCTTATGGAGTTCTACAAGCGCCTTGGTTTCGATCTTTCCAAGCTCCGTCTGCTCATTAACTCGATGGGCGATGCCCAATGCCGTCCGGCCTATCGCGAGCAGGTCAAGCAGTTTATCCTCGATCACGCCGACGAGATGTGCGACGAGTGCCGCGAGCGCGCCGAGCTCAATCCGCTGCGTGCCTTCGACTGCAAGAACGACCACTGCCGCGAGATCATGGCCGACGCACCGCTGATGGGCGACAACTTGTGCGATGAGTGCCGCGAGCACTACGAGCAGGTCAAGCGCTATTTGGATGCGGCGGGTATCGAGTATGTCGAGGATCCCACCTTGGTGCGTGGCTTGGACTACTACACCCGTACCGTCTTTGAGGTAGAGGCTCCCGGCGCCGGCGTCGGCTCCATCGGTGGCGGCGGTCGCTATGACGGCTTGGTCGAGCTCGAGGGTGGCAAGCCCACGGCAGGCGTCGGCTTTGCCGTCGGTTTTGAGCGTGCGCTGCTGGCCCTGCAGGCCTTTGGCAGCGACCTGGGTGCCGAGGAGGCCCCGTGCGTCTACGTCGCCAATGCCGGCAAGGAGCTGCGCCAGAACGTCTTTGCCATCACGCAGGAGCTTCGCGCCGCTGGCATCGTGACCGAGGCCGACTACCAGGGTCGTTCGCTCAAAGCTCAGTTTAAGCAGGCCGACAAGGTTGGCGCCAAGCTCATTTTGGTCCTGGGTGGCGACGAGCTTGCCGCCGGCAAGGTCAAGGTGCGCGACATGGAGAGCCATGACGAGGCCCTCGTCGATCTGGCCAACGTGGTCGAGGCGGTTCGCGAGCGCCTGTAGCGCATGATTCTTGAGCTGCGGGGCCGTTGAAGCACCCGACTTATTGCGAGCGATTGTTACGGGGGTGTTTCGCTTTTATGCGGAATGCCCCCATTTACGTATGCCGCCCACCGAGAAATACGACCATTTAGGGCAAAAACCCTTGCAATGCAGAAAATACTTTTGTGTGGTAAAGCGCAATCAGCGCCGAAAGTTTTTGCCGAGTGCCTATAATGAATACCGCATGTTACGTGCATAGAAGGAGGAATGGGAGGAAACGTGGCTGAGAACCTAAGCAACCAGTCTGTACCCGAAGCCGCGGCGCGCGTCGCTGCCGTGGTCAACCGCCTCGTTAACCGAATCGGCTCGAATGCCGAGTCCAGGGAGCGTCTCGCCGAGATCGAGATCCCCGAGGAGCTGCGCGACAACTTGGCGCTGTTCCTGCGCCTGGAGCGCCGTGTGCTTAGCGAGTATGATCCCGAGATTGCGGACCTGTTCGACAAGATCCTGACGGCCGAGATTGTGGCCAATGCCGGAAACCCCGGCGCCCGTGCTGCCGACGAGTCCGTCGACGAGCAGGGCGTGCCCACCGCCGACGAGCCTACTGCTGTGGCGTTTCGTGAGGTCGTCGATCTGATTGACAGCCTGCCGCTCGATAAGCAGCAGGTTATTGTCCGCGCCTTTACGAGCTTCTTCCATCTGGCAAACCTGTCGGAGGAGAACTACCGCGTGGCGCAGCTGCGCGAGCGCGAGGCAGGTGCGTCGACCGATACCGAGGTCGATCCCGCCAACGAACTCACCGTCGCCTATCACCAGTTGGTAAACGAGATGGGTGTCGAGGGCGCCAACGAGCTGCTCGACAAGCTCGAGTTCCACCCTGTCTTTACCGCACATCCCACCGAGGCCCGTCGTAAGGCCGTCGAGGGCAAGATTCGCCGTATCTCCAACCTGCTGGAGGAGCGTCCGCGCCTGGGCGGCTCCGACCTGGTGGAGAACGAGCGCCATATGCTGCAGGAGATCGACGCTCTGGTGCGTACGAGCCCCATCGCGCTCAAGAAGCCCACGCCGGTCGAGGAAGCCGATACTATCATCGACATCTTCGATAACACACTGTTCGATGTGATCCCCGTCATCTATCGTCGTTTTGACGACTGGGTGCTGGGCGACAAGGCCGGTACCGTGCCGCCGCTGTGCCCGGCGTTCTTCCATCCCGGCAGCTGGATCGGTTCCGACCGCGACGGCAACCCCAACGTCACCGCCAAGGTGAGCCGTGAGGTCGCCGCCAAGTACTTCACCCACATGGTGCTCAAGCTCGAGGACAAGTGCCGCCGCATCGGCCGCAACCTCACGCTCGAGGCCACCTACAGCAAGCCGTCTGCCGAGCTCATCAACCTGTGGAACCATCAGGTCGAGATGAGCACCCAGTACACGGCACGCGCCGAGCTGATCTCCGAGCATGAGCCGCATCGCGCCGTCATGCTCGTCATGGCCGACCGTCTGAACGCCACCGTGCGTCGTATCACCGACACCATGTACCACAGCGCAGACGAGTTCCTGGATGACCTGCGTGTCGTTCAGCGCTCCCTGGCCGCCTGCGGTGCCGTCCGTGCTGCCTACGGCCCGGTCCAGACCATCATCTGGCAGGTCGAGTCCTTCGGCTTCCATATGGTCGAGATGGAGTTCCGTCAGCACTCCGTGGTGCACGCCCGCGCCCTCAAGGATATCCACGAGAACGGTATCCATGGTGATCTGCAGCCCATGACGCGCGAGGTCATCGATACCTTCCGCGCTATCGGCTCCATCCAAAAGCGTTACGGCAAGAAGATGGCGCACCGCTACATCATCTCGTTCACCAAGAGCGCTCAGCATGTGGCCGATGTCTTTGAGCTGGCCCACCTGTCCTTCGCGCACGAGGAAGACGTCCCCGAACTTGACGTGATTCCGCTGTTCGAGCAGCTCGAGGACCTCGAGGGCTGCGTCGACGTGCTCGATCAGATGCTCGCGCTGCCCGTGGTGCAGAAGCGCCTTGCCCAGACCAATCGCCGCATGGAGGTCATGCTGGGCTACTCCGACTCCTCCAAGGATGCCGGTCCTACCACGGCCATGCTCGCGCTGCACTCCGCGCAGGAGCGCATCGCCAAGTGGGCAGAGAAAAACGATATCGATCTGGTGCTCATGCACGGTCGTGGCGGCGCCGTGGGCCGTGGCGGCGGCCCGGCCAACAAGGCCGTGCTGGCTCAGCCCAAGGGTTCGGTCAACTGCTTCTTTAAACTTACCGAGCAGGGCGAGGTCATCTTTGCCCGTTATGGCAACCGCACGCTGGCTCAGCGCCATGTTGAGTCCGTTGCCGCCGCAACGCTTTTGCAGTCGGCCCCGAGTGTCGAGAAGACCAACACCGAGACCACGCAGAAGTTCTGGGATATGGCCGAGAAGCTCAACGCCGTAAGCCATGAGCGCTATCTGGACCTGCTGAACACCGAGGACTTTACACCGTGGTTCTCGACCGTGACGCCGCTGACCGAGGTCGGTCTGCTGCCGATCGGCTCGCGTCCCGCCAAGCGCGGCCTGGGCGCCAAGTCGCTCGACGACCTGCGTACCATTCCGTGGATCTTCAGCTGGAGCCAGGCGCGCATCAATCTGGCCGCTTGGTACGGCCTGGGTACTGCCTGCGAGCAGCTTGGCGACCTTGATCAGCTCAAGGCTGCCTACCAGGAGTGGCCGTTCTTCCGCACCTTTATCGACAACATCGAGATGTCGATCGCTAAGACCGACCAGCGCATTGCCAAGATGTATCTGCACCTGGGCGATCGCCAGGATCTGTCCGAGAAGGTCTTCACCGAGATGCAGCTCACCCGTAAGTGGGTCCTTGCCATCGTCGGTGACGAGTGGCCGCTACAGCGCCGCCGCGTGCTTGGCTGCGCTGTCCGCGTGCGCAACCCCTACGTCGACGCCCTGTCCATCGCCCAGGTCCGCGCCCTTCGCGAGGTGCGTATGAACCAGGACGAGATGGCCGAGGAGAAGAAGGCCGAGTACATGAGCCTGATTCTTTCGACTGTGACCGGCGTCTCGGCAGGACTGCAGAACACGGGGTAATCGATAGCCCTGTAGTCGTCCGGGCCCGCCATTAGTTTACTTTTAGGCACACTCCGCAGGACGCAAGAAGCCCTCGCC
>URBP01000122.1 GCA_900546105.1 uncultured Collinsella sp.
TGCTTCGTGTTGATATCGGGTCGTTAGCTCAGTTGGTAGAGCAGGGGACTCTTAATCCCAAGGTCCAGGGTTCGACCCCCTGACGGCCCACCACACGATATCTCCTCTAAAGTCCGCCATAACGGACTTTAGCTTTGGGTCGTTAGCTCAGTTGGTAGAGCAGGGGACTTTTAATCCCAAGGTCCAGGGTTCGACCCCCTGACGGCCCACCCAAAGCATGTTAAAGCGACTAGCTTAGGCTGGTCGCTTTTTTGTTGACCTCGCATGGGGTCAAACCCGAAAGGGCGCGGAGCCGCTTTCACAGATCGAGTCTACCCTGGGGATCGGTAAAACCGTCAGTACCCTCCTTGAGTTTCTTCTCGTCTGCCTTCACGCGACGCTCGAGCTTTTTTGTATCCTCGGCAGGTGGTAGGTTCTCGGGGACAATTCCGCGGTCGATGAGGCTGCCACGCACGCTTGTGTTGTTCTCGACGTGCTCTTGTTTGATCTGGTCCAGGCCGTACAGGTCGTGTTCCTCGGCGTTGAAGGCCGTCATCGAGTTCGTAAGGTCCTTTGCTTTGATGAGGACATCGGCTAACCTGTCCGCCAATGCCGCGCTCTTGGGTACGCCGAGCTGCTGCTTCATTTCCGCCGTGCTTCTACCGCCGAATAACGCTTCATCGCCCTTCGACTTGATGATCGCGAATCCTTTGGAGCCCACGCCGCGTTTGAACGCAATACCCGAGAGCTGTTTCTCTGAATCGGATAGCGAGTGGCGCGCCTGCAAGCGCTGAATCTCTGCAAAGCGCTGCTCTATGAGCTCTTGGCGGCGGGTCTGCACGGCGAAGTACGCCTGCGCGAGCGCGATCTCTGGCTTGTTTGGGTCTCCGTTTTGGGCGATTAAATAGCATGCGTAGCGCGTTAACTTATAGTCTTTGACTGCTTTTTGTCCTATTCCTGTAGGTACTATTTTGCTGGTTTCAACAAAATAGGAAACAACAGGCATTTCGTTGACTTCACACGATGCCATTGCCCTCTTAATTGCAGTCTCAAAATTGCGCCATTGGACGTATCCTAGGGGTTCCATTAAATCGCGTGCGAGCCAATACTCAACGCCGTCTTCCACATTGGCGTGGCTATCAAGTTCGACACGCCACTTCTCGATATCTCTACTGTCCATATTTCCTCCTCGCTGGTCTATTGTTTATGCGGGCTTTGCCAGCTCTGTATTTAGAATAAGGATACGCTGCCGTGCGGACACGAATGGGCCTCGAGCCACTTCGAGCTCAAGGGGCCCATAGATATCGATTAGTTGTGTTCTGCTTTAGATAGGTGCCCAGTATAATCCGCTCGATAGTGCGATCCGAGACTTTCGGTTCGCTTACGCATGGCTTTGACCATCTTCATCGACAGCTGAATCTGCGACTGTAGGCGGGCGAGGGCTGCGATCTCGCTGTCTTCGGCATGCGGCTTGCTCTGCGCCATGGCCTTGTCTTGCAGGCTTTCAAGCTGTAGCAGGGCCTCGGATAGGCCTGTTTCGGTCCTGTTGATCATGCAATAGGTGCTCATCGTGTGCTTAAGGCTGTGTGTCAGGCGTTCGGCATCTGCTGTAGCTATGCCATGCTGGGGGAGGGCGATATCCGCCTTCAGGGCTGTCTCAGGCTCTTTCTGCGCTGCAAGGGCTGCCGATGCGCCCGCGATGCGTCCGAACACGATGCCGTTGGCGCTTGACAAGCCACCAATGCGGTCGGCGCCGTGCATGCCGCCTGTCGCCTCGCCGCAAGCGTAGAGGCCCTCAACGCCCGTGTGCGCGGTCTTATCGATCTTGATGCCGCCATTAGCGGCGTGGGCATACATTGCAACGCGCATCTCGTCGGTCGGGGCGATGCCGTGCTCGTCTTGCAGCCAGGTGGCAAAGGTCTGCACAAACTCAGGGACGTCCTCGCGGGGGAAGTCGTAGTGGAGCGCCAGGCCTTCGGCGCCTGCCTGGTCGATGGCAAGATCGATTGCACGTGAATCCAGGCGTGAAGTGAAGGGACCATATCCAGAGCGCTGCTCGAGCAGGTCGTCCAGCTTGTCGTCGGCAATATCTACCGGCTGGTCTACATGTACGTAGCGCCAGGTTTTCTCGTTGAAGACCAGGTTGCGCTTGGGCTCGATGAAGCCGGGCATCATCTGCATGAACTCTATATTAGTAAGCGATGCGCCGTGCGCCAGTGCGATGGCCTGTGATGAGCTGAGCACGTCGGCGGAAGTGAGGCTTCGCTCGAACAGGCCACCCGTGCCACCGGCTGCGATGATCGTGGCTTTGGCAGCAAAGGGCACGATTCGATCTTCGGTGAGGTTGTAGAGCACGGTTCCGGTGATTCTGCCGTTCGTGTCCTCAACAAGGTCGATAAGCTCATGGCGGGGGAGCAGGCGAATGCCGAGCGACTCGATCCGGGTCGTCAGAGCGTCCTCAAGGGGCTTGCGGGTTAGGCCGCGCCACATGCGCGTCTTGTGGTCAAAGCAGGGGATAAACTGCTTTTGCTGAGCGCTCTCAGCGCTTTGCGGACGCTGGAGTTCAACACCCAGATCCTGCTCGAGCCATTGGATTGCCTGAGGAATGCCGTGGACAAACGTCTGGACGAGTGTAGGGTCGGCGACGCCGCCACCAACGGTCTGAATGGTGTCGATGAGGTCCTGCTCATCGACTTCGTCGACGGGGCCAATAAGGCCGAGGCCCCAGGTTCCGGGGAAGAAGCTCGATCCACTCATAGTCTTGCCGGCGCTTACCACAGTGACGGTTGCACCCGTGCGTGCCGCTTCGATGGCGGCGCAAAGGCCCGCAATGCCAGATCCAATTACCAGTACATCAGTCGATTCCATCGGATTCCTTTCTCGTCCGGCGCATTGTCGCACGGGTGATCGGCAATGGGGTCGCAAAGACTCGGCAAATCGGTAAAGGGCAAATATGACAGGTGGGCGTCGTGGACGCTCTGACGCTCCATCTCATCACATCTCGTATTTCGCCCCAACTGATATATCGGCATTAGCTATCCTGCGACAGCGCAAACAAAAAGAGCCGCTACCCGGGTGGGTAGCGGCTCCAAAGCTCAACTATATGAGCATCGCGCGGGCGCGATTAGGCCTTGAGGGCCTCCTCGACGGCGACAGCGCAGGCGACGGTGGCACCGACCATGGGGTTGTTGCCCATGCCGATGAGACCCATCATGTCGACGTGCGCAGGCACGGAGGAAGAACCGGCGAACTGGGCATCGGAGTGCATACGGCCCATGGTGTCGGTCATGCCGTAAGAGGCAGGGCCGGCGCCCATGTTGTCCGGGTGCAGGGTACGGCCAGTGCCGCCACCAGAAGCGACGGAGAAGTACTTCTTGCCAGCCTCGAGGCGCTCCTTCTTGTAGGTGCCAGCGACGGGGTGCTGGAAGCGCGTGGGGTTGGTGGAGTTGCCGGTGATCGAGATGTCGACGTTCTCGTGCCACATGATGGCAACGCCCTCGCGGACGTCGTCGGAGCCGTAGCAGTTAACGGCAGCACGGGGACCATCGGAGTAGGGGATGGTCTCGACGACCTTGAGCTCGCCCGTGTAGTAGTCGAACTGGGTCTTCACATAGGTGAAGCCGTTGATGCGGGCGATGATCTGGGCGGCATCCTTGCCCAGACCATTGAGGATAACGCGCAGCGGCTTCTTGCGAGCCTTGTTGGCGTTCAGAGCAAGACCGATAGCGCCCTCGGCGGCAGCGAAGGACTCGTGGCCGGCCAGGAAGGCGAAGCACTCGGTGTCGTCGGAGAGCAGCATAGCGCCCAGGTTGCCGTGGCCCAGACCGACCTTACGGTCCTCGGCGACGGAGCCGGGAACGGTGAAGGCCTGGATGCCCTCGCCGATGATGGCGGCAGCCTCAGAAGCGGACTTGGCGCCACGCTTGACAGCGAGAGCGCAACCGAGGGTGTAGGCCCACTCGGCGTTCTGGAAGGCGATGGACTGGGTGTTGTTGACGATCTCACGCGGGTTGAAGCCCTTGTCGGTGCAGATCTGCAGAGCTTCCTCGAGGGAGGCGATGCCGTTGTCGGCGAGGCACTTGTTGATCTTGTCAGCGCGGCGCTCGTAACCTTCGAACGTAACAGTCATAGTTATTTCCCTCCCTTTCTACTCGTGAACCGGGAACACGCTGGCGACGGAGTGAGTCTCCTCGTCGGTGCGCGGGTCGATGTACTTGGCAGCGTTCTCCCACTGACCATAGTGGCCCATAGCGCCAGCGATGGCCTCCTCGGGGGTCTTGCCGGCCTTGACGGCGTCGGTGAACTTGCCGAGGTTCAGGAACTCGAATGCGATGATCTCGTTCTTGTCGTTGAGAGCCATGCGGGTGACGTAGCCCTGAGCGAGCTCGAGGTAACGAGCGCCCTTGGCCTTGGTGCCGAACATGGTGCCGACCTGAGAGCGAAGGCCCTTGCCGAGGTCGTCGAGGGAGGCGCCCACGGGCAGGCCGCCCTCGGAGAACGCGGTCTGGCTGCGGCCGTAAACGATCTGCAGGAAGATCTCGC
>URBP01000123.1 GCA_900546105.1 uncultured Collinsella sp.
TCCTCGTCGCGCATGAGCTCCTCGGCCGTCTCGCGCAGCGATGCCGAAAGGTTGCCGTGGTGGATGAGAAAGCGGTCGGGCTCGTGTCGACTTTCGCAGTAGCTGCGCAGCATGGAGCACACGGCCTCTGCCTCCTCGCGCGAGTTGGCAAAGACCAGGCACTTGCGGCCGCGCGTATGCTCAAAGATATAGCCCATACCGGGGTCGGCGTTGTCGGGTGCCGTGTCGGTGGGGTTGAGAAGCGCCTGCTCGGCCGCTCGCGGGATGTCGACTTCGCCCTCGGGGGCCGAGGAAGTGCGACGGTCTTTGGGAGCGGCCTTGCCCCGCGCCTGCTCGCGACGTTGACGGCGTTCTTCCTGTGCAAGCTGTCCGCTGTGGCACATGTCTTGTCCGGATGCGGGCAGCGCCGCGGGCGCCGCCGTCTCAATACGCTCGCACGCAAGCACTTCGGCCTCTTGAGGACCCGTGCTCTCGAATCCCCGCTGCTGCGCCTGGGGGCCCGAGTTGTAGAAGTGCTCCATGGAGATACGCCACACGCGGCGCGGTTCTTCAAAGCGGGGGATAACGCAGTCGCGCCCCGTTCCCTGTGAGAGAAAAGCGCCCGTGCGCTCGGGGTCGCCGATAGTGGCCGAAAGGCCAATGCGGCGAGGTTGCACGCCGGCCATGCGCGAGAGTCGCTCGATAAGGCAGAGCGTTTGCCCGCCACGGTCGCCGCGCATGAGCGAATGGACCTCGTCGATGACCACATAGCGCAGGTCGCAGAACATGCGCGGGATCGCCATGTGCTTATGGATCAGGAGTGCCTCGAGCGACTCGGGCGTAATCTGCAAGATGCCGCTCGGCTTTTTGATGAGCTTGGTCTTGTGCGACTGCGAGACATCGCCATGCCAGTGCCAGACGGGGATGTCGGCTTCTTCGCACAGGTCATTGAGACGGACGAACTGATCATTGATGAGCGCCTTGAGGGGGCCAATGTAGAGGGCGCCCACGCTTGCGGGCGGGTTCTCCCAAAACTCGGTCAGGATGGGAAAGAAGGCCGCTTCGGTTTTGCCGGAAGCTGTGGATGCCGTCAGGAGTACATTGTCTTGTGTGTTAAAGATGGCATCTGCCGCCGCAACCTGAATGGAGCGCAGGCTCTCCCAATCGTGGGAGTAGATGAAGTCTTGGATAAACGGGGCGTAGCGGTCAAAGGCGTTCACGAGGCCTCCTTTCAAAAGCGAATCTCTCAACGCGGCGAGCAGTGGCTTGCTGCATTACTGCTTCAACGTTTGCCCAGATAGAGCCTGCCAAAATAGACCTGTTCCTTTTTGGCAGGTTAGATGGTGAATTCGGCGAAGTTGCGGTTGCCGTCTGCGGTGCCGGTGTCGCCTGTTGCGGCTGGCGGCGCCAGCGTGACGCCGCCGACGCTTTGCAGTAACTCAGCCACGTTTGCATCGGGATTCTGACACAGGATATCGAGCAGCTCGATAAAGTCACGGATGACCTCACGCGGCGTCAAGTGCGTATCGGCTCCCACGCGGCCAAACTCAATCTTGAGGAAGTCTACCAAGTCGTTCTCGGTAAGCGTGGGCGTCCAGCCAAAGTAGCCAGCATGGATCTGCATGAGTTTTTCGATCAGCACCAGCAACTCCTCGTAGGTGAGTGGCTGCAGGCGGATGATGGGCGCGAGCATGTCCTTAAGATCCTCGCGTGCAAAGCGGCCTTGAGCGAGTCGGCTACGCAGGGCCTCGTAGGAGAACACGCCACGGCGGCGGTCTTCGATGGAGGTTGGCGTGCCGCCCATGATCATGCCCAGGTACTGCGCCTTGCCCTGGAGCGTGTCGTTGTACATGGTCAGGATCTTCTCGTAGTTGTATTGGCGTGTGATGGCGTTGGGAATCTTATACAGATTCACGAGCTCGTCGATGAGCACCAGCATGCCCTTGTAGCCGCTGCAAACCAAAAAACGCGCGATGAGTTTGACGTAGTCGTACCAGTCATCGTCGCTGATGATGGTTGAGGACCCCAGTTCGGCGCGAGCCTCGCTCTTGGTGCGGTATTCGCCGCGGATCCATTTGGTCACGCGGCTCATGGCCTCTTCGTCGCCCTCGGATACGGCCGTGCGATAGCGGCGAAGCATGCGGGTGAAGTCGAAGCCGTGGACCATCTCCTCGAGCGGGGTCAGTTGGGCATTGACGACCGACTCGTCGACGTTGGCACACGAGGCGACCCAGCGATCCAGAATAAGGTTGAGCGCACCGCCCTCGGGGCGCGTCTTGGTCGATATATTGCGGATGAGCTCGCGGTAGGTGGCAAGGCCCTGCCCCTGACCGCCCTGCAGGCGTCGCTCGGGCGACAAGTCGGCATCGGCGACGACGAATCCCTCGCCCATGGCGTGCGTGCGGATGGTCTGGAGCAAAAAGCTCTTACCGGCGCCGTAGCGACCGACTAAAAAGCGGAAGCTCGCGCCGCCATCGGCGATGAGACTTAAATCGGTGAGCAGGGCGCGGATCTCGACCTCGCGCCCTACGGTGATGTAAGGAAGGCCGATGCGCGGGACCACGCCGCCCTTGAGCGAGTTGAGAATGACGGCAGCGACGCGCTTGGGCACGCGGGGTGCTGCGGATGCGGTATCACTCATGGTCTAGGTATCCTCTCACGTCTGCTTCGTAGTCCTCGATAATCTGCGGCCCTGCCGCGCCGAATTCGATAACGGTGTCTCCCACCAGGTCAAAGAGCGCCTCGTTGATGGTATCGACAAGCATGTCCTCACTCTTGCCCGACTGCGCCACCGCCGATGCCGTCTGCGCTGCGTTTTGCTCGAGTAGTGCTCGAAGATAGGCGTCTGCGGCGGGATCGAGTGCGGACGCGGTGTCAGCGGACGTGGGTGCTGGTGCGAGGAGCGGGGCCACGACACCAAACTGTTCGGTGGATATGGTCGGCTCGTCGGACTCGTCCTGCCCTGCAGCCGCCGCGACCGCCTCGACCGTCGCGTCGGCTACGGGCTCGGCTTCCGGTTGCCCTGAGTCCGCTGCCTCGGCTTCTGCGGACGCGCCGTCCTCGCGTTCCTCGTCGATCAAAAGCGCTTCGCGCGTTTGTGCGGCAGCGCTCCGAATGTGCCCCAGCTGGCTCAAATCGATATCGATCTTGACGGGCTGGTGTGCGGCGTCCCACGAAAGCCATGCCACAATCTCGTCATCGATAATCTTGGCCAGATATTTGGGGACCTTTTCTTCCTTAAGGGGATGGGCGGGGTCCAGGGCCAGGCGCAGGCGTTGGTCGCAGGCGCGCATCATTTCACCGAGCTTGCTGCTCTTTTGCCTACTACCGTGGATACGCATGCATTCCCAAAAGCCGTTTTGGCAACGGTAGATATGGATAGGATCTAGGCGGTATTCGCAGTCCTCGTGGCGCTCGGGCGCAAAGAATACGGCCGAGGCAAACATGGTGTAGGGCATGGCCGTCTCCTCCCCAAATAAACTCGCCACGATGCCGGTCTTTCGGTGCGTGTCATAGTAGCGCGCCATGCGGACATACACGGCGCATACCACGTGGCGCAGATCGCGGTGGTGGCTGCGGTCGAGCCGCGAGTTACTTAGGTTGTACGTGGAGAGGGCATTGATGGCGGCCATGAGTCGTTCCTCGCGCGCCTCGTCGGGCGGAAGGGGGAGCGTGGGCTCGGAGATTTTGCGACGCTTAGGGGTCTGGCCGGACGGTGCCGGTGCTGGTACAAGGTCTCGTGCCGCGCGCCGCAGCTCGATAAGGGCGTTATCGAACATGACGGTTTTAGAGTCGCAAAGCAGCTTGGGGTCGAGCCCGTGGAATACGGCGTAATCTTGCAGCCACACGCGTGCAAATCGGTCGATGCCGGGCTCGAAGGCGCGATAGGCGTCCCAAAAGGCCTTGATCTTGTTAAAACCATCGAGCGGGTCATCTATGCCAATGCCGCAAATCAGCTCATAGAGATACAGAAAGGCAAAGGACGTAGACGTTTCCTCGACGGTTCCGCGGCGCACTTGGGCACGCCAGGTAAAGTAGCCGCGCAACTGTCGATCGCTCATGGCGTTGTAGGTGGGAAAGTACGACTTAAAGGTGCCGTTGTAGGGGCAGTCGTCCTCAAAGTCGGCCATCAGCAGGCCTTGGCGGTAGAAAAGCTCGGCTTCCGAAAGCCAACGACCCGCGCCGCCCTTGGGGTCATCCTGCCAGCGCGATATCTCGCGCATTTTGCGGTACTGGTCGGGGAGGAAATTCTGCATCTGTCGGCCGGTTTTGAGAATCGGCTCGTCTGCGTAGATTTCGTTTGAGAAGCGGGCGGACTGATGGGTCCGGGCCTC
>URBP01000124.1 GCA_900546105.1 uncultured Collinsella sp.
AGGACAAGGCGCCACACATGGTCGAGGACGTTCTGAAAACTAAGCCCGGCCCCCGCCGGACAGGTCACACTACTCGCAGAGCAGCTTAGCGATCTGGACGGCGTTGGTTGCCGCGCCCTTACGGATTTGGTCGCCGCAGCACCAGAAGGTAATGCCACGAGCGGCCTCGGGGTTCGAGATATCGCGGCGCACGCGACCGACCCAGATCAGGTCCTGCTCGGAGGTGTCCATCGGCATGGGGAAGCGGTCGTGTGCATCCTCGGCACCCAGATCGTCAACCAGCTTGACGCCCGGAGCGGCGGCCAGCGCAGCACGGGCCTCTTCCACCGTGATGTCGCGCTCAAACTCGAGCGTGATGCTCTCGGAGTGCGAACGCAGCACGGGCACGCGCACGCAGGTGCAGTTCACGCGCAGCTCGGGCAGGTGCATGATCTTGCGGCCCTCGTTTTGCAGCTTCATCTCCTCGGAGGTAAAGCCCTCTTCCTTGACGCCGCCAATCTGCGGAATCAGGTTGCTCGCCAGCTGGGCGGCAAACGCGCGCGGCTCGGGAATCTCTTCGCCACGGCCCAGGGCGGCCAGCTGGGCCTCAAGCTCGGCCATGCCGGGGGCACCAGCGCCCGAAGCCGCCTGGTACGTCGAGACGATCATGCGCTTCACGCCAGCGAGCTGATGCAGCGGCCACGTGGGAACCAGGCCGATAATGGTCGCGCAGTTGGGATTGGCGATAAGACCGTGATGCCACTTGATGTCGTCGGCATTAATCTCGGGCACGACCAGCGGTACCTCGGGATCCATACGGAAGGCATGGCTGTTGTCGACCACGACGGCGCCGCGCTTGACGGCCTCGGGCAGCAGCTCCTTGGCGATATCGTCGCCGGCAGCGCCGAGCACGATGTCGCAGCCCTCAAAAGCCTCGGGGCAAGCCTCCTCAATCACAGCCTGTTCGCCGCGGAACTCGACGGTCTTGCCCGCAGAGCGTGCGCTCGCCAGCAGCTTGAGCTTGCCGACCGGGAACTCCTGCTCGTTCAGGCACTCGAGCATCTGGGTGCCCACGGCTCCCGTCGCGCCCAAAATAGCAACCGTGTACTGTTTCATGCTTCCCCCTTTAAAGGTTGTGGCTATCGCCCGCACGCCAAGCAGGCCGATTATTGTTGCCAGTGTATACAAGAACGGGGCAGGCATGAAACCCGCCCCGTCGAAACGAAACCGAAACGAAACGCCCCACGGTAGATTTTTGAGACATGACCCAAAAACCTACCGAGCAGTCACTACTTTTTGAGCGCGGCCAGAGCGGGATCAACCGGCGCGGAAGCCTCCAGGTCGGAGACCTTCACAATGCCATTTTCGTCGGAGAAGGCACGGTAAATGGTCCGAATCGCCAGGTCAAAGTCCTTCTCCTCGACACCGATAATGATGTTGATCTCGTCGCAGCTCTGCGAAATCATACGCACGCTCACGCCGGCCTGGCCGAGCATGCCAAACAGATGGCCCGAGATACCTGCACGACCGCGCAGGTTGCGGCCGACGGTAGCGATGAGCGCCAAGCCCTCGACAACCTCGATCTCGAGCGGCTCGACCTCCTGCTGAATGTCGCCCACGAGCGAGTACAGCGAGTCGTGCACATCCTGCTCCTGCACCACGGCGCCAAAGCGGTCGACACCGGTGGGCATGTGCTCGACGGAAACGTCATAGCGCTCGAAGACCGAAAGCGCACGGCGCATAAAGCCAACGCGGGGCTTGGTGCGGTCGCGGGCCACGTTGATAGCGACAAAACCGCGCTTGCCGGTCACACCGGTAATGATGGGTTCTGCCTCGCCCTCGTCAGCCGTCTCGCTAATGATGGTACCGGGGTCCTGCGGCGCATTGGTGTTCTTGATGACCAGCGGAATACCCGCCTCACGCACAGGGAACACGGCCTCCTCGTGCAGGACGCTTGCGCCCATGTACGAAAGCTCACGCAGCTCCTCGTAGGTAACGCGGGCGATGGGCTGCGCCTCGGGCACAATACGCGGATCGGCAGAATAGAAGCCCGAAACGTCGGTCCAGTTCTCGTACAGATCGGCGCCCAGGCACTTGGCCAGAATCGAGCCCGAGATATCGCCACCGCCACGATCGAGCAGTTTGATCTGGCCCTCACGCGTCGCGCCGTAGAAACCGGGCATGACAAAGCCACCCTGCTGGCCGTACTCCTGCACCAGCTCGGAAGTGCGGTTCATGCTGAGCGTACCGTCGTGATGGAACGCCACAACCGTCGCGGCATCCAGGAACGGCAGGCCCAGGTACTCGGCCATCAGGCGAGCGGTGAAGTACTCGCCGCGGCTCACAAGCTCCTCAGTGGAGTAGCCACCGGAGCGAGCACGCTCGGCAAAGGCCGCAAACTCTTCGCGGATGGGATAGGTGAGCTCCAACTCGTCAGCGATATCAAAGTAGCGCTGGCCAATGTCCTCGAGCAGCTCCTCGCACGACACGTGGTACTTAACGTGTGCGTTAACCAAGTAGAGCAGGTCGGTCACCTTGGTATCGCCCTTAAAGCGGCGACCGCAGGCAGAAACCACCACAAAACGGCGGGCCGGGTCGGCATCGACAATGGCCTTGATCTTCTTAAAGTGTTCGGCGTCGGCGACCGACGAGCCGCCAAACTTGGCAATCTTAATCATGGGCTTGAGGTTACCTTTCTAAAAGCCTCTGCAAACCTGTTTTGCGCGCTCTGATACCATGGTTTCACCGATTGGGACCAAGGCATCCGAGGAGCAGTGTTATATGGGAACTTATCATAGTACACGAGGACGCACTTTATCGTGCTCAAGTAAGGTGGCAATCCGTACCGGCATCGCTCCCGACGGGGGTTTGTTTGTCTCGGACGAGCTCGGCACCCAGCAGGTCGATATCAGCTCGCTTGCAGATAAATCGTACTTTGAAATCGCTCAAGATGTGTTGGGAATGTTACTGAATGATTACACGGCCGAAGAAATTTCGGCGTGTGTCGACGAGGCATACCGCGGCACGTTCGTGAGCGAAGAGGTTACGCCGCTCGTCAAACTCGACGCCGCACCGGGCGCCGACGCCCCGCAAACCTATGTGATGGAACTCTTTGGCGGCCCCACGAGCGCCTTTAAGGACGTCGCCCTGCAGATGCTCCCCCGTCTGATGGCCCGCACCTCTGCCAAGGACGGCGGCGCCGAGCGCATCATGATCGTCACCGCCACGTCGGGCGACACCGGCAAGGCAGCACTCGCCGGCTTTGCCGACGCTCCGGGCACGGGCATCACTGTCTTTTATCCCGAGGGCAAGGTCAGCCGCGTCCAGAACCTGCAGATGTCCACTCAGGAGGGCGACAACGTCGCTGTCTGCGGCATCCGCGGCAACTTTGACGACGCCCAGAGCGCCGTCAAGCGCATCTTTGCCGATAAGGAGCTTGCCGAGCGCCTGGAGGCCGCTGGCACGGTGCTTTCGAGCGCCAACTCCATCAATGTCGGCCGTCTGGTACCGCAGGTCGTCTACTACTTTGCCGCCTATGCGCAACTGCTGCGCGCCGGCGCCATCGAGACTGGCGACGCCGTAGAGTTCTGCGTGCCCACCGGCAACTTTGGCGATATCTTGGCCGGCTACTACGCCAAGCGCATGGGTCTGCCCGTCGCCAAGCTCGTCGTGGCGAGCGACAAGAACAACGTGCTGGCCGACTTCCTGACCACCGGCGTTTACGACCGTAACCGCCCGTTCTTCACGACCATCTCGCCGTCGATGGACATCCTTATTAGCTCCAACCTGGAGCGCATGCTGTACTTCCTGTCCGATGGCGACTGCGAGCTTGTTGCCGGCCTTATGGAGCAGCTGGCACAGACTGGTCGCTACGAAGTTCCCGCCGAGCTGCTGGCCAAGATCCAGAGCGTCTTTGGCTGCGGTTGGGCCAGCGAGGACGAGGTCCGCGCTGCCATCAAGAGCTGCTGGGACGCGAACGGCTACGTGATTGACCCGCACACCGCTTGCGGCTATCACGTCTTTGAGCAGGTCGCTCCCGCCGAGGGCGCCAAGGCCCGCGTGTTGCTTTCGACCGCCAGCCCCTACAAGTTCCCGCGCGCCTGCTGCGACGCCCTGGGGCTCAACGTTCCCGAGGACGACTTTGAGGCCATGCGCGTGCTCGAGCAGGCAACCAACACGGTCGCCCCGACCCAGCTCGCCGAACTCGAATCCAAACCCGTCCGCTTCGAAGACGTCTGCGACGTCGATGAGATGGCCAGCTACGTCGAGTCTGCAGCAAAACGAATGAGCACCAACTAAACCCCTTATTAAGCGCCGGCGAAA
>URBP01000125.1 GCA_900546105.1 uncultured Collinsella sp.
AATGTTTTGGAAAGTAACCCAAAGCGGCCCGGCTGGGGTCCTGTGTAGTCACCCTTTAGGCGGAACTCTCCTGATGGGTTGAGAGTTCTGGATACTTGCTTGCTACCGTTTATCGCGTATAGCTACCGTTTGCGGAATAAGTAACACTCCTTAATAAACCGTGTAAAATCTCAGAGAAGCACGGAGTTTTTCAGGGAGACGCTGTCCTTTGCTGTGGGCGAAGGGCAGCGTCTCTCTGGCGCTTGTGAGTCGTTGTTCAATGGGGCGGCGAGCGTGCGCATGTAATACATAGTCAACGTCGAGATGGGTCGTGATGATAATGGGCAAGTACGTAATCGTGGTTGAGTCTGGGTCGGATGTGACGCCGGAGCTCTGCGAGCGCTACGGCATCGTGCGCGTGCCTATGCATGTCACGATTGGTGATGAGACCGTCGAGGACGGCTCGATCGATCCGCTCGAGATTTACTCGCGCTGCAACGAGTTTGGTGTGATGCCCAAGACCAGTGGCTGTTCGCCAGCGGATTTTGCGCATGTGTACGACCGCATCCATGCCGAGCAACCCGACGCGACTATTTTGCATCTTGCATATTCCGAGGCCACGACCTGTTCGCATCAGTCCTCTAAGATTGCGGCCCAGGGGCGCGACTACGTGTTCTCCATGGACACGCGCTTTGTGTCGGTGGGCCAGTCGCTTGTCGCCGTTGAGACCGCCAAGTATATCGAAGCCCATCCGGATGCCACCGTCGACGAGATTTTCGCCTTTACCAATTCGGTGATGGACCGCGTGCTGCTGGGCTTTGTTCCTACGGACCTTGCCTTCCTTAAGGCAGGTGGTCGCTTGTCCAACGTCGCGTTTCTTGGCGCCCATCTGCTCAAGATTAAGCCCTGCATTGAGGTAACGGGTGGCAAATTCGTGGCGACCAAGAAGCTCCGCGGCTCTATGCTCAAATGTGCCCGTGCCTTTATTGACCACATGGTTGCGAAGGGCGATATTGATTACTCGCACATTGGTTTGGCGTATTCAGTGGGCCTTTCCGAGGAGCTGCGCGACGATATGGAAGTCTATGCGCACGACCTGGGCTTTAAGGACGTTACCCGGACTCAGGTCGGCGGCGTCATCTCGAGCCATTGCGGCCCGACCGCCTTCGGCGCGGTGTTCACGCTCAAGGCGTAAGGCCTGGCGTCTATCGATAGCTATTGCCTCGGCGGCGGGTGGTTTGTGACACCCTTCCCGCCGCTTTTGTGTGGGGCCAAATAGAACAACCCAATTGACCACTAAACCGTTTCACCATCATGCGTATGGGCTAGAATGGCTCTGGCATTTATGTAACTAAAACCAATGAGAGGCAAGGTAGCGGGAATGGCTGAGATGACGCTCGAGGGTGTGGACGCTCGTCCCGAGGACTCCGCGTTTGCCCTGGGCCGCGTACATTCGATTGAAACGATGGGTACGGTCGACGGACCCGGCATCCGCTTCGTAGTGTTTGTCCAGGGCTGTCCCATGCGCTGCGCGTATTGCCACAATCCCGATACCTGGTCGGTTAACGGCGGCACGATGGTGACCGTCGAGCACCTGATGGACGAGTTCCAGAGCAATCATGAGTTTTACCGCAGCGGCGGAATTACGGTTTCGGGCGGCGAGCCACTTCTGCAGCCCGAGTTTTTGGCCGACCTGTTCCGTGCAATGCACAACAACCCCGATGGTCGCGTGCATACCTGCCTGGATAGCTGTGGCTACGCCTTCGACCCTCAGCATCCCGAGAAGTTCGATGCCGTGCTCAACGAGACCGACATGGTACTGCTCGATATTAAGCATGCCGACCCGGTCGAGCATAAAAAGCTAACCGGTTGTGATCCCGCACGCATCCTGGCGTTTGGCGATGAGCTTGCCCATCGCAAGATTAAGGTCGTTATTCGCCACGTGGTGGTGCCGGGCATTACCGATACGGTGGAGGAGTGCGAGACACTCGGTCGTTTAATCGCCCCGTGGCATAACGTGGTCGGCCTGGAGATGCTGCCGTATCACACCATGGGTGTCGTCAAATACGAGCAGCTGGGGATTCCCTATAAGCTTGAGGGCGTTCCACAGATGGATACCGCGCGCATGCCCGAGCTGCGCAACGCCGTCATGACGGGCATGAAAAAGCGCCGCGCCGAACTCAAAAACGCCATCGGCTAGCGATCCATTTTCGCCCCCAAGGGCACTCATTGGGGACAGACTTAAATGAGTGCGCGATGGCATTGCGGGCGAGCATGTTTTGGTGCGCAACAAGGCAGGCTGGATTAGCGAGGATGGTTGCTATTCGACATGCGATGCGGGCCTTATCGACATCGATGGCCGTACCTATGTCATGAGCGTCATGACATCGATGCCGTGGAGCGACCGCTCGAGCGAGGTTACGGCTGCGATTGCAAAGGTTCTGTTTGATACGCGAGTTGCGCTGGCTTAGCGTGTTCGTTTGGCGAGGTCAAACAAAATGCTGGTACCATACCGTGGTTGAGAATTTCGCATAGGTTTGGGGAATGGTATGGCTACCATCGCGATTATCGGTGCGCTCGAAAAAGAGATCATGCAGATTAAGGAAGAGCTGAGCGACGTTTGCGAGGCACGGGAGGCAGGCTTGACCGTTGTAAGCGGCGAGCTCGACGGCCTGACAGTTGTCGCCACAACGGCGGGCATGGGCACGGTGAACGCCGCCGCTGCAACACAGCACCTCATTAGCAAGTATGCTCCGCAGGCTGTTGTGTTTTCGGGCATTGCGGGTGGTTTGAACCCCAAGCTCCATATCGACGACGTGGTCATTGGCAAACGCCTGCGCTATCTGGATACCGATACCGCGCTTATCGCCGAGTCCGCACCGGGGCTCGAGGAGTTTGGCTCGACGCCCGCGCTGGTCGATATTGCCGTCGACGTGCTTGCTGAGCGTGGGTTTGTTGACGCTTCGACAAATGCAGTCGCTTCGAACGAGGGCACCAAGCAGTTCCTGGTCGGCACGATTGCCACGGGTAACCGCTTTGTGACGGGCGTCGCCATGCGCAACGACGCTATCGAGGCGACGCATGCCGATTGCGTCGGCATGGAGGGCGCGGCAATTGCCCATGTCGCAACCAAAAATGGTGTCGATTGCCTGGTGTTGCGCGCTATCAGTGATAATTGTGACGAGGCGTACGATGCAATTTGCGAGCGCGAGTTCGATCTGTTCGAGTACGCACGTGTCGCAAGTGACATCACGCTCGATATCGTCCGCCGCATTGCCGCTGCGCAATAGCGCGTCTATTTGTAAGAACCTACGACCAAGGAGTGTCCATGGCCGATTCCATTAACTACCAGCTTGCCAAGTTCGTTGCCAGCTATGGCAAGGTTTCGCAGATTCCCGAGTCCACCTGCCCCGAGGTGAGCTTCGTCGGCCGCTCCAACGTGGGCAAGTCGTCGATCATGAACAAGCTTTTTGGCCGCAAGAACCTGGTCAAGGTTTCCAGCACGCCGGGCAAGACGAGCAACATCAACTTCTTTGAGGCCGACGACGTGCATTTCGTGGACCTGCCGGGTTACGGTTTCGCCCGTCGCTCCAAGGCCGAGCGCGACCGCTGGGCCGAGCTTATCGGCGACTTTTTCGACTCCGAGCGCAGCTTTAACTTAGTCGTCTCGCTGGTGGACATTCGTCACGACCCCAGCAAGCTCGACCACGACATGATCGACTACCTGCAGGGCAACGAGTTCAACTTTATCGTCTGCCTCACCAAAGCCGACAAGCTCAGCCGCACCCAGCAGGCCCGCCAGGCAGCAGCCATCAAAAAGCAGCTCAACGTCCCGGCCGAAAACGTAATCATCACAAGCTCCCAGACTGGCACCGGTATCGATGAACTCAAGCGCCGCATCGCCGAGGCCTGCCTCTAGTAAGCGTCCCATCCCAGTAAGGGCCCCCACCAATAAAAAGCCAAACCATCAGCCCGGCGCCCCTTCAAAGCGTGGGTTCCTATAGACATCGTCGACCACGTTGCTGTAGGGCCGCCCAAGGGTATCCCCTTAAAACCATTCCGCAGCACGAGGCCCGCTTATC
>URBP01000126.1 GCA_900546105.1 uncultured Collinsella sp.
CGTTCCGCGCGCCTGGCCGCCGTAAATACCAAAGAGCACCAGGTACTCAACGAGAACCTCGACGCCCAGAGTCACAAAGTCCACCGACTCGACACCCACACCGTAGTCAAGAACGATGTCAGCGTGTTCCTTGATGGGTGCCTCGACGTTTGCCGTGAGCGCAACTGCAGCCATATCGTGCGCGCGCATGTAATCAAGAGCCGCGATCGTATTGGTCGAATAGCCGCTCTGCGAAACGGCAATGTTGAGCGCATGCTGCGGATAGGTGTGCTCAAAATCGACGAAGGCCTCGGGCGTCACAACGGACACCTGCATTTGCAGGGTATCTTGCAGGTAATCGCGGGCGCAATCGGCGGCATGGCGCGACGAACCCGAAGCAACGATGCGCAGCGCGTCAAAAGAACCGGACTGGAAAATATCAACGAGCTGCGCTACCAGCTCAGACGAACGCTCGAGGTTCTCTCCCATACGCACATGGGCAAGCTGAACGTAATCGAGCATCTTCATCGTCTCACCTCGTAACAAATCATTAGTATTTGATACCAATCACAGTTACAGGTTACGGCTTTTTGATACCTCTTTGTCGATTAATTTATCCCCATCGGCGAACGGTTGATTTTGAGCCATGTAAGGTTGTATATGCAGTTTGCTCAACGAATCAAAATTCCGTCAGCTTTTCAGCCCGTTATGCTAAAAACCAGCTAGTACGTATAGGTATATCCACCCGCATCACCGCGGTTAAACGACTTGACGTACTCGATTGCCTGGCCGCTCGCATCGAAGCTCACGCACTCAAGCGTCAAGGCAAGATCGCCCTGCTCCAGTCCAAGCAGACCGGCATCTCGCGCGCCCAGCGCTTCGATATCGAGCTTTTCCTGTGCCATGACCGGCTTTCGGCCCAACATCTCATAGGTCTCGTACAAACTGAAGACCGACACGTCAATATCTTCGATTGTGGGAAACAGCAGGCACGGGATGAACGCCATCTCAATCGATACGGGATCGCCGTTGACGCAGTTCAAACGCCGAATCGAATACAGTAAATCGTCCTCGGCAATGCCAAACAGGTTGGCATAATATGGACCCGCATAACGCTTGGAACGCGCGAGGATGCGGACGGACGGCTCGCCGCCCGAAGCACGAACTGATTCGCGAAAGCCTCCCGTTCGCTCGTAGGCAACGGGCACTTTCTGTGCCACAAACGCGCCCTTTCCGCGGACGCGTCGAATCTGCCCACGCCGAACCAGCTCATCGACAGCGCTTCGGATGGTCAAGCGCGTCGTACCAAATTCCTCGGCGAGGTCTTTTTCGGACGGAATCATGGAACCCGTGGGATATATACCGCGCTCGATACGCTCCTCGATGCGGCGTCGAATGCGCATATAAACCGGGGCGGCATCTACTGTTTCAGCCATTGTTCACCTGCCACGCTCCTCATGCCGTTCTTCTCGCCGTTATCGGCAAAGCGGAACTTTGTGGGCAAAATCACCGATTTGCAATGCTCCACAAAACGCATGTCCTTATCAAATTCTATCGTGCTCTCATAGAACACCGGCGTTCCCTCTTCTTGCTGGAGCAACTCGGCCTCTTCGGCGTTCAAACGCGAGATGGAGATATGCTCACGTCCATGCTCAACGCGCACGCCGCCTTCTTTGAGCAAGACATCGTAAAGGCTCTCACACTCAAAATCGTGATCGGGAAGCGAGGGGCACAGGGACAGGTTAACGTGAGCCGTCTCAATTGACGCCGGCTCGCCCTCAATAAGTCGAACACGCTGCATGCGGAGCAAAGGAGCGCCTACAGCAACCCCAAGCTTGTCGGCAAGCGCCTCATCCGCCTCGATGGCCCCGGTGGAAACCAGACGAGAAGAGGGGTGCAGGCCGGCAGTCCGCACAGCATCGGAGAAGTTATACGTTTCCTGAAAGATATTGAGCGGTTTGGGAGGACACACATACGTACCCGATCCGCGACGGCTCTCGAGCGTTCCACACGAGATGAGCCGCGTGATACCGGCGCGCAACGCCGTACGCGAAACGCCAATCTCTTCGCACAGCACGCGCTCGGCCGGCAGGCGATCGCCGCCGGCAAGCTGATGGTGCTGGATATACCAAAGAATCCCCTCAACAGCACGATCTTTGGGGGGAATTGCATAAGATTCGCCTGCCATTGCACAGACTCCTCGTTCAGAAACGTATGTCGCCAAAATTAGGCCAGACCACCCATGGCATCAAATTCGGCCTTGATCTTCTCGGCGACATTCCGATACGACTTATACAGGCTTGAATCGCGTTTGACTTCATCGGTCATAACGGGAATCTCTAGTTTGGAAACCTCGTCTTTTCCCGTCTGAACCGCCACAACAACGCCCATACCAAGACACATATTACGCTTGGCTGCGTTCATTTTTGCCGCCTTAGCGGGATTTGCCAGAATACGCTGGGCAAATTCCTGTTTAGAGACCGCTTCATCGGCCTCCGGATCGCCCGCCTCGGCCACTTCGCACTGCAACACGTCCGCATAGTCAAAAATCTTCGGCTCGCCGCCGCGCTGATGTACGGCCCACTTGCGACGCGTGGCATCCTGGTAGATAGCCGGCAAAAACGTAAACCGCGGCGGGTCCAAAATCGTATCCGTGATGGTAAACACATCGGGATCAAAGGCATCCTGCGGGTTTTTCTTCTTGAACAGCCCCATATCAGCCTCCCGTACTAGCATTAAACAACTTAAGCTGAATATAGCACCAATTTCAAGCCGCCGCCTTACCCTATCGGTACGCGGCGTCTATGGCTCGCCCAGCGGGGTAATACGGGCGAGGGCCGGGACGGTCTCGCGCTGGGGCCGCCTCCGGGCGGGGAGACTTTGTCCGGGGGAAGTTCGCGAAGCCCACTTCCCGGAGCAAGGCCACCCCGCCGGGCAAGGCCCCAGCGCGAGGCCGTCCCGGATGCCTACCCGCACAGCGTGGCTACGAGCGGGATAGTCAGAATGGAGCAAATGATCGACAGAAACGTGCACTGCATCATGGGGCGTGCATCCTTACCGTATTGAAGGCAGTACAGCGTACCGTTGCTGCCCACCGGCATTGCCATATCGAGCACAAGCGTCGCGATAAACATGGGCGTCATGCCGGGCCACAAGCGCGCGACGGCAAGACATGCCACCGGCACGACAACCAGGCGAAATGCCACGGCAGCATAGGCACGCCAGTTGGTGAGCATCTCGAGCGGACGGTACTTGGCGATAGACGACCCCATGAGCAACAATGCCGCAGGAGTGGTCATGGTGCCAACGATGGAAATCGAGTCGCCCAGCACGCCCCAATCGGTCCATCCGGTGAGCACGATCCCAAGCACAGCAGTACTTGCAATGAGACCAGGACTCTTGCAGCAGGCGGCAATATTGCGCATCTGCGTTTTAAGGCCACCACCTATTCCGCTAAATAACATAACGCCGACGGTAAACATAAGAAAGTTTGGGGGGATAAGCGCAATCGATGCATACAACAGCGCTTGTTTTCCCAACACCGCCGAAATAACCGGAAAACCGATAAACCCGGCATTACCGAAAAGCACGGCGAAGCGATATGAGCATTCCGTCCCTTTGGGAACGCGAAGAGCAGCGGTGACAGCAAACGCGATAACGGTCGCCACCGCATACATCACAAAGGACAGACCCATGAGCGAAAACGTCTCGGCAATGCTCGGAAGCGTCACATCATCGCCCAGCGCTGACGAAAGCACCAAGCACGGTAGCGCCACCTGCAGCAGCAGATGCGACAGCTCGCGCTCGAACTCCGCTTTCATAAACCCCAGCTTGGCGATACACCACCCCAACAAAATAGGCAGCGAAACCGTCAACATCTGAAGCGCCACACTCGTAAAGCTCATGCCTCCCCCTTATCTATCCCACGAGGGCCGGGGCGCCTGTCTTGTTTTGAGAAG
>URBP01000127.1 GCA_900546105.1 uncultured Collinsella sp.
GTCGTTGGGGACGTTCTTGTTTGACTAGTCGTTTAAGAACGTCCCCAATGACTACCCTGCGCTAAGCTCGCCCTATGCTTTACTGAGATAAAGTGAACGTGCAGATTCGTAGCCCACTCGTAACCGTTCTATGGCACGATATTGAACGAATGTATGCTATGCGCCCAAATTGTTTGGGCAGAGTGGGAGACAGTATGGTCAAGCTGTACGAGGACGGCATCTACCTGCGCCGTGGCAGCGAGGTTGTGCCTGCGGCCGAGGCTGCTGAGCGCGGTATTACGCAGACGCCCGAGGATGCCAAGCGCGGCACCATCGCGTATTCGATCCTTCAGGCACACAATACGTCCGGCGACCCCGAGGCGCTCAAGATTCGCTTCGACGCCATGGCGAGCCACGACATCACCTTCGTCGGCATCATCCAGACGGCGCGTGCCTCGGGCATGGAGCAGTTCCCGCTGCCCTACGTGCTTACCAACTGCCATAACTCGCTGTGCGCTGTGGGCGGCACCATCAACGAGGACGATCACGTCTTTGGCCTTTCCGCGGCCAAGAAGTACGGCGGCATCTTCGTTCCGCCGCACATCGCCGTCATCCACTCCTTTATGCGTGAGAACTTCGCCGGCTGCGGCAAGATGATCCTGGGCTCGGACTCGCACACCCGCTACGGTGCCCTGGGTACCATGGCCGTGGGCGAGGGCGGCGGCGAGCTGGCCAAGCAGCTGCTGCGCGACACCTACGACGTCGCCTACCCCGGCGTCGTGGCCATCTACCTCACAGGCACCCCGCGTCCCGGCGTCGGCCCGCACGACGTGGCGCTCGCCATCATCCGTGCCGTCTTTGCCAAGGGCTACGTCAAGAACAAGGTCATGGAGTTCGTGGGCCCCGGCATCGCGAGCATGACGACCGACTACCGTAACGGCGTCGATGTCATGACCACCGAGACCACCTGCCTTTCCTCCATCTGGGCAACCGACGAGGACACGCACGCGTTCCTGACCATGCACGGTCGCGGTGACGATTACCGCGAGCTCAAGCCCGCCGATGTCGCCTACTACGACGGCTGCGTCGAGGTCGACCTGTCGAGCATCAAGCCCATGATTGCCCTGCCGTTCCATCCTTCCAACGGCTTTGAGATCGACGAGCTCAACGAGAACCTCGAGGACATCCTCCACGAGGTGGAGCTCGAGGCCTCCAAGATCGGTGAGGGTAAGACGCACTTTAGCCTGCTCGACAAGATCGTCGACGGCAAGCTGCACGTGCAGCAGGGCGTTATCGCCGGCTGCTCGGGCGGCAACTACGACTCCGTGGTGCAGGCTGCCCGCGTGCTTAAGGGCGCCAACACCGGCTGCGGCGAGTTTTCGCTGTCGGTCTATCCCACGAGCCAGCCCGTGGCGCTCGAGCTTACACGCCGCGGCTATATCTACGACCTCATGGAGGCCGGCGCGATCGTGCGCACGGCGTTCTGCGGCCCGTGCTTTGGCGCCGGCGACACGCCTGCCAACAACGGCCTGTCCATCCGCCACACCACGCGCAACTTCCCCAACCGCGAGGGTTCCAAGCCGGGTAATGGCCAGCTGAGCGCCGTGGCCCTGATGGACGCCCGCTCCATTGCGGCGACGGCTGCCAACGGCGGCGTCCTGACGCCGGCGACCGACCTGCCCGAGGAGACTTGGGACGAGGCCTGCGAGTACACCTTTGACGACGCGCCGTACAAAAAGCGCGTATACTGGGGCTTTGGCAAGGCGGAGCCTGCCGATGAGCTGGTCGAGGGCCCCAACATCAAGCCGTGGCCCGCGATGGAGCCTCTCGGCGACGATATCCTGCTCAAGGTGTGCTCCAAGATCATGGACCCGGTCACCACGACCGACGAGCTCATTCCCTCGGGCGAGACGAGCTCCTTCCGCTCCAACCCGCTGGGCCTGGCCGAGTTTACGCTCAGCCGCCGCGACCCTGCCTACGTGGGTCGCTCCAAGGAGGTCGACGCCGTGGAGAAGCGCCGCGTTGCCGGTGAGTCCGCGGGCGACCTGGCCGCGCTCGATGCCGAGCTTGCCGGCGTGTTTGAGGCGCTGGCCGGCGCGGGTGTCGCGGCCGACGCCAAGGCGACCGAGTACGGCTCCATGCTCTATGCCAAGAAGCCTGGTGACGGCTCTGCCCGCGAGCAGGCCGCGAGCTGTCAGCGCGTGATCGGCGGCCTGGCCAACATCGTCCACGAGTACGCCACCAAGCGCTATCGCTCCAACGTGATGAACTGGGGTATGGTGCCCTTCCAGATGGAGGCCGAGCCCAACTTTGAGGTGGGCGATTACGTTTTCGTGCCGGGTATCCGTGCCGCGCTCGATGGCGATCTGCAGAACATCGCCGCCTACGTGGTGCGCGCCGACGGTGCTGTTGAGCAGATTGAGCTCTACATTGCCGACATGACGGCAGAGGAGCGTGCCATCGTCAAGGCCGGCTGCCTGATCAACTACAACAAGTTCAAGGCCGCTGCCGAGTAACTCTGCTGTACGCCCCTGCCACACCTTTCCCTCGTGCTCACGCGCTTCGCGAGGGTCGCCCGAGGGAAAGGTGTGGCCGGGGCTACCGCGACGTTCTCGTTGGGTCTTGAGAGACGCTAAAAAAGACTGAGCTTGAAGCCGCCTCTTTTTATTGGGGTGGCTTCTTTTTTGAGGCGGGTATCGCTGGGACCACCACAAAGGTGCCTGCCCCCTTTGTGGTGGTCCCATTTGTCTCGATCTGTAACAGCTGGGCTATTAAAAGCGTGCCTGCTGTTACAGATTAAGATTATTGGACGAGGCTCCGCGGTTCATCTCGATCTGTAACATCTAGGCCCCTATTTGCCGAGTAATTGTTACAGATTGAGACAAACGGTCGCCGTCGATCGCTTCATCTCAATCTGTAACATCTAGGATCGAAAAGGGCCGCTAGATGTTACAGATCGAGACAGCGGAACATCGGAACCGAAACCACCACAAAGGTGCCTGCCCGGCGGGTCCTTATTTCGATGGGGTCCAGATTATTTCATCGTCAAATAGCCAAGTGCGTGCCCAGCCACTGTTGCGCGCTGTCTGCGGATCGGGTTCGCAGGTTTGTTCGTAGGCATCCTCGGTACACCGATCCATAAAATCGACGACTGCCGTCTGGTCGCCCTCCATGACATAGATTACGTCGCCATCCGAGATATAGACCCCCGGTCCTTCATTGTCCACGCAGCCGGGGTCGTATGAGACGTTGCACAATCTGCTCCCGTTTGCCGCATCGAGCTCAAGGGTCGAATAATACCCGCCAACCATTTGGCCATTCTTGGCTCGATATGTTGCGGCGCCGTACCACCGCTTAAATGTCTTGCCTTTGAGTAAACTGGTTGCCTTGTCGATAAGCTGCTCATCTTTGGTGTAGCGCCTGGCCCCAAGTTCGATACGGGGATAGTTGCTGACCCCAAGCGCTGCGGGCGTACCGTCAAAATCGACGGTGATCGAATCGGGTTTGACGATATCGGTGAGGACCTCGATGGGATAGCTTACGGTCTCAACCGCCGCCTGCGTCGCAGAGGCGGGGAGAAATGCGAGATAGATAATTCCTACGCCGACTGCGGTAATCGCAAACGCTAAGACGAGCAGGCCGATATAGGTGGAGCGTTTCACGGCGAGTACCTCGCAAACAGTATGCATTCATTAAGATAAGTGATACCAGCTTACGACAATATTCAAAAGAAAGCGACCGCCCGGAATGAGGGGGCTGAAAGGCCCCATTGGGCTTCGATTTGGGGTCGCCAAACGTAGACTGGGCTTGATGCCGCCTCTTTTAATCGGGGCTGATTCTTCTCTGGACCACCACAAAGGGGACGGGCACCTTTGTGGTGGTTCTTGGTTTGTCTCGATCTGTAACATCTTGGCCGCTAAAAGTGG
>URBP01000128.1 GCA_900546105.1 uncultured Collinsella sp.
TACCGCTCGTCTAACTAAGGGTTGCAATTGCCGCGTTCCGCGTTACCCTAATGGGCGCATTGTTTCCAAATTGTTAACGAGGGGTTGCCGTAATGGCCGACGAACACGAGACCGAAAGCAAGGCATGGGCGATTGAAGCCGCTGCGGCAGAGGCGGCGTCGCGTGCCGCCGAGGAGGTACATCGTCCTCCGGTGGTGCCGATGGAGCGCGTGGTCGATCGCGCCGATATCGAGCGCGGCGAGCGTGCCGGCCAAAAGCGCAGCCAGGAGCCGGGCTTTCCGCGCTTTTTCGCCGAGCTCAATCTGGGCCTGATTCTTACGGCCTTTGCCATCGTTGCGTTTAAAACCCCTAATCACTTTGCTTTCGGCGGTACCTCGGGCGTGTCGGTCATTCTTTCCACGCTGTTTCCGACCCTGCCCGTCGGCGTCTTTATGTGGATTATTAACGCGGTTCTCGTCGTTTTGGGCTTTATCTTTTTGGAGCGCAAGGCAATCCTGTGGAGCGTCTTCGCCTCGTTTGCGCTGTCCGCCTATGTTTCGCTGTTTGAGCTCTTTATTCCGACCGATGTCTCTCTGACGGGTGATATGTGGCTCGACCTGTGCTTTGCCGTCATCTTGCCGGCGCTCGGCAGCGCTATTGTCTTTGACATCGGCGCCTCGACGGGTGGCACGGACATTCTTGCCATGATCCTCAAGCGCCGCACGACGCTCGAGATTGGTCGCGCCCTGCTGCTGGTCGATATCGGCATCGTGACCATCGCGGCCTTTTTGTATGGCCCGCGTGTCGGTCTGTATTGCGTGCTCGGCCTGTTTGCCAAGACGCTTGTGGTCGACAAAGCCATTGAGAGCATTCATCTGCGCAAAGTCTGCACGGTCATTTGTTCCGAGCCCCTTAAGGTCGAGGAGTTTATCGTCAAGCATCTCAACCGCACGGCGACCATCAGCCGCGGCTACGGTGCCTTCTCGGGCAAGTGCGTGACGGTGATCATGAGCGTGCTGAGTCGTCGCGAGGCCGTGCAACTACGCCGCTATGCGCGCGAAGTCGATCCGGGTGCCTTTATCACGATCGTCGACAGCTCCGAGATCGTCGGCAAGGGCTTCCGCGGAACGAACTAGCACAGACGTATTCAATGAACCGCCTACTGGCGCCGTGTACCTTGCAAATCGGTCATCTTTGAGTATTTGACCTCACATTGGGCAATAATGATGCTAAAGACATCGTTTGCGATCCAAGTGATTCGCTCAAGATACGAAGGGATGATTCTATGTTCTGCTCGCAGTGTGGCGCCCCCATGGGCGATAACGACAAGTTCTGCGGCGCGTGTGGTGCTCCTAATACCGGTGCTGCAACCTCTGCTCCTCAGGGGCAGTCTCAGCCTCAGCAGTTTGTTCCTCAGCCTAACGTGAACGTGCCCAAGGGCTGTGTAGCTCAGGCGTTTGAAGACATGACCAAGACGCCGGGCGTGCTGCAGCGCGTGTGCCAGATTGCCTTTTTGCCGGCGCTCATCTGTGTCGTGTCGGTGCTCGTGCTCTTCATTCCCGTTATCGGCGGTATCGCGGCTGCCTTCGGCTTTTTGGCTGCCTGTGTGGCAAGCGCGTGCGGTTCTGGCTTTGGCATCGAATGGGGTCGCGACCTGTCGCTCAAGGTCGATGACGGCATGGATCGTCCGTTGATGCGTTCCACGTCGTTTGGCCTTGGCGTCTTTTCGGGCGTTATTTCGAGCGTGCTCAAGGTTATCGCGGCTATTCCCGTTATTGGTGTAGCGCTTTCGCTGGTGGAGAGCGTGGTAATTGGTGCCGCGGGTGCGTACTCTTATTACGGCTCCTATGCGCTTGAGGCCGCTCTATTTGGCTCGCTGGGCCTGTTTGTTCTGGCTATGATTGCCACGGCGGTCCTGGGTGTCTTCTTTACTATGTTCGCCGACATCGCCGTGATGCACTTTGCGGTGACCGGTCGCGTCGAGAGCGCGTTTTCGCTCGATAAGGTCTGGGCGGCCTTTAAGAACAATAAGACCAAGCTGTTCTGCGCATCGTTCCTTCCCGAGTTTTTGACGGGTCTGGTCGCCAACGTTATCACATGGATCCTGACGCTCGTCTTTGGCACCATTGCCTCTGTCGGTATGTATAGCTACTACTACCGTCCTACGGCTATTGAGGCGCTTGTTACCGGCGGTGGCATTACGCTCGTATTGTTCTTGGTGCTGACGGCGTTTGTCACGGTATTCCTTACGGTCTTTGGCAACATGCTCAAGCATCGTGCCGTTGGCTATTGGGTGGCGCGCTACGCAAGCGAGTGGGCCGACGAGGACAAGGACGACGTCCTGACCTTTGTGCTGCCGTTTGAGAAGAAGTCTGCTCCTTCGGGTTACAGCGCTCCGGATGCTTCGCCGGCACCTGCGCCCGAGCCCGAGCCCGCGCCCGAGTCTGCGCCTGAGCCTGCACCCGAGCCGGCGCCTGTGCCTGAGCCGGCACCCGCACCTGCGCCTGCAACGTCGCCCGCGCCGAGTTCTGCTCCCGAGCAGGAGTGCCCGCCTGTTGGCGAACCTGCTGAGCAGACTGCGCCGGCGTTGGGCGATAAGGGCGATCAGGCAGCGACCGATCAGCCCGAAGAAGACCAGGCCGAATAGCTTGAGGGGGGCTGCGGTCCAGAGTGCCTAAGGCCATGGTCCGTTTTAGCCGATGCCGCCGGGTTGGTTGCCTTCATTTTGGTAATCGACCCGGCGTGATTGAAGGTATCCCGTTGGGATGCGGCATGTGAGACCAAAGACGCATGTCGTCTTATGGGAAGGAGGATCTATGTTTTGCGAAAATTGCGGAGCACCCGTTTTGGATGATGCAAAGTTTTGTCCTGCTTGCGGCGAGCCCGTCAACGCTACGTCGGCTGCCGCGTCTGAGCCTCAGCCGGTACAGATTCAGCCCGCCCCGGCACCTCAGCCTGCGCCTCAGGGCGCACCCACACCGCCACCCATGCCCGGTGCGGTTGAGCTCGATCGTAACTTTGGCATGATACTGCTGCTCGCTATTGTCACGTGCGGTATCTACGGCATCTATGCGTACTACAAAATATCTGAGGATGTCGCAACTATGTGCTCGGGCGACGGGGACGATATGCCCAACTACCTGATTGCAATCCTGCTGTCGTTCATTACCTGCGGCATCTATGGCCTGTGGTGGACATACCGTTTCGGCAATCGCATCCAGGCCAACGGTCCTCGCTATGGTCTTACCATTGCCGAGAGCGGCACGACGCTTCTGTTGTGGCAGCTGATCGGCGCCTTGCAGTGCGGCATCGGACCGATTATTGGTTTCTATCTGATCGTCAAGAACGTCAACGCGATGGCGGCTGCCTACACTGCGCAGGTTACGGCACGTGCGTAGCAACTCGGATTCACAAGCACGGTCCAAGACAAGGGGCACGGCGGGGCTATTCCGCCGCGCCCTTTTGTTCGCCGCTATCTTGGCGCTGTCGTGCCTTGTGCTGTATGTGACGGGCATCGGCTGCCCGTTTAGGGCGCTTACGGGCATTCCGTGCCCGGGCTGCGGCATGACGCGCGCGTGGCTCGCGGCGTTTGGGCTCGATTGGCGTGCCGCGCTTGCGTATCATCCGCTGTTTTGGATGGTTCCCCCTATGTTTGCGCTGGCGTGCGCCAGGGACTATGTCACAACTTCGCGCACCCGAAAGACAATCGATGCGGCGCTGGTCGCAATATGCTTGCTGCTGGTTGCGGTGTGGGCAATCCGCCTGGTCAACCCCGCAGACGCCGGCCTGCTTTTTGGGGGCCATGTTCCTGTGGGGGTTCCTGCCGATATCATTTATCTCGAGCAGCCACGCTGGCTCATCATCCTTCGCTCTTACCTGTCGTGACGGAGGATACGTTGGAAAAGCGGTCGACACATAAGCGG
>URBP01000129.1 GCA_900546105.1 uncultured Collinsella sp.
CACGCATAAAAAGCCTCCCATTTCTCATGTCCAAGAAATGGGAGGCAGTTCAAAACGCAAGGCAGGACATCGCTATATGCTTAAAATTGTAGCAATTTGGGTGACCCGAAATTTCGCCTCGGGTTGCCACTCAAGCTCAAAATCGAACCACTCGCGCCATCAAAGGGGTTAGGCGGGATTAGCTAATTTGGGACGGGGCTTTTTGACTACTTGGGCAATCAGATCTGCAAGTAGTCAAAATAGCCCCGTCCCAAAAAGACTAGTCTGACACTGCATTTCGTGGCAAACGGTCCGACTCGAGACCCATGTCGACCAGCCTCGGATGGCAATTCACGAAGTTGCGGTGGAATACGGACTGAATTGGCACCTTAAAGGCAAAAACACTCCGTATTTCACCGCAAGTTATTGGAGGGATGGGTTTTAGAGGCGGCCGAGGTCGTAGGCTCGGGCGGCAGATTCGCCAGCGCAGATGAGGTTGGTTGTGGCTTCTTGCGGATCGAGTGCCTGCTCCAGGTCCATGGGCTTGCGACAGATCGACAAAACCAAGTCAATACCCTGCTTATACACCGCATCCAGGTTGTCGGCACGACCGCCCACGACGGCGACCACCGGCTTGCCATATCGCTTCGCACGACGAGCCACACCCACCGGCGCCTTGCCGGCAGCGGATTGCTCATCCATATTGCCCTCGCCCGTTATGACCAGGTCGACATCGCGCACGCGCTCGTCAAATCCCACGAGATCGAGCACCGTCTCCACGCCCGAACGCAGCTCCGCACCGAGTGCCAGCAACGCCGCGCCCAAGCCACCGGCAGCGCCCGCGCCGGGCACGCCGAGCACCGAGCCAAATGTCCGTGCGCCCTCAGGTGTGCGCAACAATCCCTGGGCTCGAGCTCCGGCAATTGCCGTATCGAGCAGGCGGCCGTAGCCGACCATCCAGCTGTCGCACTTGTGAAGCGCCTCGGCGTCATCTGTCGGCAGGCCCTTCTGCCCGCCAAACACCGCTAGGGCGCCTCGACGCCCCACGAGCGGATTCTCGACATCGGAAAGCACCACGACACGCGCGCCGTTCAGCGCCCGAAGCGCTGGCGCCAAATCGATTCTCACCACGTGTTCGAGACCCGCGAGACCGGGAGCGATATCGCGGCCGTGCTCATCGACAAGGCGCGCGCCCAGCGCCTGCAGCATACCGGCGCCACCATCGTTGGTGGCGCTGCCGCCCAAGCCAATATAGATAGTCTTTGCCCCGGCACGAACCGCACGGAGCATCAGCCCGCCCACGCCATAGGTTGTAGCAGCCAGCGCCGACGACTCCGTGCAAGGCGAATACCCAATGCCAGCCGCCTCGGCCATCTCGATGACCGCGGACTCACGCTCGACATCAACCAGCATCCGGGCAGACACGCGCTTGCCGAAGGGGCCTGCTACCTCGCAGGTCACAAGCTCACCACCGCGCGCAGCGATAGCATCGAGCGTTCCCTCGCCGCCATCCGCCAGCGGCAACGCGGCCACCTGGGCATCGGGCCACACGTAGCGCACGCCTTCGGCAACGGCCGCCTCTGCCTGCGCGCTCGAAACACTGCCCTTAAAGGAGTCGATCGCCAGCAGCACGCGGCGGGGCCGGCGGCACGCGGGGCCAAAGTCAACCGCCGCGCCAGCAATCTCTTCGGCACACGCGAGCGCCTCGGCATGAGCGGCATGTGCCTCAAGATCGGCCCCACAACCGCAGCCAGCACCATCGGTGCCACGCAGCCCACGAAAATAGCTGCTCAACACCTCACGACACTCCTCCGCCAGCACGCCGGCATGTACGTTAAACCGATGATTCAGGCGCGAATCGGCATTCAAATCGTATAGGGATCCCAGCGCGCCCGCCTTGGCATCAGCCGCGCCATACACGCAGCGCCCCACGCGCGCGTTGACCATAAGCCCCGCACACATGCAGCAAGGCTCGAGCGTTACATAGACTGTGCAATCGGAAAGGCGCCAGCGACCGAGCGACCGAGCGGCAGCGCACAGGGCCGCGAACTCTGCATGCGCCGAAGGGTCCTGATCGAGCTCGCGACGATTATGCGCCCGCGCGACAATCTCACCCGCGCGCACCACCACAGCGCCAATGGGCACCTCGCCCACCGCCGCGGCGGCGCGCGCCTCCACCAACGCCTCGCGTATGAACTTCTCGTCGATTTCGGTGCTCGTCATCGTTCGCCTTCCCTGTTGCAAATTCAAAACGATGCTATCATTACGACTCACGGAGAGATGGCAGAGCGGTTGAATGCGGCGGTCTTGAAAACCGTTGAGCGCGAGAGCGTTCCGGGGGTTCGAATCCCCCTCTCTCCGCCACTTTTAGTGATGCACCGGTGTCATGGTCCGCTCAAACAGTGCATCGACCACGTCGGCCATCTCGGGTCGACGCTCAAGATCGTGGCCCGATTCCCACCATATCGTGAAAAGTCGAATAATACCGCCGGCGACAAACTCAGACGTCGTCTCGAGCGACACGGGGGCCAGGGCATCCTCGGCAAGCACGTTCATCACACGCTCGCGGATAGAGCGGGCAATGCGGTCGCAAATAACGTTGGTCAACATGCCCGACATGCTGCTTGCCAAAATGTTATCCATGAGCTGCTCGTGCGCCAGAATCAAATCCATGGCATCGTCCAAAATCGCGTGCCGAAGCGCGCGCACATCCTCGGCAGACACTGCGCCAGCCTCATCAGGCTGTTTTTGCGGCAAGCCCGACATGAGCTCATCGATATAAAAGGCAAAGTAATCGTTCTTGTCGCGAAAGTGCTTGTAGAACGTCGTGCGGCGAATCATGGCGCGGTCGCACAGCATGGCAACCGTCAGGTCCTCAAAACGATGCTCCTCGAGAAGCTCGGTAAAGGCATCGAACAGGGCGCGGTAGGTTTTCTTGATGCGAAGGTCCACTGGTATCGCCATCCTCAGGGCAAAGACAACACTCGTCAATCTGTCGCATATCTTACACCTGTACCTCGCGCGCTTTGCCCCGGTGCCAACCCTACCGAAAACATAACGCTTACCGGAAAGTTCGGCACGGCAAAACGTTGCGGGTATACTAGTAGCGTTATACCAACGGCAGCTGGCGCATGCCGCCGCGGCCATTCGAAACGGAGACATCATGATTACCGTCATCATCGGCATCGTTGTTGTCATTGTGATTGTCTGCGCCATCGCCGGCATCTACAACAACATGGTCACCAAGCGTAACCGCATCGATAACGCCTGGCAGAACATCGATACGCAGCTGCAGCGTCGCAACGACCTGATCCCCAACCTGGTCGAGACCGTCAAGGGCTACGCCAAGCACGAGCAGGAGACGCTCTCCGCCGTGATCAGCGCGCGTAACACCGCCGTCAAGGCCACCACGCCCGAGGCCAAGATGGAAGCCGACAACGTGCTGACCGGCGCGCTGCGCCAGCTCTTCGCTGTAGCCGAGGCCTATCCCGATCTTAAGGCAAACACCAACTTTACGCAGCTGCAGGCATCGCTCGAGGATACCGAGAACAAGATTAGCTATGCACGCCAGAGCTACAACGATTGCGTGCTCAGCTACAACAACGCCATTCAGACGTTCCCGGCTGTCATCTTTGCCGGCATCTTCCAGTTTAAGGAGCGCCAGGGCTTCGAGGCCGCCGAAGCCGCCCGCCAGGCCCCGACCGTCAAGTTCTAACAATCACGGCCGAGTCTTAAGCCAGTTCATCAACCCTTTGGGGTCCAAGGCACAAACCTTGGGCCCTTTTCGTATCCACGCACAACGCGCAGCCAAACAAAAAGC
>URBP01000130.1 GCA_900546105.1 uncultured Collinsella sp.
AGCGGAAATGTCCGAGCTCAATCGACTGTATGGCACGGGCTCCTTTGAGATGCCTGTGATTTACGGCCGTCGTCGTGTGGGCAAAACGCGCCTTATCACAGAGTTCATCCAAGGCAAGAAGGCTATTTACTTTCAAGCTCGTCGTACCAATGCAGAGGCAAACCTGCACGGCTTTAGCCAGGCGATACTTGCGGGTTCGGTTGGTGCTGTAGGCGTGTCGTTTCGTAGTTTTGACGAGGCGTTCGATGCATTGGCCACCATGGCTCGCACGGAACGTTTGATTGTCGTGATTGACGAGTATCC
The DNA here is from genome assembly GCA_900546105.1 of uncultured Collinsella sp. Lineage (GTDB taxonomy): Bacteria > Actinomycetota > Coriobacteriia > Coriobacteriales > Coriobacteriaceae > Collinsella. The sequence goes on from URBP01000130.1 coordinate 304, forward strand.
CTATCTCGCCCAATCGAATCCCGAGATCAGCTCGTTGCTGCAAGACAAGATCGATCGCCTGTACAAAGAGACCAAGCTCATGCTGATTCTATGCGGCTCGTCTCTTTCGTTTATGGAGGAACAGGTGTTGGGCTACGAGAGCCCACTATACGGTAGGCGTACGGCCCAGTTTAAGATCATGCCGCTTGATTTTACGACGACCCTCGGCCTGTGGCAGAGCATGAGTCGTGAAGACGCTGCAGTTTGCTATGGCATGACGGGCGGCATTCCTGCATATATCGAGAAAGTCGATCTTGCCGTATCGCTCAAGGACAACATCAAACGTCTTTTTCTTACTCCTACGGGCTATCTCTTTGAGGAGCCGAGTAACCTGCTAATGCAAGAGTGCCGCAATCCCGAGCAATATGATGCGATCGTGCAAGCAATTGCTCAGGGGCGCTCGAAGATCTCGGAGATTGCGAGCTCTACGGGAATCCCTGCGAGCAACGTAAAGAGCTATGTGGATAAGCTGGCGTCGCTTGGGGTTGTCGAGCGCGAGCTGCCCCTAAACGAGACGAGCAATAAGCGGGCCGTGTATCTACTGAGCGACCAGATGTTTAGGTTCTGGTACAAGTTTGTTCCGCAGAACATCGGGCTGATTCAAAACGATATGGCCGAGATGGCGTATAAGCGCATTGAGCCGCACATATCGGATTACATGGGTACGGTCTTTGAGCTTATATGCAGACAATACGTGTACGAACTCGCGCGCGCGGGCCAGCTCGATGTGGTTCCGGCGAGCGTCGGGCGCTGGTGGGGGACGGATAATCGCACGCATACGCAGGAAGAAATCGACTTGATTGTTGACGATGGCGAGGACACTGCGCTGTTTGCGGAGTGCAAATGGCGCAATGAACCGGCGGGCGAAGACGTACTGCAAAAGCTCGTTCATCGAAGCGAGCTCTTTAGACGGCAACGAAAAAGCTATGCGCTTTTCTCAAAAAGCGGCTTTACGCAGGGATGTCGGGATGCAGCGGAGAGTAGGGGAGACGTCAAGCTGATCTCGTTTGCCGAGATGTGCGAGCGGAGATAACCAAGCGCGCTCTGATGTGATGCTCGGAATGGGTTGCGCTTTCCCTTTGGCGGAAAGCGCGTCCCAGATTTCGGCCTCAGAGTGGGACGCATTTTCCGGTAGAGGCCTGGAGCGGAAAGCACGTCCCAGAATCCGGGCAATTCGCTGGTCCGGTGGTTGAGCAAGCGCCGTGCCAAGGATGCCGAGCGTAAAACCTACAATGAAAACGGCGTAAAAACTGCATTGAGAATGGCGTAATTTCGCAGGATGACGTCGCCCGCTGGTGCTGCAGGAGCGGTGACCTGCAAACCTTGGGTTTTCGGACGAGCTTGTGCGAGAGAGCAAGCCAGTATGTGCGCTCGAAGGCCCGCGTTCGCGTGCGCCCCAAGCGCTACTTCTGTGACCCGTCACTTGCGGCGGCGTTGCTGGGGGCTACCCCCGAGCGGCTGCTTGGCGATATGCAAACGCTGGGGATGCTCTTTGAGAACCTCGTTCTGCGCGACGTGCGCGTGTTCCTTTCCACCTACGGCGGTGTCGACAACAGCGTCCATTATTTCCGAGATGAGAAGGGCCTTGAGGTCGATCTGATCGTTGAGCACGACGGGCGCTGGGGAGCCATCGAGGTCAAGCTGAGTGATGCGAAAGCAGACGATGGAGCGAGAAATCTCAAGGCGCTGGAGAGGAAAGTGCTCTCCAATCCTGCCGCCCAGAATGCCGCGCCGGCGTTTTTGGCGGTCGTGGTTGGAAAGGGGAGCATTGCCTACACACGCGACGACGGCGTGGCGGTGATCCCCATGGCGGCACTTGGGGCGTAGTGGTCTTGCGGGGCGTGCCGTGCTTCCTTTACCGAAAATCCATTTGGTAAACCAGATACTCGCGGATAGAATAAAGTCGACGGCAGCCCAAGTAGTGAAGAGCTGGGCAGCGCCGTTGCTTGGTCAAGAGGTCAGTGCCTTAATGGCAGCGACTTGTTATGCTTCGAATGCTGCTTGAGTGCCTCGGAAAGTTCGATAAGCGCCGTGAAGAGCAAGACCAAAGCAACCAAGAGCTCTACGAGCTCTGATGGGCCCGGGATGACCTCTGATTCAAGTCACCGGGCCTCAATCTTTTTCATCCATTTGAATAGAGTGGGCGGCGCTCTCGGGGCCGTCTGCATGGCGTGTGCCTGGCGCATGGTATTGCGCCCCGCTTTCATGTCCGCACGGGCGCCTATCCTTACGGCAATGTAGCCGCCTATGTAGCAAGCGGCAGGCAACGGAGAAAGGCCCTAACCGTGTCAGCTGAAAAGACGCCGGGTATCTCGGCTATCGATACGACGAACTTTGCGCGCCAGATCGTGCTGGACTTTGAGTTTGCGCCGGTGCCAAAGCAGCGCCAGCGCCGTGGGCTGCGCAATGAGATTATCGAGGTCGGCGCCGTCAAGCTCGATTACCACGTCAACGTTATGGGCGAGTTCTCGCAGTTTGTGCAGACAGAATTTACCGAAGGCGTTGCGTTTCCCGTCCGCGAGCTTACGGGGATATCGGCCGCGGACACCGCGATGGCCGACCCGCTCTACATGGTGATCAAAAGGCTCAGCGATTGGATCGGTCGCTACTCCGCCCAGGTGGTCTGTTGGAGTGGGGCGGATCGTCGCCAGCTTTTGACCGAGTGCCAGGCAAAACACATCGGCCTTGCCGCATTTCCGACGGACTGGGCCGACCTGCAGGCGTTTTATACCTCGATCATGGACGTGGGCAGCCACGGGTGCGTCTCTTTGAGTGACGCGGTAACGTGGTTTGGCATCGAGTTCGACGAGTCGACGGGCCACGCCCACAGCGCCTTAGCCGATGCGCGTGTAACCGCCAAGTTGCTCAAGCAGATGATGGAGGGTGACTATCACGTGAGTCCGCGCGCCCAGGAGATCCGCCAGCGGTGGGGGATGGGCGAGCGACCCCAGACGCGCCTTTCCAACAAGTGCCCTGAGCTGGGCGATCTGCTGCTGAAACTGAAAGCGGAGGGGAGATAGGGAGCGGACATCATTGTCGTTTTCGCCTGCGAAGAAGGAATCAATTAACTACAAAGTGTGGATGGCTTCTAGTGAAGACTTAACCACCAGATTATGAAAGGGTTAGCGGGCCATTGGGGTTGCAGTGTTCACCCGTCGCAAGACGTTGCTCGTTCAAATTGGGACGCTCCGCATCCGATGAAATGGTTGATGCGGAGCGTCCCTAGAGACCTGTCTTCTGTTGCCTAATAGTAGAGTT
>URBP01000131.1 GCA_900546105.1 uncultured Collinsella sp.
GCGCCTGCCGGCCCAGCATCAGCCCGTCATACTTGAAGCTACACAGGCTTATCTTGGACAAGAAGAAGATCGCTTGGCCTCGCGCGCAGATCAGTTGGAAGAATTTGTCCACTACGTGAAAGGCGAGATCACCAAGGTAGTCGGCAAATAATGTCTAACAATTCGTTCAAGCCGACGCCGCTTCGCGGCGCGGCTTAACTCAAGCGTTAGATGCACTAAGCACATAATTGCTCACAGCCAAACTATCAGGTCAAGTCTGCTTTTATTATTTTTAAGCGTGCATAATAAGCCCTACACAAATTGGGAGATATATCATGAAAGGCTGGCTTTTTCTTGTTATCGCAATAGTTGGCGAAGTAATCGCAACATCCGCATTAAAATCTAGCGAGGGCTTTACTAAGCTTGCCCCTTCCGCCGTTGTCATAATCGGTTATGGCATCGCATTTTATTTTCTTTCTCTGGTTCTGAAATCCATCCCTGTCGGTGTTGCTTATGCAGTCTGGTCGGGACTCGGCGTCGTCATAATTACAGCCATTGCCTGGTTGCTTCATGGGCAAAAGCTTGATGCGTGGGGCTTTGTAGGTATGGGGCTCATAATTGCTGCCTTTTTGCTCGCCCGATCCCCATCGTGGAAGTCGCTGCGGAGGCCGACGCCACGGTGTTCGGCATTCTGAATCTCACCGAGGACTCCTTCTTCGATGAGAGCCGGCGGCTAGACCCCGCCGGCGCTGTCACCGCGGCGATCGAAATGCTGCGAGTCGGATCAGACGTCGTGGATGTCGGACCGGCCGCCAGCCATCCGGACGCGAGGCCTGTATCGCCGGCCGATGAGATCAGACGTATTGCGCCGCTCTTAGACGCCCTGTCCGATCAGATGCACCGTGTTTCAATCGACAGCTTCCAACCGGAAACCCAGCGCTATGCGCTCAAGCGCGGCGTGGGCTACCTGAACGATATCCAAGGATTTCCTGACCCTGCGCTCTATCCCGATATTGCTGAGGCGGACTGCAGGCTGGTGGTTATGCACTCAGCGCAGCGGGATGGCATCGCCACCCGCACCGGTCACCTTCGACCCGAAGACGCGCTCGACGAGATTGTGCGGTTCTTCGAGGCGCGGGTTTCCGCCTTGCGACGGAGCGGGGTCGCTGCCGACCGGCTCATCCTCGATCCGGGGATGGGATTTTTCTTGAGCCCCGCACCGGAAACATCGCTGCACGTGCTGTCGAACCTTCAAAAGCTGAAGTCGGCGTTGGGGCTTCCGCTATTGGTCTCGGTGTCGCGGAAATCCTTCTTGGGCGCCACCGTTGGCCTTCCTGTAAAGGATCTGGGTCCAGCGAGCCTTGCGGCGGAACTTCACGCGATCGGCAATGGCGCTGACTACGTCCGCACCCACGCGCCTGGAGATCTGCGAAGCGCAATCACCTTCTCGGAAACCCTCGCGAAATTTCGCAGTCGCGACGCCAGAGACCGAGGGTTAGATCATGCCTAGCATTCACCTTCCGGCCGCCCGCTAGCGGACCCTGGTCAGGTTCCGCGAAGGTGGGCGCAGACATGCTGGGCTCGTCAGGATCAAACTGCACTATGAGGCGGCGGTTCATACCGCGCCAGGGGAGCGAATGGACAGCGAGGAGCCTCCGAACGTTCGGGTCGCCTGCTCGGGTGATATCGACGAGGTTGTGCGGCTGATGCACGACGCTGCGGCGTGGATGTCCGCCAAGGGAACGCCCGCCTGGGACGTCGCGCGGATCGACCGGACATTCGCGGAGACCTTCGTCCTGAGATCCGAGCTCCTAGGGATCGCCTCAGAAAACGGAAAATAAAGCACGCTAAGCCGTAAGTAAGCGTGCTCCTGTGAAAGCCACAGCTAAAACTGCGTAGTACACATAGAGGTATTTTTTTCTAGATTTATATCGAATTTCGTTATCGAATTTCGCTTATTATTGATCAACTCGTTGCAGATCATGAAGGCGAAAGTATGACGAATAACCCTACCGATGACAGCAGACCATGGTCGGTCTTTCTTATTTTTCTGCGGCTTGGATTGACATCTTTTGGCGGCCCCATTGCGCACTTGGGCTACTTCCGCGCCGAATTTGTCACACGGCGGCGCTGGCTCTCCGAACGGAGCTATGCTGACTTGGTCGCGCTTTGTCAGTTCTTGCCAGGGCCTGCAAGCAGCCAGGTCGGCATAGCGGTAGGACTGTCTCGGGCTGGATACAGCGGGGCGCTGGCTGCTTGGGCTGGCTTCACGCTGCCGTCTGCCATAGCCTTGATCCTTTTTGCGCTCGGCATCTCCAGCTATGGCGATTACGTCTCGCAGGGCGCGTTGCATGGCTTAAAAGTGGTGGCTGTGGCCGTGGTCGCTCAAGCAGTATGGGGCATGGCGCGTAACCTATGCACGGATGGGCTGCGAGTCACCATCATGGCAATTGCTACCTGCGTCGTTTTACTTGTGCCGTCCGCGTGGGGACAGGTTGGCGTGATTGCTATCGCAGGCATCGCAGGCCGGTTATTGTTCAAGCCAGCGAAAGTTGTTGAGCATGACCCCCTACCTATCACGGTCAGTCACCGGGCCGGCGTGCTTTGGCTCTCGCTGTTCTTTGTCTTGCTGATTGGCCTGCCGGTGTTGGCCGAACTGATGCCAAGTCAAACCATGGCAATGGTGGATTCCTTCTATCGTGTCGGATCACTGGTGTTCGGCGGTGGTCACGTTGTGCTGCCATTACTGCAAGCCGAAGTGGTGCCCTCCGGCTGGGTCAACAATGAATCCTTTCTCGCGGGGTACGGGGCAGCTCAAGCGGTGCCCGGCCCTTTGTTCACGTTCGCCGCGTTTCTTGGTGCCTCGATGAACACCGCCCCGTCGGGCTGGATCGGCGGCATTGTGTGTCTGCTGGCTATCTTCGCGCCCTCGTTCTTGCTGGTCGTCGGATCAATGCCATTTTGGGAGCGTTTGCGCCGCAATACAGGCATCCAAGCTGCGCTGGCCGGGATCAATGCCGCTGTAGTCGGCTTGCTGCTGGCCGCGCTGTATCAGCCTGTATGGACTAGCGCCATCTTTCAGCCGCAAGACTTCGGCTTGGCATTAGTTGCCCTTGTCGCACTTATGTTCTGGAAGCTCCCGCCGTGGCTGGTTGTCCTCGGTAGCGGTGCAGCTGGGTGGCTGTTGAGCGTCGCTCTGTGAGGCACAAAAAATGACTGACAAAGACCTCTACGGCGGTTTGATCCGCCTGCACATCCTTCACCATGCAGCCGAGGAACCTGTCTTTGGGCTGGGGATCATCGAAGAGCTACGCCGACACGGCTACGAGATGAGCGCTGGCACCGTGTACCCGATGCTGCACGGCCTGGAAAAAAAAGGCTATCTGACCTCACGCCACGAACGCACCGGGCGACGTGAACGGCGTGTTTATGACATCACTGAACAAGGCAGAACTGCACTTGCTGATGCGAAAACAAAGGTCAAGGAGCTGTTCGGAGAGTTGGTAGAAGGTGGTTGAGTTTTTGCTTCTATGTCAGGTTGAGCTATACCCTAACTGGATTGTCATTTTCAGAAGACGACTGCACCAGTTGATTGGGCGTAATGGCTGTTGTGCA
>URBP01000132.1 GCA_900546105.1 uncultured Collinsella sp.
CACCATCAACCTTGCCTGCATGCTCATCGTGTTCGTTGGTATTGGCGCATCCGAGTTTATCCTGCCGTTCTATTTTCAGGACGCCCACGGCTTTGGTTCCGACATCTCTGGACTACTCTTTTTGGCGCTGCCGATGGTGAATGCCTTTATCGGTCCGCTTTCGGGTACGGTTTCGGACCGTGTTGGCTGCGAGGGCCCCACGGCAGTCGGCCTGGGCGTGTACGTGTGCGGTCTCTTTGCGGTAAGCACGCTCGACGAGCACTCTTCTATCCCGGTGATCGTGTGCTGTGTCGCGTTTATGTCGTGCGGTACGTCGATTTTCCAGAGCCCCAATAACTCGCTGTATATGGGCTCGGCTCCGCGCGAGGCACTCGGTTTTGCGGGCAGCTTGGGCAGTTTGGCGCGCTATGCCGGCATGGCACTCGGCATTACGGCGGCGTCGCATATCCTGTATGGGCAGATGAGCGTGGCGATGGGCGAGGCCGTGACCAGTTTTGTTGCAGGTCGTCCGGATGTGTTCTTGTTTGGTTTCCGTTCGGTGTTCTATGTGTTGATGGCCGTGGCAGCCGCGGGCTTTGTGCTTGCCATGGTGCGTTTGGTGAGGATGCGCGCCCGCCATTAATGCGTTGGGAGGCTGTCTGCCGCGAATCGGGCCTATCTACTGGCCTTGCGGCTTTATGGTGCGATGCGGCTTGTGGGGCGGGCGGGGGTCGGTCCGTGGTAGACTATCGAACAACGTTTATTAATCGCGCGGTATCTTGCCGCGAGAAGGGGTTGCGCCATGCAGGAGCTTGAGGATCGTATTCGCCATGACGGCATCGTAAAGGCCGGTAACGTCCTTAAGGTTGATGCCTTCCTCAACCACCAATGCGACGTTGAGCTGTTCGACCACATGGGCGCCGAGTGGGCCCGTCTGTTCGAGGGCGTCGAGATCAACAAGATCCTGACGATCGAGGCTTCGGGCATTGGTATGGCTTGCATCGCAGCCCAGCATTTTGGCGGCGTGCCGGTGGTCTTTGCCAAGAAGGCACAGTCCATCAACCTCGACGGCGAGCAGTATGCCACGACCATTTACTCCTTTACCAAGCAAAAGGAGTACCCGGTCATCGTTGGCAAGCGTTTCCTGTCCGAGGGCGACAAGGTCCTGATCATCGACGACTTCTTGGCCAACGGCTGCGCGCTCGAGGGTCTTATCAAGATCTGCGAGGCTGCGGGTGCCGAGGTGTCCGGTATTGGTATCGCCGTTGAGAAGGGCTTCCAGGGCGGTGGCGATAAGCTCCGCGAGCGCGGCTTCCGCGTTGAGAGCCTGGCTCGTATCGCCGATATGGACTGCGAGACCGGCGAGATCACCTTCGCCTAAGCGCACAACACAAGCGATTGGTATGCGATGTGACAAAGGGACCGTCCCTTTGTCACATTTTTTGTATGAGGGGAGGTGTTGATATGGATGAGAACAAGATGGGATGGCGCGAGTATGCGCGCTATGCCGAGATGTCGGCCGAGGAGTTGGCGCGCGATTGCGAGGTGCAGGTGTTTCGCGCGACGGGTCCGGGCGGACAAGGCGTCAACACGACGGACTCGGCGGTGCGTATGAAACATGGGCCCACGGGGATTGTCGTGACGGCGCGCGAGAGCCGTAGTCAGTTTCAGAATCGTGCGAGCTGTCTGCGTAAGCTGCGCGCTGAGCTTGAGCGTCGCGGGCGTCCACCGCGCCGACGCGTAAAGACCAAGGTGCCTCAGCGCTCTCGCCAGCGCAGGCTCAACGACAAACACTTCAACGCCATTAAAAAGGCCAACCGTCGCAAGCCGGGCGGGGAGGAATGATCTTCTCAATAAGTTGCGGTGAAATAGGGACTGTTTTGCGGCTTTAGCTGCATAAACAGTCCCTATTTCACCGCAACTTAGGGATGGCTAGTGGGTGGGGTGCCAGACGAGGAGGGCGCCGGCGAGGATGTCCACCTCGATGCGCGAGGCGACGATGGGCTCGCCGTCGGCTTGGATGGGGTAGTCGGGCTCCTCAAAGGTGAGCTCGGCATGGCGGCAGCGGCGCATACGAACCGGCGGCAACTTGGTGTGGTGGCCGTCCTTGGCCGAAAGAAACATGGGCAGGGCAACGGCGCGAGGGACAGGGCCGCAGGCGTAGCAGACGTCGAGCATGCCGTCGCAGGGGTCGGCACCGGGGCAGATACGATAGCCCGAGCCATACGTGGGACCCAGCTGAATCGCCATGATGATCGCCCTCATGCGCTCGGCGGGCGCGCCGTCAAAGCTGGCTGTCATGGGGTAGTTGCGATAGCGCAGGCCAAACTGCTCAAGCCCCGAAAGGGTGTAGAGCGGAGCACCCGTCAAGCCGGTCTTTTTGCGCAGCTCGGTGGTGCCAAGGCCGATGGCGGCATCGATGCCGACGGAGAGTGTCTGGTCGTAGTACTCGACGGTAGCCTCGCCGCTGCCTCTTGCGGGGTTCCATGAGCGAATGCGTCCGATATCCTGGTGCTGCAGCTCGCAGGTGAGCAGCGCGCCAAAATCTTTGCCGGAGAAATCGTCGATACCGAGCGTTTGGGCAAAATCATTGCCGGAGCCCACGGGTAGGATGGCAAGAGCGGGGCGGGCGTCCTCCTTTTGCGTCATAAGCCCGTTGACGACCTCGTGAATCACGCCGTCGCCGCCGAGTGCGATAACGGTGCGGTAGCCCGTTGCCTGGGCGGCCAGCTCCTTGGCGTGTCCCATACGCTCGGTCAGCACCAGGTCAAACTGGGATGCACGTGCAGTCATGTCCAAAAAGCGTTGCAGACGCTCGGCAACTTCGCGTGCCGCACCCGACTGGGCGGCTGGGTTGGCGATGATGAGCGTGCGACCAAAATCAGTTGCGTGCATGGGGCGACTCCCGGCGTGTGACATGACAGTGCGGTCGCGCTCAGGTCGAATTGCCCCGATTGTGGCCGCACTGCGATTACTGCGTCTACTCTATCAGGTCGTTGTGGCGCTCGATAGCATCCGCTACCGTACCGCCCTCGTCCACAATAAGCGAACGGCGTTTAGGCGAGACAATGCGCTGCGCGGGATATACACCGCGGTGGCCGCCGGCGAGATAGCTGATAAAGGCCACGATGACAAAGAACCCGGCGGCCGTGCCGTGGAACAGGTCGATGGCCATCATGCAGGTGGTGATGGGCACGTTGAGGCCGGCGCAGAACACGCCGAGCATGCCGAGAGCCGCCAGAAAACTGGGGTCAAGCCCGGTGAGGCAACCGATCCAGCCACCGAGTGCCGCACCGATGCCAAACAGGGGCGTGACCTCGCCGCCTTGGAAGCCCGCGCCCAGGGTGAGCGCCGTCACGACGAGCTTGATGGCTGCGTCGGCAAGGGTCGTGTTACCGGCGAACCCGGCGCCCGAGAGCCAGGTGGAAAGGCCGGCATACTTCCAGGCGTCGAGCATCGCGTAGGCCGCGAGCACCACGAGCGCGCCCACGAGTCCCGGTGCATAGGTGACAGCCACCGCGTCCACATCGTCCATGG
>URBP01000133.1 GCA_900546105.1 uncultured Collinsella sp.
CTATGAGCGTCAGCATACGGCGCTCGATCTGCATGATCGCAAGTGCGATCTGAATCTCGCTCGCCTGCATAAGGCTGGTATTCAGGGCGTTCGTACGGTTTCGGGTGATGCTTGCGAGCTTGATGAGGTGCTCACATCGTTTGATGCCATGCTTGGCGAGCCGGTTAAGTTCGACACGGTCTTTATCGATGCGCCGTGCTCTGGCACCGGCACCATGCGCCGTCATCCCGAGATCCCGTGGCGCCTTACCGAAAAGGATGTGACGGTTGAGCTGCCCAAGCTGCAGCTGACGATGCTCAAAGAGGCTGCTGTGCGCGTGGCTGCCGGCGGCGAGCTCATCTATGCGACGTGCTCGGTCTTCGACGAGGAGAACATGCAGGTGGTGGACGCTTTCCTGAACTCTCCCGAGGGCACCGGTTTTAGCCTGGAGCCGCTCTCCGAGGCGCAGATTCTGCAACTCCCCGAGTTCGATCAGGCCAAGAAGCTCGTATCCGTACGCCAGAACGATCGAGGCCTCTTCCAAAGCGTGCCGGTAAACGCCGACTCCTACGACGGCCACTTCTGCGCCCGCCTGGTCCACAAGTAGTTACTAAGTTGCGGTGAAATAGGGATTGAATAGCGGCTTCTGCCCGCCAAACAGTCCTTATTTCACCGCAACTCATAAGGAACCTGGGCAGCTAAAGAATCAGCCCCGCGATTGGTGTTGGTCGCGGGGCTGCTTGGTTTCTAGTGGCTGTGCGGGCAGTTGGCGCAGCAGCCGTTGGTGGCGCTGGTGCTGGAACCACCGCTGCGCTGGTCGGTGTTGTAGAAACCGCTGCCCTCAAATTTAATGCCGCTGGCCGAGAACGTCTTGGCGGCCGGAGCGCCGCAGCTGGGGCACACGACCTCGGGGGTCTCGGACATGGGATGCTCAACCTCAAACACGTTGCCGCAGCTCGAGCACTTGTAATCGTAGCGCGCCATAATACTTCCTTTTCAGCACAAAGCGGGCAGATTACTCTGCCCGCAAAAATTCAAACGTCTGTAACTGTACCCTATATCGGGCGTTTTATCACGCTTCGCCCCAGAATCTATGCGTGTTGCGCAGGAGCTGTGCGGTTTTGCTCTCGGAGGCCGCAATGTCGGCCTCGTTAGCCTGCCAGGTCCAGTTGCCCGTGGCCACGCCCGGTACGTTCATGCGCGCGTCGTCGCCAAGCCCCAGGACATCCTGCAACGGCATCATCACCAGGGGAGCGTCGCTTGCCAGCGCGTCGCTCATCAGCTTGGCCGCCACCTCGACACCGCTCGGTTCGTCGCCGCCCGCAAAGGAACGCGTGCACCAACCGGTGAGGGTCGACGTATCGTGCGTCGAGGTGTACAGGATCTTGCCAGGCGTGGGGTGCACGCCGCAACGGACGTCGTAGTCGCTAAACTCCAGGACGTCCATGCCGGGGAAACCGCAGGTCGAAGCCATGGCGCGAACGCCGGGCGTCAAATAGCCCAGGTCCTCGGCAATAAAGTTGAGCGGACCCAGCTCGTCGTAGGCGGTCTGGAACAGGTCCTTGCCCGGGCCCGCTAGCCAGCGACCGTCGGCGCAAGCCTTGCCCGCGGGGATACTGAAGTAGCTGTGGAAGCCCAGGAAGTGATCCAGGCGTACGCGGTCGTAGAGCGAAAATGCACGACGCAGGCGATCCATCCACCAGCTATAGCCGTTCTGCTTCATGTGGTCCCAGCGGAACGTCGGGTTGCCCCACACCTGGCCCTCGGGCGCAAAGTTGTCGGGCGGCGCACCGGAAATCTCAATCGCTTTGCCGGTATCGGACAACCAGAAGATCTCGGGCTCGCTCCATGCATCGGCCGAATCGTCCGAGACATACATCGGGATATCGCCGATGACCTCGATGCCCTTCTTGTGCGCGTAGTTCATGAGTTCGCACCAGGCTAGGTCAAAGCGGTACTGCATGTACGCCTGCAGCTCTGCCTCGTCGTGGAAACGCTTGTCGTCAATCAGGTGCTCGTTATAGCGCGCGACATCCGCCGGCCAATCGTGGCGCGACTCGCCCTCAAAGTACTTCTTAACGGCCATGTAGACGCAGTATTTCTCGAGCCAATCGGCGTTGCGATGTTTAAACGCGGTGTACAGCGGATCGGCATCCTCGCCGCCGTTGGCTTTCCAGGTAGCGAAGTCGGCGGCCAGCTCCTCGTGACTCTCGGGCAGTAGGTCGATGTTGCCTGCAAATGCCGAGGGCCCGGCATAGGGGGAGCGGAAGAAATCCGTCGGGTTGACGGGCAGGACCTGCCAGTAGCGCATGCCCATAGCAGCCAGATGGTCGATAAAGCGACGCGTGGGTGCGCCGATCGTGCCAGGCTTGCCATCGTCGGTGGGCACCGAGGTGATATGGCATACGACGCCTGCGCCGTGATCGAGCGGCTCCTGCAGGCGCTGCTCGGCATGGTGATAGATAATCGACGAGCCCAGCGGATACAGATCGAGCGTGACCGTACCGTTGTGGATCTCGCACTCGTGACCGCTGATCACGTCACTCGCGCATTCGCCGAGCGCCGGAATCGTCACGCGGTGCGAATTGCGCAGGCTGCGGTTGATGATAACCGTCGCGGACTCGCCGTCTTTACCGGTACGCGTATAGGCGAGCACCTCGTCGTTGAGCGCGAAGGCCTTGATCTCGCCGTCGATCATAAACGGCAGTGCGCGGCGTACGGCGGAGGCGTTTTTGACAATAGCCAGCGTGTCGAAGTCGTGCAGTTGGTCCTTGGTCGGCAGGGTGCGGCGGTTGCCCGGATCGGTTAGACCCTCCAGGCCGTATTCGTCGCCGTAGTAGATCGAAGGCACGCCGGGGAAGGTCATCTGCATGAGCGTGGCGAGCCAAAAACGGCTCTTGGCCAGGCCCATCGAGTTCTCGTCCAGGCGCCATTTGCTGCGCTCGCACTCGGGCAGCTGCGACTCGTCGGGGCCGCCGCCGAGCACCGAGATAATGCGCGGACGGTCGTGGCTCGAAAGCAGATTAAGTGCGTAGGACAGGGCCTCACGCGGATAGTTCTCGCGCAGGGTCTCGATATCCTCGGCTGCCTGGTAGGCGTTCTTGTAGCCCATCAAAAAGCCGATGACCATGTCGCGGAAGGGATAATCCATAGCCGAGTCGAGCTCTGAGCCTTGCAGATAGCGACGCAGATGGCCGTAGCTGATCTTGTTGGAGGCGTCTTCCCAGACTTCGCCGAGCAACAGTGCATCAGGCTTTTCGGCAAGTACTGCCTTCTTGATCTCGGTCAGGAAATCGTCCGAAAGCTCGTCGGCCACGTCCAGGCGCCAGCCATGAGCGCCGGCACGTAGCCATTTACGGATCACGCCGTCCTTGCCCAGAAGCCGCTCGCGTACCAGCTCGGAGCTCTCATTGA
>URBP01000134.1 GCA_900546105.1 uncultured Collinsella sp.
TCCCTTGCGGCGTAGTTCTTATTTAAGCCGTCCAAGTTTTGGGGTGCAGTTCATTCCCTGGCGCGCCTTTTGCGTCGGTGCCGATGTCGTCTTGTGCCGCTTGCGCTCCTAGCGTTCGTCCACAAGTTTGGCAACGAGGGCCTTAAGCTCGGCCACCTCTTTCTCGAGCTCTTTGACGCGGCGGGCGTTCTCGGTGATGCCTTGACGGTTGAGGGCGCTTTGCTCGGCGGCGTCGTCGGGCATGTACTCGCGGTGCTGCTTGGCGTCGAAGCTCTCCTCGAACACGCGACAGCCGTTGCGCTTGATGATGCGTCCCGGCACGCCAACGACGGTACAGTTGTCGGGCACGTCCTTGACGACGACCGAGTTGCCGCCGATCTTGACGTTATTGCCGATGCGGATGTTGCCGAGCACCTTGGCGCCCGTGCCCACGGTGACGTTATTGCCCAGGGTGGGGTGGCGCTTGCCGGTCTCGTTGCCAGTACCGCCGAGCGTGACGCCCTGGTAGAGCACGCAGTTGTCGCCCACGATGGTAGTCTCGCCGATGACGACGCCCATGGCGTGGTCGATAAAGAAATGCTTGCCGATTTGCGCGGCAGGGTGAATCTCGACGCCTGTGATATGGCGGGTGATTTGCGAGAGCACGCGGGCGAGCGAGCGATGACCGTGCTCCCAGAGCCAGTGCTCGGGCACGTGGTTCCACTTGGCGTGCAGGCCAGGATAGGAAAGGAAGATGACCAGACCGTTTTGCGCGGCAGGGTCCTGCGCCTGGACGGTCTTGATGTCCTCGCGAATGGTATTGATAAAGCTCACCGGCCGCCCTCCCTTAGCGCCATGGCAATGCGATTCAATAAAGTATAGCGATTCGCTAGGGATTAGGAAGAGCAATCTTGGCGGCATTGCGCAACAGGTGTCAGTTATGCAAACTTGCTGGTAATGGAGTCATGCTTTTGTGGGGTTGCGCACGAGGGGGCGCTGCAACCGTATACTGGTCAACTTGGACGTATCCGCGCCCACAACTGAGAGGTTTTACTTCATGGGTTTCATTAATTTTATCGCCGAGCTGCTCAAGGACCCGCGCACCGCGATTGCCAGCTGGATCGCCGCCGGCCCGCTTATGGCCTACGGCTGTGTGTTCCTGATCATCTTTATCGAGACGGGCGTGGTGTTCTTCCCGTTCCTTCCCGGCGATTCGCTGCTGTTTGCCTCGGGCTTCTTTGCCCACAACGGCGGCTTTAACATCGTGGCGCTTCTGGCAACCGCATGGGCCGCAGCCATCCTGGGCGATCAGTGCAACTTTATGATCGGCCATTTCTTTGGCAAAAAGATCATCGCTTCGGGCAAGGTCAAGGCCATGACGCCCGAGCGCATTAAAAAGTCCGAGGACTTCTTGGACAAGTGGGGCCACCTGGCTATTTTCCTGGGCCGTTTCTTCCCGTTTATCCGCACCTTTGTGCCCTTTATCGCCGGCATGGGCGGCATGCACTGGCGTAACTTCGTTATCTTTAACGTGCTGGGTGGCATTACCTGGTCGACGCTCTTTACACTGCTGGGCTACTTCTTTGGCGGCATCCCCTTTGTGCAGGAGCACTTTGAGCTGCTGATCGTCGGCATCGTTGCCGTGTCGATCATCCCGACCGTGGTCGGTCTGGTTAAGGCTAAGCTGGGCAAAAAGAACGCGTAGTTCGAGCCAGCGCGCAAACCGTGCAGTTGAGGCCCGTCACCGCTTACGGTGGCGGGCCTCTTTAGTTTCGGTCAAATGAAAATACTTTAGTTAGTTAAAGAAAAACGTTTTATCCAACGCGCGTGCGGAGTACAATCTCGTGCATGCGAATCGACGTGCCATCGGCTTTGATGCTGTTCGCGTGTCCCGTCCGGCTCTACGCTCCGGGCGTGCGACGTTGCGACGCGGTCGGCCTCGGTCCTTGCGTGCGGGTTCGCGAGTATGCAACTGTGTATGTAAGGAGCGACATATGACTGTCGAGAAGAAGGATATCGATTGGGGTAGCCTCGGCTTTGGCTACATGAAGACCGATTACAGCTACGAGGCTCATTGGAAGGATGGCGAGTGGGACGAGGGCGGCCTGACCACCGACCACACCCTGCATGTCTCCGAGTGCGGTGGCATCTTCCATTACTGCCAGGAGGTCTTTGAGGGCCTGAAGGCCTATACCGCCGAGGACGGCAGCATCGTCTGCTTCCGTCCCGACATGAACGCCGAGCGTATGTATAACTCTGCCCAGCGCCTCGAGATGCCCCCGTTCCCCAAGGACAAGTTCGTTGAGGCCGTCAAGCAGGTCGTTTCTGCCAATGCCGCCTGGGTTCCGCCCTTCGGTTCCGGCGCGACCCTGTACGTGCGTCCGTTTATGATCGGCTCCGGTGACGTGATTGGCGTGGCTCCCGCTCCTGAGTACACGTTCCGCATTCTCGTGACCCCGGTCGGTCCGTACTTTAAGGGTGGCCTCAAGCCCGTCAAGCTGCGCGTTTCCGAGTACGACCGTGCCGCACCGCACGGCACCGGCAACATCAAGGCCGGCCTGAACTACGCCATGTCCCTTAAGCCCACGATGGAGGCCCATCGCGAGGGCTATGCCGAGAACCTGTATCTCGACTCCGAGTCTCGCACCTATGTCGAGGAGACCGGTGGCGCCAACGTCCTGTTCGTGAAGGAGGACGGCACGCTCGTCGTTCCGCAGTCGCACACCGACTCCATCCTGCCCTCTATCACCCGTCGTTCGCTCGTTCAGGTTGCTCAGGACCTGGGCATGACCGTTGACCAGCGTCCCGTCGAGTGGGCCGAGGTCAAGGCCGGCACCTTTGTGGAGTGCGGCCTGTGCGGCACCGCTGCCGTCATCTCCCCGGTGGGCGAGATCGACAACAAGGTCTACGGCGCCGACGAGACCGTGACCTTCCCGGCTGGCTACACCGAGATTGGCCCTGTGATGAAGAAGCTTCGCGAGACCCTGACTGGTATCCAGTCCGGTGCTGTCGAGGACAAGCACAACTGGGTTTACACCGTCGCGTAATTTGCCTTACAGCTCTTGGCGAGCACGTCCGGGCAGAGAGCAAGTTCCCTCCCAGCGCGTCCTCGGACATGCAAGAAGTCCTCGCTGCGCACTTCGTGCGGCGAGGGC
>URBP01000135.1 GCA_900546105.1 uncultured Collinsella sp.
ATAAGATCGCTCAAAGCTGGCAACAATACTTCTCGAACAACGTGAAGCCGCCCCGTAGGGCGGCCGCCCCAAGAGAGGTGATTCCATGAGAATCGATAAGCTAGCAATGACGTCGCGCGAGGCGTTGCAGACCGCCATGAGCACGGCTGCCGACGCGCAGGCCGGCGCGGTGGAGCCGATTCACCTGCTGTCTGCCCTGCTTGGTGCCGGCGAGCGCAATATCTCCGTGATCATCGAGCGCATCGGTGCCGACCCGGCCCAGCTCGCACGCTCCACACAAGATGCCATCGACCACGCGCCTAAGGTTTCGGGCGAGGGTCAGCAGATGGGCCTGTCCAACGAGCTCGTCCGCGTCATCGAGAAGGCCGAGAAGACGGCCACCAAGATGGGCGACAGCTTTGTGGTGACCGAGCATCTGCTGATGGCGCTTGCCGAGGACAAAGGCGAGGCGGGCCGCGTGCTGCGCGATGCCGGCGTGACCAAGGAGCGCATCGAGCAGGTCTACGAGGAGCTGCGTGGCGATGACCGTGTGACGTCTGCCGAGGACAAGACGCAGTTTGAGGCGCTGGAGCAGTACGGCCGCAACATCTGCGACCTTGCCCGTGCCGGCAAGCTCGACCCGGTCATCGGTCGTACCGACGAGATTCGCCGTACCATCCAGGTCCTGTCCCGCCGCACCAAGAACAACCCTGTGCTCATCGGCGAGCCGGGCGTCGGCAAAACTGCTATCGTCGAGGGCATCGCCCAGCGTATCGTGGCCGGCGACGTGCCGAGCACCCTGCGCGACCGCGACCTTATCGAGCTCGACATGAGCGCGTTGGTCGCCGGCGCCAAGTACCGCGGCGAGTTCGAGGACCGCTTGAAGGCCGTGCTCAAGGAAGTGCAAAAGTCCGAGGGCAAGGTCATCCTGTTCATCGATGAGCTCCACACCATCGTGGGCGCGGGCGCCACCGAGGGCTCCATGGATGCCGGCAACATCCTGAAGCCGGCGCTCGCCCGTGGCGACCTGCACGCAATCGGCGCGACTACGCTCGACGAGTATCGCAAGTACATCGAGAAGGACGCGGCACTCGCCCGTCGTTTCCAGACCGTGATGGTCTCCGAGCCCACCGTCGAGGACACCATCTCCATCCTGCGTGGCCTCAAGGAGAAGTACGAGATCTTCCACGGCGTGCATATCACCGATAGCGCGCTCGTGGCGGCCGCCGACCTCTCCGATCGCTACATCGCCGACCGCTTCCTGCCCGATAAGGCCATCGACCTGGTCGATGAGGCCGCAAGCCGCCTGCGCATGGAGCTCGACAGCATGCCGGTCGAGATCGACGCCACCACGCGTCAGCTCACCCAGCTGCAGATCGAGGAACAGGCGCTCATGAAGGAGACCGACGACGCCTCCAAGGAGCGTCTGGAGGCCCTGCGCCAAGAGATTGCCGAGGTCCAAGAAAAGCTCAACGTGCAAAAGGCTGGCTGGCTCAACCAAAAGAACGCCATCGACCACGTGCAGGAGCTCAAGGGACAGCTTGACGAGGCCAAGAGCGAAGAGGAGCGCGCGACGCGCAACGGCGATCTGGGCCGTGCGTCCGAGCTTCGCTATTCTGTGATCCCGGGTCTGCAGCAGCAGATTCAGGATTCCGAGGCTGCGCTCGAGGCGCAAAAGCAGCAGGACGGCGAGGGCCTCAACGAACAGGTGACCTCCGATGAGATCGCCGAGGTCGTGAGCGCTTGGACCGGCGTGCCCGTGTCCAAGATGATGCAGGGCGAGCTCGACAAGCTCAAGGGCTTGGAGGGCGAGCTGCATAAGCGCGTTATCGGTCAGGATGAGGCCGTCTCCGCCGTTGCCGCGGCCGTGCGCCGCAGCCGTGCGGGTCTCTCCGATCCGGACAAGCCCATCGGCAGCTTCTTCTTCCTGGGCCCCACCGGCGTAGGCAAGACCGAGCTCGCCAAGGCGCTGGCCGAGTGCCTGTTCGATGACGAGCGTGCGCTCGTGCGTATCGACATGTCCGAGTACATGGAGAAGTTCAGCGTCCAGCGTCTGATTGGTGCGCCTCCGGGATACGTGGGCTATGACGAGGGCGGCCAGCTTACCGAGGCCGTGCGCCGTCGTCCGTACTCCGTGATCTTGCTCGACGAGATGGAGAAGGCTCATCCGGATGTCTTTAACGTGCTGTTGCAGGTGCTTGACGACGGCCGTCTGACCGACGGTCAGGGTCGCCAGGTGTCCTTCAAGAACACGATCATTATCATGACGTCTAACGTGGGCTCCAAGGCTATCGCCGAGCTTTCCGGCAAGGACGAGGAGGAGATGCGCCATCAGGTCGACGCGGCCATGGCTCAGACCTTCCGCCCCGAGTTCCTCAACCGTATCGACGATATCGTGGTGTTCCATCCGCTCGGCATGGCGCAGATCGAAAAGATCGTCGATATTCAGCTCGCCGACGTCCGCGCACGTCTGGCCAAGGAGCGCATGACGCTTGCCATCACCCCGGCGGCCAAGCAGATGCTCGCCGTGGGCGGCCTGGACCCGGTCTTTGGCGCCCGTCCGCTCAAGCGTCTGGTCCAGCGCGAGGTCGTGGATGCCATCGCCGCCGCCATCATCGACGGCACGGTGCGCGAGGGCGATCAGGTGACGGTCGACGCCGACAAGGACGGCGGCTTTGCCGTCGCGTGCGACAACACGCCGGCGGCCACCTACGAGGTCCCCGACGCCGAGTAGATCTTTAGGACTTGCCTTAAAATCTGCCAGTCGTCTCTAAACGCCAAGGGCGGCGGATCCAATTGGGTCCGCCGCCCTTTTTCGTGCGACAATCGATGGTGTTGAACGTGAGCACATGGCAAGGAGCTATGCAGATGAAAGACGAGAACAAGACGAACGCACCGATGGCTGAGGCAGCGCCCGCCGCACCCAAGCCTGTGCCTAAGCCGGCACCCAAGCCGCGCGACCCCTATATCCGCGCCGAGAACGAGGACGACGACGGCTACGATCCCTACAGCGATCGCCGCCCCGAGCGCGAGCCAATGTTCGAAGCTGACCCCTGGCGCTGAGTGCCACCAAAAAGTTGCGGTGAAATAGGGACTGTTTTGCGGTTTGACCAGCAAAAACAGTCCCTAT
>URBP01000136.1 GCA_900546105.1 uncultured Collinsella sp.
AGAGCGCTTGACTGGCAGTCAAGAGGTCAGGGGTTCGATCCCCCTCGTCTCCACCATCGTGAATCCAAAAGCCTTCGGAATACCGAAGGCTTTTTTCATGCCAAAACACCTCGTGCCGCAAACGCACACCAACACCAACAAAAAGTTGCACAATTTATTTCCCATATCTGTACATAGTTTGTTAGCCAAACTCAATTACCAGTGCAGTTCGCTGCTCCATGTGGGTCACAGGAACGTCCCTAACCGCCGCCGGCACCCCAATAACCTGCGCCAACGTGAACAACTTCCCAAAACAACCCCCTTTAGCACGTCAAATGAACGATATGTTGTCCAACGCAGCCCAAATCAGTTTCACTAACAGCTTGTGCTAGGATATCAATCGTTACATGGGTTCAACTGTGCTCACGGCTTCAGCAAGTCACAAAGCGCAGGGTCGATCAGCATCCGGCCGTAACGGCGGTGCCAGAAACACCACGAGCTCCAATATCGATTGCCATGCGCGATTTTGCACTTGTTTTTGTGGCTATTTATAAGTTTTCATTGGACAGTGCAATACGTTATTACGGCACATCACAGCAGTCTTTAGCTGTTTGTGTGCGGTTCAGTTTTGTACCCGCTTGACTGGGTCGCACGCAGCCAGCTGGGGTCGCGGTTATTTTTTCGATACAAGTCTGCGACTCTAGCAACTGCACATATACATACCGTTCACGGTGGGGCAGAGCCACGCGCTTGTCTAACTGGGCTCAGGGTTTGAATATGGAGCGCCTTCGCGCACAAGCGCCCTGGCGAAGCCATACCCAAACCCCGTGAGCCACACGTAAGACAGCAAGGGGGTGGTGCTCGTGTGGTATGTGATCCAGGTCAATAACGGTCGCGAAGACGTAATGCGCGAGCGCATCGAGCGTATGGTGCCTGCGAGCGCCATGCAGGAGCTCTTTTATCCCCAATTTCAAACCGAGATCAAAGTACACGGTGAATGGGTCAATACGACCAAACCGCTCTTTCCCGGCTATCTTATCTGCGATACGGCAGATCCCCGAACCGTGCAACAGTATCTGCTACGCATGGACGACTTTGCCCGGGTACTTTCCCAGGACGGTCAGTTTGTGCCGCTGGCAAAAGAAGAGGTCCAGCTTATTGGCGGCTTTACGTATAGGGGAGACCGCGTAGTGCCCATGAGCGAGGCCCTAAAAGACGGTGACCAGGTCGTAGTAACGGCAGGTCCGCTGCTGGGCCACGAAGGCCTCATCAAAACCATTAACAGACGCAAGAGCACTGCTTATTTGGAGCTCGACCTGTGCGGCCGGCGCGTAACTACGCGCGTTGGCCTCGCCGTGCTTTCGGCCGAGCAGCGCGTCATGCGCAACCTTAAAAAGGCGATCGCCTAGTTGCAGGCGATCGCTACACAGAACAGGGAGGATTCCCGACCCGGGGACGAAGTCTTGGAAGAAGATATGTCGGATAAAACTCAATTTGCAACGGATGCGCCTGCGGGGGCAGCGCTCATTGCTCAGGCCATGGACCGACGCGAGGGCGCCGGCCGCTACAAGGCCATGCAGTCCATCATGGACTGGGATCGTTCGCGCTTGGTCTACCGCGCCGTTAAGCGCGCCTTTGACGTCGTGTTCAGCGGCTGCGTGCTGGCCGTCATCGCCGTTCCCAGCCTTGTGCTTGCCGCGGCCATCCGCCTTGAGAGCGAGGGCAACCCCTTCTACAGCCAGATCCGCGTGGGCCAGACCCACCGCGATGGCAGCCTGTCCACCTTCCGCATGTGGAAGTTCCGCTCCATGTACAAGGACGCCGACGAGCGCCTGGCAGATCTCAAGGAGCAGAACGAGATCGCCGGTGCCATGTTCAAGATGAAGGAGGACCCGCGCGTTACCAGGATCGGCAAGTTCATCCGCAAGCACTCCATTGACGAGTTCCCACAGTTCCTGAACGTGTTTCTGGGCCAGATGTCCGTCGTCGGCCCGCGCCCGCCGCTGCCGAACGAGGTGTCGGAGTACACGGAATACGACTTGCAGCGTCTTGCCGTGAAGCCTGGCATCACCGGCTGGTGGCAAGTCACTGAGCGTAACTCGACTGGATTCGACGGGATGGTCCGACGCGATCTGGAATATATAGCCAAACGAGGCATTTTCTTCGATTTCAAAATAATCCTACTCACAGTGATTGAGGTTGTTAGCGGAAATGGCGCTTGCTAAAGAGACTATAGGGAATTACGAAGGCACCGGTTCAACGGTTGATCTTCCCGGACGAGTCGAAGTCCTGGGCGCCCCCGTCGACCCCTGGACGATGGAGCAGACCGTCGAGGCGACCAATGCCCTCATCAAGGAGGGGCGCTTCGCTCATTTGATCGGCGTGAACGCCGACAAGTTGCTTCAGA
Source organism: uncultured Collinsella sp. (assembly GCA_900546105.1). GTDB lineage: Bacteria > Actinomycetota > Coriobacteriia > Coriobacteriales > Coriobacteriaceae > Collinsella. The sequence goes on from URBP01000136.1 coordinate 2,387, forward strand.
TGCGTGACGATCCCGAGATGGATGCGTGCGTGCGCCGCTGCGAGATCGTAAACGCCGATGGCGCGTCCATGGTCATGGCCGCCAAGAAGCTGGGCGTGGACTTGCCCGAGCGCGTGGCCGGCATCGACCTCATGTGGGAGCTGTGTGGGCTGGCCGAGCGTGAGGGGCACAGCGTCTACCTGCTAGGCGCCAAAGCCGAAGTGGTCGCAAAGACCGCCGAGGTACTGTCCGAGAGGTATCCCAATATGGTCCTTGCGGGCTACCGTGACGGCTACTTCGGCGAAGACGAGTTCGATGCCGTGGTCGCCGAGGTTGAGCAGGCCGAGTCCGACATCGTGTTCGTGGGCATCACCTCGCCCAAGAAGGAACGCCTGATCGAGCGTTTCCGCGAGCTGGGCGCCAAGGGCGCTTTCGTGGGCGTGGGGGGTTCGTTCGACGTGGTCTCCGGCAACATCCCGCGCGCCCCGATGTGGATGCAGCGCGCGAACCTTGAGTGGCTCTTCCGCATGATGCAGGAGCCCAAGCGCCTGGTGAAGCGCTACGTGGTCGGCAACACCCGTTTCTACATGCTTCTCCGCAAGGAGTCAAAGAGGAGCAAGGCCAATGACTAAGAAGAAAGTAATGCTCGTCTTCGGCACCCGCCCGGAGGCAATCAAGATGTGCCCGCTCGTCA
>URBP01000137.1 GCA_900546105.1 uncultured Collinsella sp.
TTGAAGTTGAACGTCAGATTGTCCAAATGCGGCCCGCGCAGCGTCGAGCCGTTACGCGGTTTGGAAAACCGCGTAACCCTTACGGACGCTGGCCCATGCCGCCCTCGAGGGTGACGGTCTCGCCGTTCATGTACTTAAAGTCGGGGCCGCAGAGCTGAACGACCACGCGGCCGATCTCCTTCTCGACGTCGCCGTAGTGGCCCGCCGGCGGCATGTGGACGTTGGCCTTGAACGCCTCGGGATAGGCATCCTGGAAGTTCTCGAGCGCAGCAGTCCAGGCAAGCGGGCAAACGATGTTGACGTTGATGCCGTCCTTGCCCCACTCGTTGGCGGCGACGCGAGTCAGGCCGCGGATGCCCTCCTTGGCAGCGGCATAGCTGCACTGGCCGTAGTTGCCAAACAGGCCGGCGCCCGAAGCAAAGTTGACCACGGAGCCCTTGGTCTCCTTCAGGTGCGGATAGGCCTTCTGCATGTACAGGTAGGTGGCATACAGGCCAGAGTAAATGGCCAGGTCAAACTGGTCCATGGTGTGATCGGCAATGGTCACGCCCGAGGCGCTGGCCTGAGCGTTGTTGACGACGGCGTCGATGCGACCGAACTCCTCAATCGCTTTGTCGATGACGTTCTGGACGACGGCTTCGTTGTCCTGACCAGCCGAGACATCGGCCTGAACAGGCAGAACCTTAACGCCGTACCCCGCCTCGAGAGACTCCTTGGCAGCCTCGAGCTTGGCGACGTTGCGGCCGGTAATGACGAGGTTTGCGCCCTCCTTGGCAAAAGCGATATCGATGCCGTAGCCGATGGAGCCAGCGGAGCCGTCCTTAAGCGTAGCCTTGCCGCCGCCGGTGATAATCACGGTCTTGCCAGTGAAAAGTCCCATAAGAAAGTCCTTTCAAATCACGACGGGCACGCCCGCCGACTGCGCGCACCCAAATTCACGCGCCAAAAGCTGAAATGCAACTTTAACGTGTTCAAGTGAAAAATAAAGACCGCAGCAGGCGAACGGCACAACGTTATTCGGCGAAGGGGATGTCAAGCACGAACCGGATAAAGAGGCCGAATTTTTGTCATCCAAATGAGCTATCGAACACGTTTTGAAACTTTGCTGCGGCGCGTGGGATGTCGGCGCGAGACTTTATCATAGGGTGACAAACAACGATGAGGAGCGCATGCCTATGACAGACGAGCTGGACCCCCAGACTCAGCAGCATATTGATCATTCCGCAGACGCCATCGACGGCTGCGACACTTCTGCCAGCAGCGATGGCGGCATTGATGCCGCTGTCGAGGAGGCTCCTGCCGCCGCAGACGAGGCCGCAGACGCAAATGTCACCGCAGAGCAAGATAAAGAAGAGCAGCTAGAGCAGCCGGACCCGAGCGATACCGAGCCCAAGACTGAGAACGCCCCGCAAGCAGCAGGCCCCATCGAGGTATCTTCGGAAGAAGAGCTCGACGCCGTCATGGACTCCATGATGGATGCCGTCAAAGCGATGAAAGACGCCGTGGCCGACGCTGACGTTGACGCCGAGGAAGAGGAGGCCGCCGAGGCGGCCTCGACCTTTGTACCCGGCGAGACTCCGGTTGCCGACCAGGGCAGCACCATGCCCTCGTTTCTGCAGCTCGAGCATCCCACGATTGGCGCCGATGCGGTCGACCCGCACGCAGCAGGCTTTTCTGTGATCGAGGGCGGTACCGGCAATATCGCCGTGCCGCAGGCTGCCGATGCGGACGCTGCCGACACCGCTCGCCCGACCGCCCCGCACTCCTCCGCCGCGAGCCGCGATCTGGGGACCGCTGTCTCGAACACTGCGAACGCCGTGGGCACCTTTATCGCCCAGGGCGCCTCGGCCATGCGCGAGATGAACGCCGCGAAAAAGGCACTTGCCGATGCCCGCGCCCGCCTGGCCGAACTTGAGCAGCGCATTGCCGATCAGGCCGAGGAACTCGAGACGCGCCAGGATATCGCAGGCCGCTACGACCAGATCGTCGCCGACCAGCGTCAGGCGATCGCCACAGCGCAAAAGACCGCTGCGGCAGCCGAGATTGACCGTGATGCCCACGCCGCCAAAGCGACAGAGCTCAAGGGTCAGCTCGAACAAATGAAGACAGAGGATGACGCGACTGAGCTCCGCCTGAAGGCCGCGCTCGACGCCGTGGAGGCCCGCGAGGCGAGCTCTCGCGAGACCGGCAACCGCCTCGTTCGACGTCTTGAGGATTCCAAGCGCATCCGCGACAAGGTGAAGGCCGAGCGAGACGCCGGCATTGCGGCCGCACAACAAACCGTCGACGCCACGCGCGCCCAGCTCGAGACGCTGCGCCATGAGTATGCCGAGCTGCAACGCAATCCCTCGGCAAATCCCGCCAACTATACGGTGCGCACCAGCGAGCTCTCGATGCAGATTTCCGACACGGCAGATGCCCTGCGTAAAGCCGAAGAAGATGTCCCGCGCATCACCGCCGACCTTGAGCACTCGCTTGCCGCAGCCGAGCAGGCCGTCGAGCAGGCTCAAGCCCCTATCGCCGACGCAAAACGCGCGCACCAAGCCGTGACGACCGAAGCCGATGCCGCGCGCGACGAGCTGCAGACGGCGAAGACCGCCGCCGCGACTCGTCAGCGCGAACTGCGCGAGAAGATCGCTGCCGAGGACAAGGCACGCCGCGACCAGGAGCAGACCATCGCCAACGCCCAAACAGATGCCGCACATGCGCAGTCGATCATCGAACAGGCGACCGAGGTGCACGACCACCCAGAGATCACTGAGTCGCTTGCAGGATCCTTGGCCCGAGACAAAGCCGAACACACCGAGACCGAGCGAGAAGTCGCCCAGCTCGAGGCCACCGAGGACGCGGTGCGCGAGCGTACCCGCGACTCACGCATCAAATTCACCGGCGCCATCGTCTGCATCGTCGCCGCAATCCTGGTGATCATCCTAGTCTGGCTGTTCGCGAGCAAGTAGTCATTGGGGACGTTCTTAAACGACTAGTCAAACAAGAACGTCCCCAACGAC
>URBP01000138.1 GCA_900546105.1 uncultured Collinsella sp.
ATTTCCGGCGCGGCCCGCTTAGTATCGCGTTTAGATTCGCAAGGTTGCGGCAGCCTACGGCCTACTTTGCGTCGTAGGCCTCGGCATCCCACCAGTCGAGCTGGGCGATGTTGTCGCGGATGTGCTGGCAGCTCTTGTGGAAGCCTTCGAGCTCGTGCTCGGACAGGTCCAGCGTGTAGACCTCCTCGACGCCCTCGGCGCCGATCACGCACGGCAGGGAGGTAAAGATGCCCTCTTCGCCATACTGGCCGGTCATGAGCGTAGATGCCGAAAGCACGGCATGCTCGTTGTGAAGCACGGCGGCGCAGACGCGCGCGGCGGAGTTGGCGACGGCGTACTCGGTGCACTGCTTGCCCTGGTAGGTCACATAGCCGCCCTTGCGCGCGAGCTCCTCGACCTCCATGTGGTCAAAGGCGTACTTGTCGGGGTTCTCGGCCTGGAGCTCGTTAAGGCTCTTGCCGGCGATGGTTGCTGCCTTAAAGGCGGCCAGCTGGCTAAAGCCGTGCTCGCCGATCATGTAGGCATCGATGGACTTGGGGCTCACGCCGACCTTCTTGGAGATCTCGGTGCGCAGGCGAGCGGAGTCCAGACCGCAGCCCGAGCCGATGATCTTCTTGGGATCGTAGCCGGTCAGGTGCCACAGCTCGGTGCACACGACGTCGCAGGGGTTGGAGATGCTCACGAAGATGCCGTCAAAGCCGGCGTCGACGATGTGCTTGGCAAAGGTGCGGGCGGCGTCGGTGGTAAAGAACAGCTCGCCGTCGCGGTTGCCGGCGGCCAGCGCGACCTTGCCGGCGGCGTTGACGATGACGTCGCAGCAGGCCAGCTCCTCGTAGTGGTCGTAGCAGTTGACGATCTTGGTGTTGTACGGGACAAACGAAAGGGAGTCGCGCAGGTCCTGGACCTCGGACGTCACCTTGGCCTCGTTGATATCGCACAAGTACAGCTCGTCGGCAATGCCCTGCATAAGCAGGCTGTTGGCGACATGTGCTCCTACGTGGCCCTGACCGACCACACCGATCTTACGCGTCTGGTACATATACGTATCCTTTCGGCCGAGTTTTTCGCGTCGAACCATTGTAGCGTCCTGCTGTCACTTTGCTAGGCTAAAGCGCCGCAGATTTTTGGGACATGCCTTAATCTCTACTTTTGGAGTGATTTGGGCCGCTGGCGGTGTCTCGGAGCGATGTACTCGCGCGGATGGGGCCGCTCGTTGTACCATAACTGCAACTGACTCGTAAGGAGCATCCATGCCCATTCGCATCCCCGACGCCCTCCCTGCTGCCGCGCAGCTCGAGAGCGAGAACATCTTTGTCATGACCGAGTACCGCGCGCTGCACCAGGACATCCGTCCGCTGCGCGTGCTCATCCTCAACCTCATGCCCACCAAGATCGCCACCGAGACGCAGATCATGCGCAAGCTCTCCAACACACCGCTGCAGGTGGAGGTAGATCTGCTGCGCACCAAGACGCATGAGGCCACGCACGTAAGCGCCGGTCATCTGGAGACGTTCTACCGCACGTTCGACGATATCCGCGACATCCACTACGACGGCCTGATCATCACGGGCGCGCCCGTGGAGCAGATGCCGTTCGAGGAAGTCGACTACTGGCCCGAGCTCTGCCAGATCATGGATTGGTCCACCACGCACGTACACTCTACGCTGCACATTTGCTGGGGCGCGCAGGCGGGGCTCTACCATCATTACGGCATTCAGAAGTACGATCTACCGGCCAAGGCAAGTGGCGTTTTCGAGCATTATTTGGTGAAGCCGCAAAGCCCGCTGGTCCGCGGCTTCGACGACCGCTTCTATGCCGTGCATTCGCGCAACACCGATGTGCGCCGCGAGGACGTGGAGGCCGAGCCGCAGCTTGAGGTCGTGGCCGTGTCTGACGAGGTGGGGCTGTACATTGTCAAGTCGACGGACAGTCGTCGCTTCTTTGTCTTTGGCCATCCCGAGTACGATACCGACACGCTGCGCCTGGAGTACGAGCGCGACGTGAAGCGCGGGCTCAACCCTCAGGTGCCGGCGCATTACTTCCCGGGCGACGATCCCGCTGCCGAGCCGCGCAACGTCTGGCGCAGCCAGGCTCAGCTGTTCTACACCAACTGGCTCAACTACTATGTCTACCAGACCACGCCCTACGACCTAGCCCGCGCCGGCGAGGAGCACTAGGCCGTCGGGAGGTGTGCCAGCCGTTAGGCGCTGATGATGTGGGGTAGCGGCTGGTCGTGGGTATCGGTGGGAACGTGGTCGACACGCTGTTCGTCAAAGGCGATGCCGATGATCTGGCATGTGGCCGAAAGCGTGGGCAGGTAGCGGTCGTAGCAGCCGCCGCCGTAGCCCAGGCGCGCGCCGGTTTGATCGAAGGCCACGAGCGGCACAACAATCATGTCGAGTGCTTCGGCAGGCACGATGGGGAAGCGGTCGCTGTCGATGTCCGTGGCCGCGAAGGCCCGCGCGGGGTGGGCGATAAACGGAGCCGCGGACGCATCGTCGGCGGCAACTGCTCGCATGCACATGCGCTGGCCACAAGCTGCGGCATCAATTGCCGAGAGCATGCACGGATAGGCCACGCGCCAGCCGCGCGCGGCGACCGCAGCGGCAAACGCGGCAGGGTTGACCTCGGAACCCATCGCGGCATAGATGGCAACGGTGTGCGGCGCCGCGGCATCCGAGCGATCCAACAGCTCAACCAGCCGCGCACAGATATCAGCAGACTTCGCCGCCTGCAAGTCCAAATCAAGAGCATCGCGCCGAGCAATCACCGCCCGCCGCAACTCAGCCTTGTCCATCCTAGCCCCCTCTCCCAAACCTACCAAAAAGGGACAGGTTTATTTTGGCAGGTTTTATCTGGGCAAACGTCGAAGCCGCCG
>URBP01000139.1 GCA_900546105.1 uncultured Collinsella sp.
CAGCTTGCTAGATGAGGGTCCACTTGGAGCCAAGCTTGTAACGGATGATTACGGTAAGTTACTGAATGCGGTCGACATTGTGTATATTCACTCGCATCCTGATCGGCATTATGAACAGGTGAAACGAGCCTTAAATGCCGGCAAGCATGTGATGTGCGAAGCGCCTATCGCAAAGAGCGCTAAGGAATGCAGCGAGCTTTTCGCATTAGCCGACGAGCGAGGCCTTGTGTTGATGGACTCGCTGCGCACGGCATATTCAACCGCCTACGCACGCATGCTGTTGTTGGTTACCGGTGGACGTATTGGCGAGGTCGTTTCAGTCGATGCTACTATAACCAATCTTAAGACCAATCGTGCTCCTTTTGATACGCGTCGCGACACTGCTTGGAGCAGCATGACGGCATGGGGCCCGACGGCATTATTGCCAATCTTCCAGATACTAGGTACTAAACCTAACTCGGTACGCATTTCGTCCTTGTGCGAAAAAAACGACAAGACTTTTGATGAGTTCTCGAGGCTTGACGTTGAGTTTCCAAACGCCGTGGCAACAGCAAAGGTTGGCTCAGGCGCTAAGTCTGAGGGCAGTCTAGTTGTATCGGGCACAAAGGGCTACATATATGTTCCTGCGCCCTGGTGGAAGACTGATTATTTCGAAATCCGCTACGAGGACCCAGCCGATAACAGACGCTATTTCTATCAGCTAGACGGTGAAGGTATTCGCTTTGAATGGGTTTCTTTCCTAAGAATGATCGCCGATGTCGAAAAGGGCACCACAGGTGAAGAGGCACTTCGCCGCGAAGGCGGCATTGATCGCGATATCACCAAAGCCACCTGTGAAGTTATAGGTGAATTCGAACGCGGCGAGAGCGTAAAGTACTTAGAGTTTATAAGGTAATCATGGTTTCAGCTTTTCAGCTGGCAAAATATCGTTGAGTGCTATGTATTCCCTTGGGACATTCAATGATGTCTGGCGAGAGCGTTCTGAATCTTTGGCGAAAACTCAATTCTAGCTATTAAAATAATCACCAGGAATGAGTGCGCTGGTTAAATGTAATGCGCTCCTTCCTCTATATAAAGCAATTTGCAGCCACTCCATAAGCTAAGACGCTTCTGATTAACTCTCGGTCGCGAGTGCCTTCTGTCTTACGATTAATCAAACCACATTATTCCTCACGCGAGCTCCATCTAGGGCGCCATGAAGTGTGTGAAGGCCAAGGGCGTGCCCGTGGTGGTCTACGGGCCCACGCTGGGCGCGTCGGAGTTCTTCGGCTCCGAGGTGACCACGGCCTTGAGTCCTTCAAGGCCGGCTGCAATGCGATCGTCGCCAACCGCAGGAGCGACGAGCTCGCAGATGTTTCAGAAATGGTTTATACAAGGGACTTATTTAAACGCGATTAGCTGAAAGGAGATAATTGAAAAGAATATTCATTTCAAAAATGATGGCCGCCTGAAGCTGCTGATCGTCGTGGGCACCCGCCCCGAGGTCATCCGCCTGTCCGAGGTCATCAAGAAGTGCCGCCGCCACTTCGACTGCCTGCTGGCGCACACCGGGTAGAACTACGACTACACGCTCAACGGCATCTTCTTCCGCGACTTGTCGCTGGACGCCGTGGGCGCCGACCTGGGCGAGACCGTGGGCAACATCATCGCCGCGAGCTATAAGCTCATGGTTGAGGTGAAGCCCGACGCGCTTCTCATCCTGGGCGACACCAACAGCTGCCTTTCCGCCATCGCGGCCAAGAGGCTCCACATCCCCATCTTCCACATGGAGGCGGGCAACCGCTGCAAGGACGAGTGCCTGCCCGAGGAGACCAACCGACGCATCGTCGACGTGATCTCCGACGTCGACCTTGCCTACTCCGAGCACGCACGCCGCTACCTCAAGGACACCGGCTGCGCACCCGAGCGCACCTACGTCACGGGCTCGCCCATGGCTGAGGTGTTGCGCGCCAACCTTGATAAGATCGAGGCGTCCGATATCCTCTCCGAGCTCGGACTGGAGCCCAGGCGCTACATGTTGCTGTCGGCACACCGCGAGGAGGACATCGACACCGAGGCGAACTTCACGAGCCTGTTCACCGCGGTCAACGCGCTGGCCGAGAAATACGACATGCCGATCCTGTACTCCTGCCACCCGCGCTCCCGCAAGCGCCTGGAGGCCACCGGCTTCCAGCCGGACCCGCGCGTGCGCATGCACGAGCCCATGGGGTTCCACGACTACAACTGCCTGCAGATGAACGCCTTCGCAGTGGTCTCCGACTCCGGCACCCTGCCCGAGGAGTCCAGCTTCTTCGCGAGCGTCGGCCGCCCGTTCCCGGCGGTGTGCATCCGTACCTCCACCGAGCGCCCGGAGGCGCTGGACAAGGCGTGCTTCACGCTTGCAGGCATCTCCGAGAGGGGCCTTCTGCAAGCTGTCCATACGGCCGTCGAGCTCGACGCGGAGGGGTCGCTCCCCGAGGCGCCCGTTCCCGACTACGCCGACGAGACCGTGTCCACCAAGGTGGTCAAGATCATCCAGAGCTACACCGGCGTTGTGGACAAGATGGTGTGGAGGAAAAGCTTATAGAACAGCCGACATTTGGTGCGGCATATGTAACCTGCCTGGTTTTCTTCTAGTGTTAACAAGCTATATATAATTGTTTAATTGACCTCTTGTAGTCTTTCTGTTCTACAAGAGGTCAATTTGATTATCGTCCGGAAGGGATTTGGAATATGGACGAGAAACCTTTACCTGTAACAGATTCGGTATTTTTCCCATACTATGTAAACCAAAATAGACTGTTGGATATTTACGCAAT
>URBP01000140.1 GCA_900546105.1 uncultured Collinsella sp.
AAAACTCAAACTGCATATGCTCGATCTACTCAAAACCGCAACGGCGGTCTTTTTTAACTTAAATGTCGGGGTTCGTCTTTGCAAGTACTTTTTTACTTTTTCAAATGGGGTGGTTTTGCTGCCGTCACGCGCCGCGCCGTGCGAACGTGCCCCGGCTCGGATAAGATGGTGCACGGAAAAACGATGCAAGGAGGCGCATATGGCAATTAAAGCCATCGCAATGGATATCGACGGTACGCTCACCAACGACCAGAAGGTCATCAGCCCGCGCACGCGCGAGAAGCTGCTCGCGGCGCAGGAGTCGGGCATTAAGCTCATCTTGGCTTCGGGTCGTCCCGCCTGGGGCCTTCGCGCGCTTGCTCGTGAGCTCGACCTGCAACATCATGACGGTCTGCTGGTTGCCTTCAACGGCGCGCATGTGGTCGATGCCCAGACCGATGAGGTGCTGTTCGACCAGGCCATGCCGGCTGACGAACTGCACCGTCTGATTGATCACCTGCGTAATTTTGACGTGATCCCTATGATTTCGCTCGGTCGCGATTTGCATGTCGAGGATTCGTACCGCTGCATGATCACGCTGCCGGATGGCTCGCAGAAAAACATCGTCAAATACGAGCGCGATGCGTGCGACCTTAAGATCCGCGAGGTCGAGAGCTTGCATGAGGTCGTGGACACTTATCCCGTGGACAAGCTGCTGACGGCAGGCGATCCGGCCTATCTGCAGGCGCATTACGAGGAGATGTATGCGCCCTTTAAGCAAACGCTTTCGGGCATGTTTACGGCCGACTGGTACTTTGAGTACACGGCGCCCGGTATCGACAAGGCCCGCGCGCTCGAGGGTGCCCTGCCCAAGCTCGGCATCGATGCCAGCGAGGTCGTATCGTTTGGCGACGGCCAGAACGATAAGTCCATGATTGAGTGGGCCGGCACCGGTGTAGCCATGGGCAACGCCGTCGATGAGGTTAAGGCTGTAGCCCAGATGGTGACCGCCGATAACAACGAAGATGGCATTGCGGTGGCGCTGGATAAGCTGCTGGGTTAGAATCGCCGATTAATGCATGGCTCGGGCGCCTGTTCGCGGGCGTCCTTTTGTTAGGGAGGGTGCCGTGTCCGCATTTCCGTTCGACGCCGTTATCTTTGACATGGACGGCGTCATTGTCGATACCGAGTATTACTACTTGGGCGAGACTGCCGCGTTTGCCAAGGAGCTTGGGCTTAATCTGACTCAAGAGGAGTTGAATGGGCAGGTCGGTACCTCGCATCAGTTCTTCCTGCATATGCTGGTCGATTGGTTTGAGCGCGCCGGTAAGGGGCATTTCACTGGCGAGGAAGCGTTGGCCCGTTGGGACGAGTGGGCGCATAAGCGTCCGCGCGACTATCAGGCTTTGATTAACCCAGGCGCCGTGGATACGATTCGAGAGCTGCCGCGCCGTGGCGTTCGCGTGGCGCTTGCCAGCTCGTCGCCCATGGATAGTATCGAGGAAGTGCTCAATGCGTGCGGGCTGTCGGATGCCTTTGAGTACGTGGTGAGCGGCGAGCAGTTTAAGGAGAGCAAGCCCGAGCCCGACATTTACCTGCATGCGCTGGACTTGCTGGGGCTGCCCGCGAATCGCTGCTGCTGTGTTGAGGATTCGGTGCCCGGCATCACTGCCGGCAAGCGAGCCGGCCTGACGGTTATTGCCAAGCGCGAGGAACGCTTTGGCTTTAGCCAGGATGCCGCGGACAAGATTATCGACCAGCTGCCGGATTTGCTGGAACTCGCGTAGGGCCAGGGTGGCACGGCAGCCATTACAGCGATCTCGTTAGGACGAGAGGGGAGCGGTGCTATGACATTTAACGTTAGCGCTCTTGGGTTTGGCGATAACGTCGTCGATCGCTACGAGCATATCCACACTATGTATCCGGGTGGCAATGCGGTGAACTTTGCCGTGTATGCCAAGAAGTGCGGGGCTGCGCGCTCCGCGTATGTGGGTATCTTTGGAAACGACGCCGCGGCCGAGCATGTCATCGCGAGCCTTGAGGACGAGGGCGTCGAGCTCGCCAAATGTAAACAACTCATCGGCGAGAACGGCGCGGCTCGTGTTACCGTGGTCGATGGTGACCGTGTCTTCCTCGGCTCCAACGAGGGCGGTATCCGTGGCGATGCGCGCTATGTCCTCGATCGCTTTGACCTTTCGTACATGAAGCAGTTCGATGTGGTTCATTCGGGCAACTATTGCTTTACCGAGCGCGAGCTGCCCAAGCTGAAGGCTGCGGGCGTCACGGTCTCTTTTGACTTTTCGGACGACTCCACCGACGAGTACTACGAGCAGATTGCGCCCTACGTCGATTTCGCTTTCTTTAGTGCGGCGGATGCCGCAAGTGAGGACGAGATTCGCGAGCGTCTGGCATGGGTGAAGGGCCTGGGTCCGCGTTTTGTGTCGGCTACGGCGGGCGCCGAGGGCTGCATTGCTTACGACGGCGAGCGTTATTACCGCCAGCTGGCTAAACCGGTAACGGACATGAAGGACACCATGGGAGCGGGCGACTCGTTCCTCACCTCGTTTTTGATGTGCTATCTCGATTCCGCCAAGCGTGGTGAGGATGGCGCCGAGGCCATCGAGCGCGCGCTCGACTTTGCTGCCGGGTTTGCCTCGACCGTGTGCGGCATGGAAGGCTCTTGGGGCCACGGAGCGCCGATTTTTGAATAGTTGAGCGGTCCCGGGAAGTCGAATTGTTGTCTTCCCGGGACCCTGTGGGCAAAAAATGCCAAATATGAGTACTGTAACTATTTTAGTAACAGCAA
>URBP01000141.1 GCA_900546105.1 uncultured Collinsella sp.
GGTCCCTTTTTTTAGCTATTGTTGTGATACCGCGATACCCGCGGTATACTCATTCGAGCTTGTCTCGCTGTATTGTGGAGGTCTACATGTTTGGACTGAGGGCTCCTGAGCTCATCATTATTCTCGTCGTTGTCCTGATTATCTTCGGGCCCAAGAACCTGCCGAAGCTCGGCAAGTCCCTCGGCTCTACCGTCAAGAATATCCGCGAGGGTATGGAGGGCGACGATAAGGCCGAGACCAAGCAGGCCGAGGAGGTCGTGGTCGAGCAGTCCGAGGAGGACAAGGAGATCGCTGAGCTCGAGGCCAAGCTCGCTGCTGCCAAGAAGAAGCAGGCAGAGGACAGCGACGCGGACGCAGAGTAGTCCCATCCCTTTGGGGTGAGCACCTGACCGGCTTGCCCGCAGGCTAGCCGGTCTTTTTCGTTTTGTTGACAGTTGATTGTTTGATCAGAGTTGGGGAGATATCCGTATGGACGCAAGCCAGATCGTACTGACCGCTGAGGGCCGCCAGAAGCTCGTCGAGGAGCTCGCTTGGCGTGAGGGCGATTACGCCAAGGAGATCGTCGAGGACATCAAGGAAGCCCGCGCGTTCGGCGACCTTTCGGAGAACTCCGAGTATGACGCCGCTAAGGACAAGCAGGCCCAGAACGCCGCTCGTATTGCCGAGATCCAGGCCATCCTCGCCAACGCTCAGATCGCTGCCAGCACGGGCGACCTGACCGTCTCCATCGGTTCCACCGTTTCTCTGATTGATCCCAACGGTGAGGTCATGGAAGTCACGCTCGTCGGTACCACCGAGACCAACTCGCTCGAGCACAAGATCTCCAACGAGTCTCCGGTCGGTCACGCCATCATCGGTCACGGCGAGGGCGATTCCGTCGAGGTCGTTACGCCTTCCGGCAAGACTCGCGTCTACACCATCGCCAAGATCGCACGCTAGACCACGGTCCCGCGTAAAGGTATGTTTTCGCTCCCTGGGACCGAATCCTGGGGAGCGTTTTAGTTTGAGGAGCTAACTTATGGCAGAGAACCAGAACGCCGCCGATCAGGCATCGACGCTCAACGACGAGCGCGCCACCCGCCTGGCCAAGCGCGCCGCCCTGTTCGAGGCGGGCCAGAACCCCTATCCCGAACACTCTGAGCTTGAGGACTACGTCGCCGATATCGAGGCAAAGCACGCCGAGCTTGCCGATGGTGAGGACACCGAGGACGTCGTGAAGATCGCCGGCCGTGTGGTCGCCAAGCGCGGTCAGGGCAAGATTATGTTCATCGTCGTGCGCGATGCGACTGCCGAGATTCAGCTGTTCTGCCGCATCAATGACATGGACGAGACCGCTTGGAACACGCTCAAGGCCCTCGACCTTGGCGATATCCTGGGCGTGACCGGCGTGGTCGTGCGCACCCAGCGCGGCCAGCTTTCCGTTGCCCCTAAGAGTGCGACCCTGCTTGCCAAGGCCGTTCGTCCGCTGCCCGAGAAGTTCCACGGCCTCTCCGACAAGGAGACCCGCTATCGCCAGCGCTATGTCGACCTGATCGCCAACGACGACGTTCGCGAGACCTTCCGTAAGCGTTCGCAGATTCTCTCCACCTTCCGTCGTTTTATGGAGTCCGACGGCTACATGGAGGTCGAGACCCCCATCTTGCAGACCATCCAGGGCGGCGCTACGGCTAAGCCGTTCATCACGCACTTCAACGCGCTCGATCAGGAGTGCTACCTGCGTATTGCCACCGAGCTGCACCTCAAGCGCTGCATCGTCGGCGGTTTTGAGCGCGTGTTCGAGATCGGCCGTATCTTCCGTAACGAGGGCATGGACCTTACCCACAACCCCGAGTTCACCACGATGGAGGCCTACCGTGCCTTCTCCGACCTCGAGGGCATGAAGGCGCTCGCCCAGGGTGTCATCAAGGCGGCTAACAAGGCCATCGGCAACCCCGAGGTTATCGAGTACCAGGGCCAGACCATCGACCTTTCTGGTGAGTGGGCCAGCCGTCCCATGACCGACATCGTCTCCGACGTGCTCGGCAAGCAGGTCACCATCGACACGCCGGTCGAGGAGCTTGCTGCCGCCGCGCGCGAGAAGGGCCTGGAGATTAAGCCCGAGTGGACTGCTGGCAAGATCATCGCCGAGATTTACGATGAGCTGGGCGAGGACACCATCGTCAACCCCACGTTCGTGTGCGATTACCCCATCGAGGTCAGCCCGCTTGCCAAGCGCTTTGAGGACGATCCGCGCCTGACGCATCGCTTTGAGCTGGTTATCGCCGGTCACGAGTACGCCAACGCGTTCTCCGAGCTCAACGACCCGGTCGACCAGGCCGAGCGCTTTGCCGCCCAGATGGCCGAGAAGGCTGGCGGCGACGACGAGGCCATGGAGTACGACGAGGACTACGTGCGCGCCCTCGAGTACGGTATGCCTCCTGCGGGCGGCATCGGCATCGGTATCGACCGCGTGGTCATGCTGCTCACCAACCAGGCTTCCATCCGCGACGTGCTACTGTTCCCGCACATGAAGCCCGAGAAGGGTTTCCAGTCCGGTGCCGCTGCCGCCAAGGCTGCCGAGGCCGGCAACGCCGCGAGCCCCTTCGTCAAGCCGCTCAAGCCCACGGTTGATTATTCCAAGATTGCCGTCGAGCCGCTGTTTGAGGAGTTCGTCGACTTTGATACCTTCTCCAAGAGCGACTTCCGCGCCGTGAAGGTCAAGGCATGCGAGGCCGTCAAGAAGTCCAAGAAGCTGCTGAAGTTCACTTTGAATGACGGTGAGCGCACGGATC
>URBP01000142.1 GCA_900546105.1 uncultured Collinsella sp.
CCATGGTCAGGCCCTCGTACTCAAGGCGCTCGCGCACCAGCTCGTCGGGGTTGCCGCCCAGCAGGATGTCGGTACCACGACCGGCCATGTTAGTAGCGATGGTCACGGCGCCGTAGCGTCCGGCCTGGGCAACGATATGAGCCTCGCGCTCGTGATGCTTAGCGTTGAGGACCTCGTGCGCGATGCCGCGCTTGGTAAGGGCGGCGGACAGCTTCTCGGAGCTCTCGATGGAGACGGTGCCCACCAGGACCGGCTGGCCCTTGGCGTGACGTCGCTCGACGTCATCGGCAACGGCGTTGTACTTGGCCTGGATGGTGCGGTACACCAGGTCCTCATGGTCAACACGCTGAACGGGCTTGTTGGAGGGGATGACCTCGACGGGCAGCTTGTAGATCTCGCGGAACTCGGCATCCTCGGTGAGTGCCGTACCGGTCATGCCGGAGAGCTTGTCATACAGACGGAAGTAGTTCTGCAGGGTGATGGTGGCCAGCGTCTGGTTCTCCTCGCGCACGAGCACGCCCTCTTTGGCCTCGATGGCCTGGTGCAGGCCCTCGGAATAGCGGCGGCCTTCCATGATGCGGCCAGTGAACTCGTCGACGATCTTGACCTCGCCGTTAGTGACCACGTACTGCTTGTCGCGATGGAACATGTACTGGGCCTTCAGCGCCTGCTGCAGGTGGTTGACCAGCTGGCCCGAAAGGTCGGCATAGATGTCCTCGATACCCAGGCGGCGCTCGATCTTCTTAAGGCCGCGCTCGGTGGCGGCAATGGTGTGCTTGGCCTCGTCCATGACAAAGTCGCCCGTGGGCTCGACGTCCTCGGTGGCGGTGAGCATGTCGTGCGAGACGTCCTCGCCGCGCTCAAGGCCGCGCACGGCACGCGCGAAGTCCTTGTAGGTACTGGCGGACTTGGTGCCGGCGCCCGAGATAATGAGCGGGGTACGCGCCTCGTCGATCAGGATGGAGTCGACCTCGTCGACGATGGCGTAATGGTGGCCGCGCTGCACGCGCTGCTCGGGGCGGGTGACCATGTTGTCGCGCAGGTAATCGAAACCGAACTCGGAGTTGGTGCCATAGGTGACATCGGCCTGGTAGGCCGGGCGCTTAAGCTCGAGCGGCATGTTGTTCTGCAGCAGACCGACGGTCATGCCCAGGTACTTGTAGATGCGGCCCATCCACTCGGAGTCGCGCTTGGCCAGGTAGTCATTGACGGTAACGACGTGCACGCCCTTGCCGGCAATAGCGTTGAGGTAGCCGGCCAGCGTGGAGACCAGGGTCTTGCCTTCGCCGGTCTTCATCTCGGCGATATGCCCCTCGTGCAGCGCCATGGCGCCGATGAGCTGCACGTCAAAGTGACGCATGCCCGTGATGCGCTTAGAAGCCTCGCGCACGGTGGCAAAAGCCTCGGGGAGCATGTCGTCGAGCGACTCGCCGTTGGCGTATCGCTCGCGGAACTTATCGGTCTGGGCGCGGAGTTCTTCCTCGGTCATCTTCTCAAACTGGGGCTCAAGACCGTTGATCTGGTCGACGATCTTGTAGTAGCGCTTGAGGTCCTTATCGGATCCAAAGGACAGCAGCTTTGACATGAATCCCATGTGGTTTTCCTTTTTTGGCCATCGCCCATGCCATGCAGCCTTGGGCGAGTTAAACACAGATAAATGTACTTTAGCCAAACAAGGCACGGCCTATACGGTCGACCTCGACCGCCACGTAATAACTACGACCGACCTGCCAAAAAGGGACAGGTTTATTTTGGCAGGTTTTATCTGGGCAAACGCTACATCTCTGCCATTTGGTGCAAACGGACCTGTCCCCCTTCGCACCAATTTGGTGCCATGGGAGCAGGTCCGTTTGCACCAATAAAAGAAAAGGGGCGCGCACCCAGATGGATACGCGGCCCTTTAGCCATGAATGCGAGCGATTCTCTCGGCGAGCTATTTACTCAGCAGCCTCGGTGGTCTCGGCCTCGGCAGCGGCCTCCTCGACGGGAGCCTCTGCGGGAGCCTCGGCAGCCTGCTTGGCAGCCTCCTCGGCAAACTTAGCGGCGCGCTTGGCCTTCTCGGCAGCCTTGGCCTCAGCGGCGGCCTTGCGAGCGGCCTCGGCCTCAGCAGCCTTGGCGGCCTTGGCAGCCTTGGCCTCCTCGGCCTTCTTGAGCTGGGCGGCAGCGGCGCCACCGAACTTGTCGGCGAAGCGCTGGACGCGTCCACCGGTGTCGACGAACTTCTGCTGGCCGGTGTAGAACGGGTGGCACTCGTTGCAAAGCTCGACCTTCATCTCGGACACGGTAGCGTGCGTCTTGAAGGTGTTGCCGCAGGAGCACGTCACCGTGCACTCGACATACTGGGGATGGATACCCTGCTTCATGGTAGGACTCCTTATTGGTCAGGCGCTGGTTACCGATCAGCGCATAAGGCGTCTTGGTTTCCGACCAAGACAACAAACTCGGCTATGATACCACGGCGTCGAGCGTCCCACAAAAGGTTCACGGTCTTTTCGGAACGACACGAATCTGACCCATCGAAACACATCTCCACCGTTCCTTCAACTGGGAAAATGCCGTCCCCGGGGCCTGAGAAGGGCCCCGGGGACGTTCGACTGACTGCGGGAACGGCCTTTCCGCTCAATGTGTTCGGCTGAGATCGGAAATCAACCAAACTGAACCAGGTTCAGCTGGCATGGTTAAAAACGGGGGCGACGCTTTTGCG
>URBP01000143.1 GCA_900546105.1 uncultured Collinsella sp.
GTGCTTTTGGATGGATCCCAAGCGCGCCGGCCGTCGTTTTATGTTGCTGCTGTTTACTCGGCGAGTTGCTTTAGCATATCGCAGGCGATCTCGATGGCATCGTCGATGCAGCCGGGGCAGCTGCGGAGAGGGCCATTATCCGATCCGACGCCTTTGAGCGTGCCGCAGACAGTCGTGGTGTTCTTCTCGCCAAAGCGCTTGGCAATCTCGCGCGACAGCTTGTAGGTCTGGCCCTTGGTCTTGGGGTTCTCCATACCGTCGCTCATCACAAAGCCCATGATGGCCACGGCGCCCGAGATGGCGCCGCAGGTCTCGGTCATGCCGCCCATGCCGGCGCCAAAGCCCTCGGTGAGGGTAAAGGCGATCTGGGGGTCGAGTCCGACGGCAGGCGCAAGTGTGCAAGCAACGGCCTGGGCGCAGTTAAAGCCGCGGGCGTGGTACTCGGCAGCCTGAGCTTGGCAGGCGGCAGTGTTGAGCTGGGTGGTATCGATTTGCTTCATCGTTGTCTCCTTGGTCACGGTGTACCCGCCTATGGTACCCTTGCCGGCGCATTCGCTTATCGAGACCGCAGTGCATATCTCATTGTTTTTCGCTATCGAACACTTTCATAAGGTTTGGGACAAATTAACCTGATTAATTTGTCCCATAACCTATCAGCGGGATGGGTTGAGAGGGGTGTGCGGTAGCGGTATCGTGAACCGAATAAAACAAAACCCAAGTAAGGGAGCTAGATATGAGCGAGCAGACCATCGGTACGACGTGTGTTCAGGGCGGCTATCACCCGGGAGATGCCGAGCCGCGCCAGGTGCCCATCTACCAGTCCACCACGTGGAAGTACGACACGTCGGAGCATATGGGCAAGCTGTTTGACCTGGAGGAGTCGGGCTACTTCTACAGCCGCCTGCAGAACCCCACGTGCGATCTGGTTGCCGCCAAGATCTGCGAGATGGAGGGAGGCACCGCCGCGATGCTCACGAGCTCGGGCATGGCTGCGAACTTCCTCGCGATCTTTAACGTGGCCGGTGCCGGCGATCATGTGGTCGCGAGCTCTGCCATTTACGGCGGTACGTATAACCTGCTCGCCCACACCATGGGCCGCATGGGCGTGACCTGCACGTTCGTCGCCCCCGACTGCACCGATGAGGAGCTGGAGGCCGCCTTCCAGCCTAACACCAAGCTCGTCTTTGGCGAAACGATCGCCAACCCCGCCCTTGCCGTGCTCGATATTGAGCGCTTTGCCAAGGCCGCGCATGACCACGGCGTGCCGCTGATGGTCGACAACACCTTCCCGACGCCCGTGATGTGCCGTCCCTTTGAGTGGGGCGCCGACATCGTTACGCACTCCACCACCAAGTACATGGATGGACATGCTGCCTACCTGGGCGGCGTGATCGTCGATCACGGCCAGTTTGACTGGATGGCTCATGCGGACAAGTTCTCGGGTCTTACCACGCCCGACGAGAGCTACCACGGCGTGACCTATGCCGAGAAGTTCGGTCGCGAGGGTGCCTTCATTACCAAGGCCACCGCGCAGCTCATGCGCGACCTCGGCCCCATGCAGAACCCGCAGGCGGCGTTCTTCCTGAACAGCTCGCTCGAGAGCCTGCATGTGCGCATGCCGCGTCATTGTGAGAACGGCCTGGCCGTTGCCAAGTTCCTGCAGAGCCATCCCAAGGTACGCTTCGTGAGCTATCCGGGCCTGGAGGGCGATAAGTACTATGACCTGGCTCAGAAGTACATGCCCAACGGCACCTGCGGCGTCGTGAGCTTTGGCTTTAATGGTGGTCGCGCGGCGGCCGAGACCTTTATGAAGAGCCTCAAGCTCGCCCAGATCGCCACGCATGTGGCCGACGCCCGCACTTGCTGCCTGCATCCTGCTAACGCTACGCATCGCCAGATGAACGACGAGGAGCTCATCGCCTGCGGTATCTCCGCCGACATGGTGCGCCTGTCGTGCGGCCTCGAGGACACGGCCGACCTGATTGCTGACCTTGAGCAGGCGCTTGAGCAGTGCTAGGCTAGCGTTCGCACAAGGCGCCGATGCTGGCAGAAAGCTTCGGCGACCTTTCGTTCCGATTCCGTAGGCGGGACCCCAATCGCGACTGTTTACAGGCGATTGGGGCCCCGTTTTTGCGTTGCGCCACTCGAAAGGATGGATATGGAGAAAACCGCAGAGCAGCTGCGCCGCGAGCACATTGCCCTAGAGGGCGACACCCATGGCAAGAACAAATGGGCGATTCTGTTCACTGTGCTCATCATGACGTTTATGGTGTGTCTGGATTCGACCGTCGTGACCGTGGCGCTGCCCGTGATGCAAAAGGAGCTGGGCGTGGGCCTCGATCGCATTCAGCTGGTAAGCTCGGTGTATCTGCTTGCGACTTGCGTGGCTATGTTGCCGTTTGGCCGTCTGGGCGACGTGCGCGGCAAGGTGAATGTGTTCCAGCTGGGCGTCATCGTTTTTTCGGTCGGTTCGCTGCTGTGCGGCCTTTCGGCCTCGCTCGAGGTTCTTATCCTGGCACGCATTGTTCAGGGCGTCGGTTGCGCGGCGGCCATGGCTAACAACATGGGTATCATCACCGAGTCGTTTCCGGCGCGCGAACGAGGCCGTGCCATGGGTATTCTTGCGACCTTTGTGGCCCTCGGCATGATGTGTGGCCCC
>URBP01000144.1 GCA_900546105.1 uncultured Collinsella sp.
CGGCACACAACCTTTTTTATCAGCTTTTCTGTATCGAGCACGCGACGACCCAACGCCGGAGCGCAAGGCGGGGAAATACCTTTGCCTCGCGCGACTCTGCGAAGCCGTGAGCGAGAGGGAAAGGTATTTCCCCGCCCTGCGCTCCGCAGCAGCCAGCGCCAAGCGCTAGTAGTTCACCACCTGCTCCTCAAAGTACGCCTTGGGGTGGTTACACACCGGGCACACCTCAGGTGCCTCGGCACCAACGTGCAGATGTCCGCAGTTCAGGCACTTCCACACCTTTACGCCCTCGCGCTCAAACACCTCGCCCGACTCAATGCGCTCGACGAGCTTGTTGTAGCGCTCCTCGTGGGCCTTCTCGACGGCGGCGACACCACGGAACTTTGCGGCAATCTCGGCAAAGCCCTCTTCCTCGGCGGTCTTGGCAAACTCGTCGTACATCGTGGTCCACTCGTAGTTCTCACCCGCGGCGGCATCGCGCAGATTGTCCAGGGTATCGGGGACGGCGCCATCGTGCAGATACTTAAACCACAGTTTGGCGTGCTCGGACTCGTTGCCAGCCGTCTCGGCAAAGATGTTCGAGATCTGAACGTAGCCGTCCTTCTTTGCCTTGGAGGCATAGTAGCGATACTTGGTGTGCGCCTGGGACTCACCGGCAAAAGCGGTCTCGAGGTTCTTCTTGGTTTGGGAATTCTCAAAATCCATAGGTGTACTTCCCTTCAACGCATGCCGCCCGTAGGCTTCGAGCGGCCTCGTCTTTAGGATGCCCTCATGTCGGAAATCTAAACCTTACAATCCTGTTCTTCAGATTTCCACGGGCTAAATGCTCAGCCAGCGATCGCCCTCGGCTCGGCAAAAGCCCTCACGCTCCAGGTCGGCCAGAATGCCCGCGACAAGCTCGCGCTCGACCGGCCCGCGCCCAGCCGCCGCTTCCATATCGTTAACGCCCACCACGGCATCAGCAAGCGTAATCCCCGCCGGTTGGCCATCGCGCGCTGCCAGCAACATGCGCACGATATGCGCGCGCTTTTGGCGACGTGAGCCCTCAAACTTTGATTGACGGCTATAGCCCGCCGAGCGCCTGGACGGATTGGGCAACGTCTTTTTTAGATATGCGCCGTAGTCCAGCAACGCGTAATACCACGCGCGCGGCGTGTCGGCATCATCGAGCGGCACGGCAAAGGGAGCGATCTCGTCGGTCGCCGCACCGGGGACCGCCGGACAGGCCGCCTGAATCAGCGGCACCAGCTCGCGGTCGGGAACAGCCGGTACATCGGGAAAGAAGTGATGCAGAAAGACCGTGCGCACGTTGGTCTCCAGATACACGCCTGGAAGGTCAAACGCAAACGACCGGATACCTTGCGCCGTTGCCGGGCCAATACCAGGCAGAGCGACCAAGTCACGCGTCTCACGCGGAAACTCACCGTCCCAGTCCTCCACAACGCGCTGAGCGGCCTTGTGGAGCGCCAGAGCGCGTCGGTTGTAGCCCATGCCCTGCCAAGCGTCCAAAACATCGGAAGGCGCGGCTTGGGCAAGCGCCTGCACGGTCGGAAAGCGATCGAGCCACGCCGGCATACGCGTCTCCACGCGTGGCACCTGTGTTTGCTGCAACATGACCTCAGAAAGCCAAATGATGTACGGATCGCGCGTGCGGCGCCACGGAAGGTCGCGATAACGCAGGACCCCTTCCGAACGAATCATCGAACGAAAGGGGTCCTGAATCATATCTATGCTCCTTATGCGGCGCTATTCCTCCCGGCAAGCGCACGCGCAGGTGGCGTACTCGGGAAACGCTTCGCGGTCGGCGAATTTGGGATCGACGGCCGGGAACTGGCGGTGAGCGACGATGTCGCCGAGCGAAACGGAATCGAGGTAATCGCGCATCAACGCTTGAGCTCCGGCCCACAGGGGATGATAGCAGCACGTGCCCATGCGTGCACAGTCGCCATCGGGTGCGGTGCAATCATTCATAACCATAGGGCCCTGAACGGCCTCGACGACCTGGCGGATGGTGACGTCGTCCGGACTGACCTTGAGACGCATGCCACCGTGGACGCCACGCAGGCTCTCCACAATACCGGCCTGGACCAAACCGTGCTGAATCGAGCGGGCAAACGAATACGGAACATTGACCTCTTCGGCAGCGGTGCGAACAGAAAGCAAACGCTCCGGATCCTCGGCA
Organism: uncultured Collinsella sp.; assembly: GCA_900546105.1. Taxonomy (GTDB): domain Bacteria; phylum Actinomycetota; class Coriobacteriia; order Coriobacteriales; family Coriobacteriaceae; genus Collinsella. The sequence goes on from URBP01000144.1 coordinate 2,183, forward strand.
AGCATCGCCAACATACGAAGGGCGTAATCAGTCTTCCTCGATATGTCCATTTTTCCCCTTTCAAGGAATACGAACAGCTCGAACGAGCTCCGGGGCCGAGCTTGTGTCGAGACGCTAAATGACCGCAGGACATCCAAATGGTAAATCGGATATCCACTGAATGCCGCGCTTGGAGCGAAATGCATCAGATGCGGCCTACAGTGCAATTTAGTATAGCCTAACCCCCTGTCTCGTTGAACAGGTGTTGCGCAACAAAGCTGTTGTTCAGACAAATATACTTATTAGATTTTACTTGCGTTCCCGAAGGGGCGGGGATTCTGGGCGAAGATGCGCCAGGGCGATCGTTCTATCGAAACAAAGTGCATCAAACGCAAAAAGCCACGTCCGAAGACGTGGCTTTAATTGCGTTGGCGGGAAGTACGGGGCT
>URBP01000145.1 GCA_900546105.1 uncultured Collinsella sp.
TACGCAACAGATGTACGCTAATTTGGCTCAACCTTGAGACAAAATGAAGTAATTTCGATAGACTTCGGGTTCAAAGAGGCGATTTTGACCCAAATACGCTGTTACTAAACTGGTAACAGTACTCATATTTGGCCTTTTTTGACCACGGGTCCTCTTGTTGGTGTCACACAGCTGCTTCGTGCGGGTATCCTAATGCCATGTGTGCCTATCAGAGGAGAGACCATGCTGTTTTCCGGTATCATCGCCGCCCTTACCAGCCTTTTGATTCCCATCATCATCCTGTTGCTCCTGCTCCCCAACGCCTGTTATGTCGTTGAGCAGCAGCACGCTGTGATCATCGAGCGCTTGGGTAAGTTCAATCGTATCGTCAACGCGGGCTTCCACGTGAAGGTGCCCGTGATCGACCGCAAGGCCGCCACGGTGAGCCTGCGCACCATGAAAAACGGTTTTGGCATCGACGTTAAGACCCAGGACAACGTGACCATCGGCCTTGAGGTCTCCGCTCAGTACCACGTGAGCTATGACATGGGCGCCGGCCCGGCAGATTCGGGCATCTACAAGAGCTACTACATGCTGCAGGAGCCCGTCGACCAGATGCGCGACTTCATCACCGATGCCCTGCGCTCCTCCATCCCCGTCTACACACTCGATGAGGTCTTTGCCAAGAAGGATGACATCGCCAAGGATGTCAACGCTACCGTTTCCGAGCAGATGGCTGCCTACGGCTTCACCCTCGTGTCGACGCTCATCACCAAAATCGCACTGCCGACCGAGGTTGAGAACTCCATGAACGACATCAACGCCGCCCAGCGCAAGCGCGCTGCCGCGCAGGAGCTCGCCGAGGCCGACCGCATCAAGCGCGTCACCGAGGCGACCGCCGAGGCCGAGGCGATGGAAAAGGCAGGCGAGGGCATCGCCAACCAGCGCAAAGCCATCGCGCTGGGCATCAAGGATTCGCTCGAGATTATCCAGGAGACAGGCGTTGGCAACGATGAGGCCAACCAGCTGTTCATGTTTACGCAGTGGACCGAGATGATGACGGAGTTCGCACGTACGGGCAAAACCTCGACGGTCGTGTTGCCGAGCGACTTCTCGCAGTCGGCCTCTATGTTCGAGCAGATGCTGGCTGCCGGCAAAGTTCAAAACGATTCGAAGGAGTAGGCGCACGTGAAATACACCGTCGTTTGCGTCGGTAAGCTCAAGGAGCGCTTTTGGAAGGACGCATGCGCTGAGTACACCAAGCGCCTAGGTGCCTATGCCAAGGTGGATATCCGCGAGGTGGCCGATATCGATCCGGCTAAGGCGGGCAGTGTGGATGCTGCGCGCGACAAGGAGGGGGCTGCGATTCTTGCAGCCCTGCCGCCTCGAGCACATGTGATCTTGCTGGCCATTGAGGGCAAAGAGCGCTCGAGCGAGGAACTTTCGGCGCGGCTCGATGATCTTATGCTACGTGGTAACAGCGACATCGCCTTTGTGATTGGCGGATCGGACGGCGTGAGCGACGATGTGCGCGCACGCGCCGACGAGATGCTCAGTTTTGGACGCATTACCCTGCCGCATAACCTGGCGCGTGTGGTGCTGCTAGAGCAGATTTACCGTGCCTGCAAGATCAGCCGTGGCGAGCCGTATCACAAATAGGTCGGCAATACGAAACAATGGCGTGGGACAATACCTTTCGTTTTGAGGAATGTGTCTGAAAGGACTATGTGATATGAAGATTGGATTTGTCGGTTTTGGCAATATGGCGAGCGCTATGGCTGATGGCTGGATCGCTGCCGGTGTAGCTGCGAGCGACATGTGCGCCTGTGCGGGTCGCTACGACGCACTGGTTGAGCGCTGTGAGGCGCGCGGGATGGCCGCTTGCCACGATGCCGCCGAGGTTGTCGCCGCATCCGATATCGTGGTCGCTGCGGTCAAGCCGTACATGATTGAGAAGGTATTCGCCCCGCTCAAGGATGCTCTTGCCAAAAAGGTCGTTCTGTCGGTTGCCTGGACCTGGGACAGTGCCAAGTGGGAGCAGGCCCTGCCGGGCGTCGCGCATATCTCGACGGTGCCTAATACACCGGTTTCGGTGGGCGAGGGCGTCATCGCTTGCGAGAAGGCTTCCACGCTTAGTGATGAACAGAGCGCTGTGGTGCTCGATCTACTTGGCAAACTTGGCACGGTGGTCGAGCTCGATACGAGCCTGCTGTTTGTGGGCGGCACCGTGGGCGGTTGCGCTCCGGCATTCGTCGCCATGGCGATCGAGGCCCTGGGCGATGCGGCGGTCAAGCACGGTATCCCGCGTGCCGATGCCTATCGCATTGTGAGCCAGATGGTGCTGGGTACGGCAAAGCTGCAGCTTGCAACCGGTCAGCATCCCGCAGCGATGAAGGATGCCGTGTGCTCGCCCGGCGGTGCTACCATCAAGGGCGTCGTCGCGCTCGAGGACGCCGGCATGCGCAGTGCCCTAGTCAAGGCCATCGACGCCACCCTCCAGTAAAACCTTCCATTTGGGGACAGGTTTATTTTGGCAGGTTTTTCCTGAGGTTTTATCTCTATAGCAAAAAGCGCCTCGCAACT
>URBP01000146.1 GCA_900546105.1 uncultured Collinsella sp.
TTGCCGGGTATGCCGAGGGCAAAGTCAAGCTCGTGTCGGGGAAGCGTTTTGCTGGTCTCTTCTTGGACAATCTGGACAAGCGATGACAGAACGCTTTCTTCTGTATCTGCCAATGTCCCATCAACGTCAAATACGATATGGTCAAAGTGCTTCATATGATTGCTCCTCTCTGTTGTTTGCCTGCAAGTTTGATGCAGTGACAGAAGAAGGGCTAGCGGGATTTCTGCCTGGTGCTATCGAGATTCTGCCTCGCTGCTCGATAGCTCGAAGGAGTGCACCCCATTTGTTCTTTAAATACCTGGCCAAGATGGCTTGCTGTTATAAATCCGCATTGGCGCGCGACTGTCTGTACCGTTCGCGTGGTGTGTGCCAAAAGTTCGCAAGCACGGTTTATGCGGTATGCGCGTAGATATGCCGCCGGGGTCGTTCCTGCACAAGTTTCGATAATGCGGTAACACTCTCTTTCGCTTACGCCGGCTGCAGATGCCATCTGGGGCACATCTATAGCGGCTGCATAGTTTGCGCGGATAAAGTCCAGGATTGCCTTGAACTGTACGTCGCGGCTGGTCATCCAAGAGGCGCCGTCGGAAGAAAAGAGCGGTTCGGTCTTGGCGTTAATCTGAATCCAGAGCTCTGACAAACTATTTCGAAGCGCCATCTCGTTCTGCGGCCGTTGAAGGTCGTGGCTAAAGGAGCTCTTTAGCAAATCGATAAAGGGCATATCGTCGGGATTGGTGGGCGACCATTTGAGCACATCGACGCCTCGACATTGAAGCAATGGGTTGATGTAGCGCTTTTGGAGACGCCCCGCGGGATCGCCGAGCATCGACGGCTGAAAGATATGCAGCATTTGAATGGCTGGCGCCGAATTGGGTGATTGCAGCGTGCTGTGCAAAACGCCGCCGTTGATAAAGCCGGCGGACCCTTCCTCAAAGCGTACGTGCTCATGAGCCGCGTGCGTTCGATAGTCGATCGCTCCCTGCTCCATGTAGAAAAGCTCAACTTCGGAATGCCAGTGCCAGGGGACGGAATTGCCCGGATAGCGAGCGAATTCTGCGCGTTCGGCAATATAGGGCCAGTCTTCGGCGGTCTCGGGAAACGCTTCCTCGCGTCCTCCGCGGTGCAATTCTATGTGATCCATGTTTCGCATGGCATCAGTATAAAGCGCGATGGGCTTAGATTGCTCTTGCCTGTTCGGGGAACGCCTTGTCTAGGGATGCTTGGAGCTTATCGAAGGATGCTCGCAAGTTGTGGCTCTGGTCGGTTGAGCGTTTGGCTTTTGTGGTGGGGGAGTCGGGGAGGCCGTTTCTCTGTGTCGGGGGGAAGGAGAAAAGGTTTGCATGTTTTAGGGATGGCTGCTGTGCTGCGTCATTGGAAGAATGCATGCTTATGCGGCCTCCTCGATGTCCACCAAAAGATTGCGCGCGAGGTTTGCTGCTAGGTCCCGTGCGTTGGCAGTATTATGCCGCGGCTGCCGCAAAGAAGCGCTAAAGAAAGGCTTAACCTGGTTTAGTGTTACGATGAAACTGCAGGTCAGAGGTATCGAGTAACACTCTTGAAAGGTTTTGAGCTTAAGGGCTTTCTAAGGTTTGTGACGTGGATGTGGCGCGGACGTGCGGAGCGTGTGAATGCTCGCTGTTAGCGCTGCGGCTCTGTGGCGCGCACCTGCTCGATGACCTTTTCCATCGTGGCGTCGATGCGGTCTTTTTTGAGTTCGCATTCCCAGATGGTTATGGGCGTCCAGCCCATTTGAGTGAGCGCTGCCACAGCAGCACGGTCGCGCTCGACGTTGCGACGGAACTTTGCCTCCCAAAACTCAACGTTGCGCTTGGGCTGGCTTGGGTTGCACTTGGGGCAGCGGTGCCAAAAGCAACCGTTGACGAAGATGGCGATCTTGCGGCCGGGGAAGGCGATGTCGGGCTTGCCGGGTACCTTCCATTCCAAACGATAGCCCGTAAGGCCCGCGGCCCGTAGGCGCTGACGTACGAGCAGCTCGGGCTTGGTGTTGGCGCGCTTGTTGCCCTTCATGGACTTTTTGATGGCGGCGCGACGGCGGACCAGTTCGCGCTCGTCAGCGGAGAGGTCCGAGGTATCGATGCCGTCGAGCAGACCGGGCTTGGGACGCTTTTTGCTGCGGCGTTTAGGTGCGCGCTTGGGTTTGGTGGCGGGTTTGTCGGTTGTGTTGGGCGCGGCGTCATCGGCGGAGCTTGCCTCAAGCCGATCTTCCTTTAACTCAATCAGAGCATCAATGAGCCCCTTGTCGGCGGGCATCCATTCCACCGTGGCAAGCGAGGTGCGTGGAATCCAGCGGATATCAAGCTGGCGGTCGTGTTTCTGGGGCTCATCGGATTCATCGGCGAGCGAGCAGTAGTAACACTCCATGGAGAGATG